>JAPPLI010000173.1 GCA_028819495.1 Gammaproteobacteria bacterium | reverse complement strand
AGCGAGTTGGCCGCGATGTAGGCGTACTTCATGGTCATCGCGGTAATGATCAGCCGGGTAGCCTTCATGGGGAAGGCCTCAGCGAAAGTATCGTCGATGGTTACACCGTTAATATTCATGTGGATAGCATAATACTTTATTCTTTGGTCGGCATCGGACAGGTTGGGATAGTATTTTCAAGACACGCTATGAATACATCCATGTACGCTCCCTTCCAGCCATCCATGGCTTCCAGAGGGTCTTGAAAACACTATCCCAACCTGTGGGAGGCTGGATTTACTTGCAGTCATGTACGATTAAAGACTCCTGGTTGTACCCTTCGAGTTCGTCACGGCTGATTTTGAAATTTTCCAGATTCATGGTCATGTACCTGTCGAAGTAATGTTTAAGTGACTTCTCTATATCCGGGTCGTATTCCGGTTCGACCACGTGGGTGGAGGTGGCCGGGATGGCGCAGACCTTGCCGTCCCTGACACAGAGTTCGCCGCGCTTGAATACGTATTCCGGTGTGCCGAACATGGTTTCGAGGTTGTCATCCGGCCTGTATACGGTGATATCCGCGGTTGCCCCGATGCCCAGGTGGCCCAGGTCCCTGAGGCCCAGGCTCCGAGCCGGCGCGGCGCGGGTGATGATGGCTATCTCGTATAGTGAGTATTCCCGCTCGATTGAGGACAGGACGCTGGCGGCGGCCGCGTCCCTGTTTATCGTGCCCAGCATGTCGTTGCGAAAACTCCTGTCCATGAGCAGCCTGATCAAGTGCGGATAAGAGGTAAACGGTGCCCCGTTGGGATGGTCGGTGGTCATGAACACGCGCCAGGGGTCATTCACGAGCAGGAATATTTCCAGGCCGATGCACCACTGCAGGGCGTTGACAAAATTTCTGTCCCGGTAGCGGAACGGCACCACGCCGCAGCCGGCTTCGCATTCAATATCCATGGATACCCATTTTTTCGGGTGGGCATGAATATGGCCCCGGTGCTGCATCATGGTATCGGCGGAGGCGGTGACGGTCTGGCCGAACATGACCTGGCCTACGTCGATGGACAGGTTCGCGTTCCCGTTTACCGCCTCTGCTATCTGCGCCGCCGCGGACGAGAATTTCCTGTCCCCTTCCTGCCCGTAACTGTGGAACTGTACGTGGGTCAGGTGCACGGGCCTGCCCTCGGCCGAAGCAATGGTATCGAGGGTCGTCCGGTAATTGCCCGGCACCCCCAGGTTGCAGGCATGGACGTGCAGCGGGTGGGGAACGCCGATGGCGTCCAGCGCGTCGAGCAGGGCAGACAGGATGGCGCGCGGCGTCAGTCCGTAATGCCTGTTGGATTCATCCAGGTCCAGTTTTCTCTGGTTGAACTTGAATGCGCTGATGCCGCCGGGGTTGACCACCTTCACGCCCATGGCCCGGGTCGCCTGTATGGTCCAGGCCACGTAATCATTCACAAGTTGCGGGTCCTTGTTACTTTGTAGCAGGCGCAACAGGAAATCATCATTTCCGAGCAGGACATAGGCGCCGGTATCCAGCATCGGAGTATCGGCCATCTCCAGGTGCGACTGGCGCGCGTTCACCGGCATCATGGCCGGTTCGAAACAGGAGGTATAACCCATTTCGGCATAGCGGTATCCGGTGACAAAACTGCTTGGAGCGATGCTGCCTGAACCGGAGCGCATCAGCATGTCGGGAGCAACGGGATTGTTGGCGTGGTCCTCCGCCAGCAACATCCTGGCGATACTGACCTTGCCTCCGCCGATGTGGGTGTGTATATCGATGCCGCCCGGCATGATGACGCGCCCATCCAGGTCCAGTACCCGGTCAATCCTGCCTGCAGCCGCCGGGTCGGCCAGCCTGCCGTCCTCGATATACAGGTCCTTGATCCTGCCGTCTATCCCGTTTGCCGGATCGTAGACCGTGCCGCCTTCGAGTTTGATCATAGTGCTTTTTTTGTATTGCTCATAAGTTCGATTGGTGGGGTCAGAGTAAAAATTCTGACGAATTTCTTACTCTGACCCCTTGGATTTGTTATTCACCGTCATTCCCGCGCATGCGGGAATCCAGTCGAATACCGTGTCGCCAACGGCGACCCTCTATTACAGAAATGATTTCCCGGATGATCCCGGCTGCGCTCTGCGCCCCGGAATCTCTCAGCTTTTTCAACGGCAGGCTGATGACTCCGTCCGTCCTTAACAGGTTGCCGGTATGGTCGATGCCGGGAACGCCTGTCGGGATGTAAACGTCTGCATCATTCGCGCCGGCGCGGTATGGGGACAGAATGACAGTGGGCACGTCCAGGGCGGGAGGCGCTGCTTCCGTAAATCCCGATATCCACAACAGGCTGTCCACGTCCGCCGTGTGTATGCCGTCGCCGGACGGACATCCGCGGTTGAAATCGACCGCGGCCGGGAAGCCGGTCTGCCAGGTGGCTACGCTCTGCCAGGATGCGCCGCCGTTGCTGCCGCCCAGGGATAAACCGGCAAAACGCTGCCTCGCGTTAAGGTCGCGTAACAGGTCCTGCGCCGAACTGATGACCAGGTCGGCCTGGTCCTGCGGCACGGCTGCGGGGCTCCATACCAGGACGCCGTATTGCGCGTCCCTGATCATGCCTGCAACCTGTTCCAGTTTACGGGCTTTTGCCGCAGGAACAGTACTGAAATCCAGCAGTTGCCGGTCGGCCAGCCGGGTTCGCAGCAGCGCGAGGTTATCGGCAATCTCATCGTTCCGGCCAGAAATGACTACCAGTTCATGGTCCTCACAGCCGGCCAGTTCGGTACGGCCCGGCCGGCCCAGATAGGCCAGTTTCCTGTTTTGCCCGGCGAACAAGGCATAAGGAGCGTTGATGAAGCGCTCGATGAACCGGGGATAATCGCCACAGACGTTATTACCAATAAAGATGATAACGTCCGCCCTGTTCTTTACCTCCGCCAGGGTGGCCGCGATCCCGCCGCGGGCCTGTAGCGCGTTCAGGTTATGCAGGGATTGGCTTTCCTGGGAGTGCAGCAGCGCGGCATCCGTCATTTCCGCCAGTTGCAGGGCTGCGCGTATACCATCCACGTCCGTGCCCAGGCCGGCAACCAATGGTTTGCGGGACTTTTGCAGCAGCTTTGCCGTGGCCCGGACGGCTTGCCCTGTGGTTGCCGGAACGCCTTTCAGGCTTGCTTCGGAAGACGGCCGCGGAGCGGAAAACCCCTGCCTGGCAAGCCGGCAGGCATTGGCGGAGACGCTGATTTGTTGCTTTTGCTCAAGAGCCGCCAGGTCATCGCATAACAGGCTGCAAAACGGACACGTTACGTTTGCCGTCGACGCCATCAATCCAGCAGGGCCAGCATTTCGCTGATGTAGGTATATTTCTCCCTGGGTTTGCCTGCAGGTTCGCCGCGTGCGATCTCGGTCGCATCGATTTTTTTCCAGTCGGCGAAGCTGATGTGACGGACATTGCGCCGGTCGAGAATCTCGTAACAGCCCTCTGCGCCGCGCCTGGTGTCACCGCTGTCCAGGTTATCCAGGTCTTCCAGCAACAGCCCCACGGTTTCCACGCTGTCCGCCTTGTTGGTGCCGATGATGCCGGTCGGGCCGCGCTTGATCCATCCTGCGGTATACAATCCCCGTTCAACCGCACCGTCCTTCATGACCCTGCCTTTATCATTGGAGAAGACCCCGCGTGATTCATCAAACGGCACACCGGGCATGGGTATGCCGTGGTAGCCGATACTGCGAAAGACGATGCCCGTGTCAAGAGTGAATGTTTCCCCGCTGCCCCTTGCGGACTGCCGGAACGGTTCTCCCGACAAGGTGTTTTTTTCTATCAGCAAGCGTTCCACCCTGCCGTCGCCGAGTATTTCCCTGGGACTCTTCAGGAAGGTGAAAATACAGCGCCTGTCCCTGGCCGCCTCCCGGTCGGCAAATCCGCAGAACAGGTCATAGATTTTTTTGTTACCGGTATTTTCGAGTTCAGCTTCACTTTCCGGGTTCAGCGCCAGTTCGCCCGCATCGATGACCGGGTCGCAATCGGCCAGGACGCCGAATTCCTTCAATTCCTTGGAGGTGAACTTGGCCTGTGCCGGCCCGCGCCGGCCGATAACGTAGATGTTTTTGATTTTACTGGTCGCAAGTACGTCCAGGGCATGTTCGGATATGTCGGTGTGTTTCAATTCATCAACGGTCTTGGCCAGTATCCGGCTCACGTCGGCAGCCACGTTGCCCTGGCCGATGATGACGGCGGTTTCATGGGACAGGTCGAATTGCCTGTCGCGATAATCGGGATGGCCGTTATACCAGCCGACAAATTCCGTTGCCGTGTAGCTGCCGGGCAGGTCTTCACCGGGGATGCCCAGGCGGCGGTCGGTTTCGGCGCCGCAAGTGAGGATCACCGCATGATAGTTTGCCCGCAATTCATCAATGCTGATGTCTCTGCCCGCAGTCACGTTCCCGATGTAGTTGAATTGTTCCGCCTCGGCAAGCCTGGCATAGACCTTGATGGCCTGTTTCAGTTTCGGGTGATCCGGCGCAACGCCGCTTCTTACCAGGCCGTAAGGCACGGGCAGGCGCTCGAACATATTGATACGGGCCTCTATGCCGGCTTTTATCAGCGCGTCAACGGCGTAGAAGCCGCTGGGGCCGCTGCCGATGACGGCGACTGTCAGGGGATTATCGGGGGTTCCTAATTGGCTCATGAATCACACAGTTGGTAAAAGAAGAGAAACGTATCCCGAACACCCGACGCCGCGCGGTCCGGGTTCGTTCGGGGATGAAGCTGGGAACCCCTGTTAAAATCAGAGGTTCCCTTATTTTATTGAATTTGAGCTAGTACCCTTTCCAGTTAATATTGCCATGTTCAGCGGGTCGGGAAGCGGTTGAGCG
>JAPPLI010000216.1:31801-47683 GCA_028819495.1 Gammaproteobacteria bacterium | reverse complement strand
GAATCATTACCATATTGGCATCAATCCTGTTCATCTCGCGACTGGCGCTGCAACCTTCAAGGGAATAGAAACGGGTTAATTGATCTTCCCCAGCGCCCGCAGGATCTTCTCCGGCGTAAACGGCTGTGAACTCACTTCCACGCCGAATGGCTCAAGCGCATCATTGATCCCGTTCATGATGGCGCCGCAGACGGCGATGATGCCGGCTTCGCCGCAGCCTTTTGCGCCCAGTTGCGTGGCTTTGGTGGGTGTCTCTATGTGGCCGACCTCGATATCGGGCATCTCGCCGGCCATGGGCACCAGGTACTCGAACATGTTGCCGTTCAACAACTGCCCGGCTTCATCGTAGATGCACTCTTCATACAGGCTGGAGCCGATTCCCTGGACGATGCTGCCGCGCATCTGTTCCACCACCAGTTTCTCGTTAATGATGCGGCCGCAATCATCCACCGCCCATACCTTGTGGAGCGTCACCAGGCCGGTATTCACGTCCACTTCCAGGGATACGCCCAGGGCGCAGTTGGCATACACCATGAGTTGTTCGCGCTGGCTGTAATGGCGGGTGACGATCAGCTCCGGCTCAAGGTCCGCCGGCAGGGTATGCGTATTGAAATGGACCGTATTGCCGATCTCCGCCAGGGATGAAATTTTATCGTTTGTCTCAAGATTGATGATGTCGCCGGCCCGGATGGTGAGTATGTCCGCCGGCTGTTCGTGGACGGCGGCGGCCACCTCCAGGATTTTCTCCCGCATCTCCGTTGCCGCCAGCAGGCATGCCTCGCCCGCGATGGCCGTGCCCCTGGACGCCCAGGTGCCGCCGCCGAACGGCGTGGTGGCGGTATCGCCCATGACGACGTTGATCTCGTCCCTGGCCACACCGAGCACATCGGAGATGATTGACGTCACCACGGCCTCTCCGCCCTGGCCCTGGTCGGTCAGGCCGGTTGCGCAGGAGATGTTGCCGCCCGCTTCCAGGCGCAGGGTACAGGCGTCCCGGGAACTGATCGGCGCGCCGCCCGCGGCATACAGGGCCGGACTTGGCGAAGTGCCCTCCACCACGGTCGCGAGGCCGATGCCCTTGTACATGCCCTGGTTACGTCCCGAGTCACGTTCCTCGCGCAACCCGTCGTAGTCCATCATCCCCAGCAGCTTGTCCAGGGACGCCTGCTGGGATAAACATTCGAGATATTCGCCGGAGATGCCGGTAACGGGGTATGCGTCATCCATGAATAGATTGCGTTTTCTTATCTCGGCCTTGTCGAGGCCGGTCGCCCTGGCAGCCGCATCCACCATCCCTTCCGCCACCAGGCTGGCGACAGGCATGCCCACGCCGCGGTACTGGCCGGTGCTGACCTTGTTCTGGTAGACCAGCGACGCAACGGCGCGGTAATGCTTGAGGTCGTAGGCCAGTGGCGTACAGATGGCGACCAGCAGAGGTTCGATCACGCTGGTGCGGGGGTGAATAAGGTAAGGCCCCGCGCCGGCCAGGTCTTCCACCTCCAGGGCCTGGATTTTGCCATCGGTATTGACCCCCATCCTGGCCTTTACCCGGTGTCCCCGGGCGTGGATATCGGACACGAAGGATTCCAGCCGGTCGGTCACGAATTTCACCGGCCGGCGCAGCAGCATGCTGATCGCGGCGGTGGCGATCTCGTCGGAATAAACGTGCAGTTTCAGGCCGAAGCCGCCGCCGATATCCGGGCAGATGATGCGCACGTTCGCTTCCTGCAGCCCCAGTTGCCGGGCGTAGATATAGCGCTGGATATGGGGCACCTGGCTGGTCAGGTACAGGGTCAGGTAGCGTTTGGACGGATCGTAGTCGGCAATGGCGCCGCGCGGTTCCAGCGTGACGCCGGTCTGCCGGTTCACCTCGAATGTCTTCTCAATCACCAGGTCGGCCCCGGTCATGGCATCATCCACCTCACCCGTATCGATATTGATCGACCAGGCCAGGTTGGTCCCCAGTTCCGGATGGACCAGCGGCGCATCCGGTCCGGTTGCCGTTTCCGGGTCCGTGACTGCCGGCAGTTCCGTGTAATCCACCTCGACCAGTTCCGCCCCGTCCTCGGCCTGTGCCCTGGAGTTCGCCACGACGGCGGCGACCGGTTCGCCTTGCCACCTGGCGATATCCATGGGCATGGCCGCCTGCGGCGCGGTCTTCATCTCCCCGAGATTGGTCAGGCGCGCGGTCCAGGGTTGGCAGACCGCGGCCAGGTCCCGCCCGGTGAAAACATGGTGTACGCCGCCCAGCTCCTGGGCCGCGGAGGCATTTATGTTTTCGATTTTTGCATGGGCGTAAGGACTGCGCACGAAACACACGTGGAGCATGCCGGTGACCGAGATATCGTCGAGATAACGTCCCCGGCCCTGGATGAATTTACCGGCGTCCGGCCTGGCAGTTCCCGGATCGATTGTGAAGGGATCAGGCATCGGCCTTGCTCCCGGCGACTTCTTCAATGGCGTCGACGATGGCGTGATAGCCGGTGCAGCGGCAATAGTTCCCGGACAGGAATTCCCGGATCGACCCCCGGTCGGCGCTCCTGCTCCCGGCCAAGTATTCCGCCGCGGTAACCAGCATGCCGGGCGTGCAGAACCCGCACTGCGCGGCATTATGCTTGAGGAATGCCGCCTGCAATGAAGCTAATTCACCACTGTCGGTCATCCCCTCGATGGTTTCAACACTATGGCCGTGAGCCTGCGCTGCCAGGGTCAGGCAGGAACGGGCTATGCGGCCGTCAAACCTGACTGTACAGGCGCCGCAAATGCCCTGCTCGCAGCCGACGTGTGTGCCGGTCAACCCCACCCGGTGACGCAGGAAGTCCGCCAGGCTTTCCCGGGCGGGCACTTCTGCCTCTACAAGCGTTCCGTTGACCGTAATCGCGACAGGAAAATGCGGTTCCTTATCCATACAGTTCCTCGATAACCTCTCGCAGGTAATGTTTCGCCAGGTGCCGTTTCATTTCCGTACCCATGTAAGCATCGCCGGTGATATCAACATCATCGTCCACAGCAGCAATTGCCCGTTCAATTCGTTCTTTTGTCAGCACCACGTCCACCAGCCGTTGTGCAACACCGGCAGCCAGCACGGGGGTGTTGGCTACGGCAAAAAATACCGGACTGAATGAAGTGAATACGCCGTTTTCAATCTCAGCATTGACCGCGAGGCCGGTTGAAGCGAAATCACCTTTGCGACGGACAAACTCGCGGAACGCGCAGACGGTCGTTTCTCCGGCGACGGGAAACGAGATCGAAGTCATCAGGTCGTTTTCCTGCAGGTCTGTTTCATACAGGTCCCTGAAATAATCACGGGCGCGCACAACCCTTGTACTTTGCTTGTTTTGTATCGCGATGCTGGCGTCCAGGGCGACACAACAGGCCGGCAGTTCCGAAGCCGGGTCGGCCAACGACACGTTGCCGCCGATCGTCCCCCTGTTGCGTATCGCCGCATGGGCGACGTGCCCGATGGCTTTTTTCAACAGGGGCGCGTGTGTCGCGACAAGTTCCGATTGCTCGATTTCCGCATGGCGGACCAGGGCGCCGATGCGCAGCATGTCCCCATCAACCCTGATGCCCTTGAGTACATCCAGATCGTTAATATCGATGAGCAGGTCGGGCGCCGACAAGCGCATGTTCAGGGTTGGATTCAGGCTTTGCCCGCCTGCCAGAACCTTGGCGGAACCCGCGTGTCGCTCCAGCAGAACCAGGACCTGGTCCACGGACTCCGCTCGGACGTAATCGAATGTGGCCGGTTTCAATTCAGTCGGTTCCTTCTATTGCCCTGCAAACGTTTTCAGCGAGTTTCTCCCAGATGGCATCGGCCTTTTTCATCATCATGCCTGCTCCGTATTTGCCGAGACGGCCGGTGATGGATGATTCAGAACTGCAATAGACCTCGGTGGAACCGTCATCATTGGCGCGCAAGCGCACGACATTGTCCGCTGTCAGCATACTCGCACGTGTGCCTTCCTCACCGCGGGTCTTGGAGATGATCTCCACGGGCGGGGTTTCTTCGATAATTTCCAGGTCCAGGTTGAACTTTGCCGAGATCGGACCTACCTTGACGGCTACCTGCGCCTTGTAGCGGGTCGCATCGACGGCAGTAATATCTTTGCAGCCGGGAATGCACGGCGCCATCTTTTCCGGATCTTTCGCAAAATCCCAGACGGTCTGCGGGGACGCCCGGACCGTGAATGTCTTTTCAACTTTCATCGATTCTTCTTCCGGTTGGCACGAGTCTATTTTTTACCAGCCTCATAATCAACCGGATCGTGTGAGTTCGCCACATTCAGCCCGGTTTGAGACATCGAATCGATTTGTGACCGGCATTCCGGTTTGTTAAACTCGGTTTAAATGAAGTTTGTAACAACTACCCTGTTTGCCGTTTTCGATGGAGCGATACGACGGTTCCCGTTGTTGTTCCGCCTCAGCCTTGGCCTCTGTCTCGCCGTGAGCGTGTCCGTATCAGCCGATGATGAGGAAAAACACGCGCCCGGGGAGATTGAAGAAATCGTAACCATCGGCACACGGGTCCCGGCGCGCACTGCGAGCGATGCTGCGGTGCCGGTTGACATATTCACGCTGCAGGAGCTGGAAAGCGTCAATTCGTCGGACATGGTCGATGTTATCAATACTATCGTCCCTTCATTCAACGTTACCCGCCAGCCGATCTCCGACGGATCGACCTTTATACGTCCGGTCAGCCTGCGCGGACTGGATTCACACCACTCCCTGGTTCTCATTAACGGCAAGCGCCGCCACCGCGCCGCCCTGATGCAACTGAACGGGTTTGGCGCACACGGCCCCGACGTAGGCAGTATTCCTTCCGTTGCGCTGCAATCCGTGGAAACGCTCAGGGACAGCGCCGCCGCCCAGTACGGTTCCGACGCCATAGCCGGCGTCATCAATTTCAACCTCAGGGAGAATCGCTCCGGCTTCGAACTGCGCAGTAAGTATGGCGGCTATACGGAAGGCGACGGCGAAGAAGTCACCGTCGAGGCCAACGCCGGTTTTGCTCTCGGCAGTGATGGATTTCTCAGCCTGAGCGGACAATATTCGGATACCCGGCCAAGCAGCCGTTCACAACCCTATGACATTACCATTGCCGGCTCGGGCCTGACGCCGCTGCAGGCTACCACCAGCCGCTTGACAGTGGACGGCGTGACGTATTACGGACCTGATGCCTTCACCTATACCTACGGGGCTGACGGTACGATTGAACAGGTGCTGCCCGGTAGCGACGGCGTTCCGGACGACCCCGACACACGCTTCGCCGACAATTTCTCCGGCGTCGGCGGTGACCGTGAATTCGACAGCCCGGCGCAGATCTGGGGGCAGTCGGAGCGTGAGCAGGCGCTTTTCTTCGTCAACGCGGCGCTGCCGGTCTCGGAGCTGTTCGAAGTGTATGGTTTCGGCAATTACTCCTGGAAGGACCAGAGCGGCGGGTTTTTTTACCGGCGTCCCGGCGTCAGCCAGTTATTGCCGTTGCGGCTGGCGGACGGCTCCATCTACGATCCCCGCGCCGGCCTGTACCCGGCGGGGTTCACGCCGCAATTTTCCGGGACAGTGATCGATTACAGCATCGCCGGCGGCCTGCGCGGAGAATTGAACAACGGTTTGAGACTGGACCTTTCGCTGAGCTATGGCTCTGACGAGATCCGTTACCGGATTGCCAACACGCTCAATCCGTCGCTGGGGCCGGAGACGCCGACCCGGTTTCGGCCGGGTAACCTGATCAATGATGAACTGGCCGTGAACGCCGATTTCAGTTTGCCCGTGGAGTTGGGCTTTGCCGGCCCGTTGAATGCCGCTTTCGGTTTTGAATACCGTCGCGAGCGGTATACGATCGAAGAAGGTGACCCGCTGTCATTTGCGATAGGGGCACACGCCGCGGCCGACCCCTTTAATTTCGAGATTACCCGGGCCGAGGTTGATGCTGACCCGGATGACGACCTGACCGTTGTTGAGTGCCGGATCCCCGGTCTGGAAACGGTCGGTTCGCTGTGTCCGGCCGGCGACCCGATCCATAATACGGTACCGGTCGGTTCCAACGGTTTTCCCGGTTATGCTCCGGAGTTTGCAAGCAGGCTGAGCCGGAACAACTATGCCGGTTACATCGATCTGGAGATGGATTTGACGGATGAATTGCTGCTTAACGGCCTGGTGCGTTTCGATCATTTCTCCGACTTTGGCGACGTGGTTACCTGGAAGCTGGCGACCCGTTACCGTCTCACGGATTATCTCAACCTGCGCGGATCCGTCGGCTCAGGCTTCCGGGCGCCAACGCCGGGCCAGATTTCGACAACCAACGTCTCCACCCGGGTCGGCCCGAGCGGCTTGCCCATGGCAGAAGGGGTGTACCCCGCCGAGCATCCGGTTTCGGCCTTGTTTGGCGCCCGTCCGTTGGATGCCGAAGACTCCATGTCCTACAGCCTGGGATTCGCCGCAGAGCCTCTTGACGGCCTCTCCCTGACCCTGGATTACTATCACATCCGGCTCGACGACCGCATCGTGTTGTCATCACAGTTCGCTGTGGGGCCTGGGGAGACCGCGCAACTGGAGGCGCTTGGAGTGCCGGGAGCCAATACCATTGCGCAGGTGCGCTTTTTCACCAACGACGTGGATTCGAAAACTCAAGGCGTTGACCTGTCAGCCACTTTTGAGTTCGAGGGCTTCGGCGGTGATAATATGCTCCACCTGGCTGGCAACTACAATGAAACCCGCCTCGTTGAGCGCGGGCGTTTCGTAGACGCAGAAGCGCAGTTTGACGTTGAAAACGGCGCCCCGGATCTGCGCGCCGTGGCGTCCCTGCGTCATACCCGTGACCGTTTTGACCTGTTGCTGCGGGGCCGCTATTACGGAAGCTATGAAAATACCAGCACCGCGGACCTGGCGGTATTTCAGAAGTTCGGCGCTGAGTTCATGCTTGACGCGGAGGCGACCCTGCATTTCGGCGACCGGTTCTCATTGAAAGCCGGAGGGCGGAACCTGTTCGATGTCTACCCCGAACGGGGCGAGTTCGAAACCTGTTGCGGCCGTATCTATCGCAGCGATTCCGTCGTTCCCTGGCAGGGAACCTTCCTGTATTTGCAGCTTCAGGTATCGGTTCCGTAAAATCCATCTCCGTTAATCTGCGTCATCTGCGGATTGCATCGCCGTAAGTACCCGCTCCGGCGTAGCCGGGATCTCGTTGATGCGCACGCCGATGGCGTTCCTGATCGCGTTGGTGACGGCAGGGGCCGGGCCCACCGCACAGATTTCTCCCACGCCCTTGGCGCCGAACGGCGCGGATGCCTCCGGCGTCTCGATGAGCAGGGTATGGATTTTGAGCGGCACGTCCGCCATACCGGGTATCTTGTAATCCATCATGGTCGGGTTGATCATGCGGCCGTTGTCCCACAGCATTTCCTCGGTCAGGGCATAGCCCAGCATCTGCACGATACCACCCTCGATCTGGCCTTCAACGGAAGCGGTATTGATGGCGCGGCCCACGTCATGGGCTGCCCAGAACTCCAGTACCTCCACCTGCCCCGTCACCTCGTCCACTTCCACCTCGGCAACCTGTGCGCCGAAGGTGAAAATGCCGATGGAATCAGGCATCAGCGCGAAACCGCCCAGCACCATGCGCTTGGGGTCCATGCGTTCCTGCGGGGCGTAAAGCCAGTTGTGGGTACCCATGATCGGACCGCCCCTTTCCCACAGCGCCCTGCCGGCCACGGCCGCAAACGGCAGCGCCGCGTCCGGTACCCCCTTCACACCGACTATCCCGCCCTGCCTGAGTTCCAGGTCCGCGCTGCCGCACTCGAAAATCTCGCCGGCATGCCGGTAAATTTGTTCCCGGACGTCGTCGCTGGCCAGTTTCACCGCGTTGCCGATCACATAGGTGTTGCGGCTCGCCGCGGTCTGGAACTGGAAGGGCGATGAATCCGTATCCGGCGCGGCAAAATTGACCTGGTCCATGTTCAATGCCAGGGAGCCGGCCACGATCTGGGTAAAGATCGTGTCCGACCCCTGGCCGATATCCACGGCGCCGCAGTTCAGCGAGACGCTGCCGTCTTCATTCAGCAACACGTTTGCCCCCGCGCCGGCCAGGCCTGAGATATGGGTCATACCGGCCATGCCGATGCCGCGCCGTTTGCCGGGCCGGGCCGGCAAACCGCCAGTCCGTTTTGCCTCCCAGCCGGATGCGTCCCTGGCCTTCTCCAGGCAGGCGCTCATGGTGGCGCTTTCAATGGTCTTGCCGCAGAAGAACTTGTCCTCCTGTTCCAGGGCATTTCTCATACGCAACTCGAACGGGTCCATGTCCAGTTTTTCCGCCAGTTCATCGATCTGCAATTCGCTGGCGAAGGTGGCCTGGGGGTTGCCGAAACCGCGAAAGGCGCTGGCGCGGGACAGGTTGGTGTAGACCGCCCAGGCTTCCGCTCGCATGTTCGGGATGCGGTACGGTCCGCGGCTGAAAAATGCCGCAACCGGCGAGACCTCCGGGCTTTCATCGGCATAGGCGCCGCCATCGAGGACGATACGGCAGTCCCGGGCCAGCAGTGTACCGTCCTTTGCGGCGCCGGTCTTCATGTATATCACGCCGCCGTGGCGCCGCTTCATCATGGTCATGTCGTCTTCCCGGGAATAGGTGAGCTTGACCGGCCGGCCCGTCGCCCGGGCCAGCAACGCGGTGATGGGCTGGTTGGTAAACTCGCACTTGCCGCCGAAACCGCCGCCGATGCGCGGCGCGATGACGCGGACTTTCGACATGGGCAGGCCCATTGCCATGGCGGTATACATCTGGGACCGGGCGACCCCCTGGGTCGAGGACCATAAAGTGATTTTACCGTTGCCGTCCATTTCCGCCACGGTCGAACTGGGTTCCATGTAGGCATGGTACTGGGCCGGTATCCGGTACTCGGCTTCCACGATGGCATCGCATTCGTCCCAGACCGCGTTCGGGTCGCCTTCCATGAATTCGGTAAAGCACATGGCGTTCGGTTCCCGCGGCAGTTCAAACATGCAGGGGTATTCGTCCCGCTTTTCATGAATCACCGGCGCGCCCGGTTCCATAGCCTTTATCACGTCGAACACCGGTTCCAGTTCTTCGTATTCGACCTCGACCAGTTGCAGGGCCTGCTTGGCAGTTTTCAGGTCGACCGCCGCCACCGCCGCCACCGGTTCGCCCGCGTAGCGCACCGTATCCGTGGCGAGGGGAAGCTGGTCCTTGATGAACATGCCGATGTAGTTCAACGGCAGGTCCGCGCCGGTCAGGACGGCCTTGACGCCTGCCAGCGCCCTGGCCCGGGAAGTATCGATGGACAGTATCCGGGCATGGGCATAATGGCCGCCCAGCAGGGCCGCGTGCAGCATCCCGGGACGGGTAATGTCGTCGGTGTATACGGCTCGCCCGGTGGCCTTTTCGGGGCCTTCTATACGCGGCACGGAAGCTCCGATGATATCGTTTATCTGCGAGTTGTCAGCCAGGTTTGCGCTCATGTCAATTCTCTTCTGTTGCCCGGGGACGGAATTAATTTCGTCCCCAGTGAGTTGTATACTCTATCCTGCCGCTCCGCCTGTCAGTGACAACACGGCCTCCGCGATTTTCACATAACCGGTGCAGCGGCACAGGTTGCCGCTCAGTTCGCTGCGTATTTCATCCGGTGACGGGTTGGGATTCCTGTCGAGCAGGGCCTTTGCGGAGATGATCATCCCGGGCGTGCAGAAACCGCACTGCAATCCCTGGTGTTCTATGAAGGCCTGCTGGACAGGGTGTAGCGCGCCGTCCTGTTCCAGTCCTTCTATGGTGGTGATCTCCCGGTCCGTCGCCGCTACGGCCAGCATCAGGCAGGCGCGCATCGGTTCGCCATCCACCAGCACCGTGCAACTGCCGCATACCCCGTTGTTGCAACCGCATTTGGTCCCGGTCAGGGACAGGTCTTCGCGCAACACCTGGAGCACGGTGCTGCGCGTATCGGTCGTTACATCAAATGATTCGCCGTTAATCGATAAAGCGACCGTCTGTTTGTCAGTCATAAGTTCCTCGTGCAAAGAAGGAGTGGTTAAATGTAAAGCACCTGTTTACCAACATCAACTGTTCAATGCCTCCCTCACCCGTCCGGGAGTAAACGGTATATGGCGCAGGCGCTTTCCGGTCAACGCGGCAAATGCGTTTGCCACGGCCGCGGGCGCCAGGATCGAACCCGTCTCGCCGACACCGGTGGGTTCCCCGTCACCGGACAGCAACTCCACCCGTACGTGCGGCGCATCGGCCATGCGCGGAACCGCATAATCATGAAAGTTCCTTTGTTGTATCAGGCCGTTTTTAATGGTGATCCGTTCCGAGAGGCAGTAGCCCAGTCCGTGGACGATGCCGCCTTCCAGTTGCGCCTTGACGTTGTCCGGCTGGATAGCCAGGCCGACATCGGCAGCGATCCATACATTATGTATGATGATTTTTTCCCGTTTCCGGTCGTGGGAAATTTCGGCTATCGCCGCGGCGGCGGTACCCACGTAGTGAGTGTAGGAGACACCCAGCGCCCGCCCGGTTCGTTCGCGTTCCCAGTCCGCCATCCCGGCAACGGTTTCAATGATGCGCCTGCCTCTGGCGGAGTTGTGCAGCAGCCTCAACCGGAACGCGACCGGATCCACCCCGAGGCGCGCGGCCAGTTCGTCCATGAACGATTCGATGGCAAAGTTGTTGGGCGTAGCCCCCACGCCGCGCACGGGATAGAGCCGGACGCCGGTATCCATACCGATATGTTCAACCAGCCGGTCCGGCAGGTCATAGGCGGCGCCCGCGCCCTGATCCGCGCCGCGGTGGGATGAGCCCAGCATGGAAGTGACTGGCACCTTGCCGAAGGCCTCGTAACTGGGCCGGTCCAGGAGCTTGATGGATTCGTCACTGGCCACCCGGTGCTGCCAGGCCGAAATATTGCCCCGGGCATCGACGCCGGCCCGCAGGTAGTGGGCCGTCATGGGCTTGAGGTGCCCGCTACGCAGGTCGTCTTCACGGGTCCAGACCACCTTTACCGGGCGCTCCAATTCCTTCGACAGCCAGGCGGCGTCCACCACGAAATCCATGGACGGCACGGTGCGCCGTCCAAAACCGCCACCCAGCAGGGAGCGGTTGAGACTGACATCGTCAGGTGAGATATCCAGCGTCCGGGCAACCGCGTCAACCGTGTTCGCCGGTGCCTGGGTCCCGGCCCACACCTCGGCTTTTGTCCCGCCGCCGGTGACCGACACCACCGCGTTCAACGGCTCCATCTGGGCATGGTAAACGTAATCCGTGCGGTATTCCGCCGAGTGGACCCGGGATGACTTGTCCGCAAGGGAGGAAATGTGTCCCTGCACGTCCCAGGGAAAACCGTTTCGGGACAGGTCACGGACCGCCGAGACGTGCCGTTGCATGGCCTCGTCGCTGTCGAAACGGCTCATTCCTTCCACTTCATGCCAGGTTATATCAAGCCTGTCACGGGCTTTCAGGGCGGCCGGATAACTTGTGGCCGCGATCGCGACGGATTCGGGCCGCGCCAGCACGTCGATCACGCCTTTGACACTGCGCGCCCCGCGTTCGTTGATGGCCTCCACCGTGGCGCCTTCAACGGGCGCCCTGGACACGGCCGCATAAACCAGCCCCGCAGGCCGGGCATCCATGCTGTATTGGGTAGCGCCGGTGGTTTTTCCCGGCAGGTCGCGGCGGGGAATTTTCCTGCCCACAAGACGGTAGTTGTTCCGGGGCTTGAGCTGAACCGGCGCCATATCGGTTACCGGGTTTTTCACGAACGCGGCAATTTCGCCGTAACCCAGGGTGCGCCCGGTTTTTTCGTGCAGCACCGCACCGGCTTCGGTACTCAACTCCGTTACGGGTACATGCAACCGCTCCGCGGCTGCCTGCAGCAATACCTGACGCGCCTGGCTGCCGAAACGGCGCAGGCGCGGGTAATAATTAGCTATCGACCTGCTGGAGGTGGTGAAGATCCTGTCGAAGAAGGCGGGATCGCCGTAAACTTCGCCGAACGGCGGAGAGGATTCGATACGCACATTGTTCCAATCCACATCCAGTTCCTCCGCGACGATGATTGGCAGGGCGGTCATTACACCCTGGCCCATTTCCGCGGCAGGGTTGATGATCGTGACCGTACCGTCAACGGCGATATTCACATAAGCATTGAGTGTAACGGTCTCAGTATTGGAGGCATCTGCAACCGCACCAATCGCTCGCCGGCTGAAACCGAACGGCTGGACGAAAGCCAGGCAGAACGTCAGGCCGCCTGCCTGTTTCAGGAATTGCCGTCGAGTTGCGGGCATTGGGGAGCAGAGTAAAAATCAGGGAAGCGCTTCGTCCACTGCCCGCTGCAACAGCCCCGGAATGATCATACGACGGTACTCTGCGCTTCCCCGTACGTCATCTACCGGGTCCGCAGCTTCCATCAGTTTCCGGCCCGCCTGCCGGATTACCTCCGGCGTCAACGCCGAACCGGTCAGTAGCGAGTCGGCCTCATCCAGGTGGATGGGAGCCGGCCCCGCCGAACCGACCGCCACCCTGGCGTAGGAACAGGCGTCGCCATCCACGACCAGTACCAGGGAAACCGATATGGTCGCGTAGTCGCCATGGGTGCGGCTGAACTTCAGGTGCCTGCCCCTGGCGTCGGCAGGTTCCACCGGCACCAGGACAGCGCTCAGTATTTCGTCTTCCTCCAGGGATGTTTCCAGGTAGTCCAGGAAAAATTCGCCGGCGGGTATTTGTCTTGCCCCGGAGGAACCGACCGCCTCCAGCACGGCATCGGCTGCGACCAGGGCGCCCGGAAAATCGGCGTTGGGGTCGGCATGGCATACCGCCCCGCCGATAGTGCCCATGTTGCGCACGGCCGGATGGGCAATCTGGCCTGCGGCGTCCCGTACCACCGCCGCGTTGCCGCTCAACCTGTCGTCAGCGGCGATTTGTGTATGGGTGGTCATGGCGCCGACGCGTATATGGTCCCCGGATACCGTAATACCGGCCAGTTCATCAATGCGGCGCAGGCCGATCAACGTTGAAGGTTCAACCAGGTTTGCATTCAGCATGGCCACCAGGGTGGCGCCGCCGGCAAGACAGCGGGCCTCGTCGTCTGCGGACAGGATCTCAAGCGCCTCGGACAGGCTGGCAGGCTCGATGTATTTCATAGGCAGTTCCTGACGGGTCGAAATTCTTATGTTATATTCCGGCCGTTCGTACACAATAAATTATTAATAATTTTGTAAACTCACGGATTGAGCCATTATAACGGTATCTTTGAAGGATTCTATATACACAGTTAATGAAAGGGGAGTAACATGATGTCTTACGCGGGAATTTTACGTCTTTTCAAGAGTTTTGTCGCAACCATCACCTTGACATGTTTTGCCCACCCGGCGCTGGCGCAGGGGAGCGGTATCCTCGAAGAGGTGCTGGTCACCGCGCAGAAGCGTGAACAGTCCATCCAGGACGTCGGCATCGCCATCACCGCCTTCAGCGGCGACCAGTTGCAGGAGATCGGCATCGTCAACAACA
This sequence comes from Gammaproteobacteria bacterium, assembly GCA_028819495.1. GTDB lineage: Bacteria > Pseudomonadota > Gammaproteobacteria > Eutrophobiales > Eutrophobiaceae > JAAXHV01. The sequence continues at coordinate 34,170 of JAPPLI010000216.1, read as the reverse complement.
CGGAACTGGCCCGTTACAGTCCCGGCGTCTATATTTCCGGGCCCGGCGGCGGGGACCAGCAACAGTTCACCATTCGCGGCGCCACCCAGAACGACTTCGGCGATCATTCCGAGGCGCCCAACGCCATTTACGTGGATGAGGTTTACCAGGCCTCCCAGCAGTCCCAGTTGTTCGCCAGCTATGACATGCAGCGGGTGGAAATACTGAAAGGGCCGCAGGGGACCTTGTTCGGCCGCAACGCCACCGGCGGACTGGTGCATTTTGTGACCAACAAACCTTCCCAGGAAGCTGATGGGTTTCTCGACCTGACTTACGGCAGGTTCGACCAGGTCCGGGTTGAGGGCGCGGCAAGCGGCGCTCTGTCGGACACGGTGTCGGGCCGCCTGTCCGGCATTTTCAGCAAGCATGGCGCGATTTACAACAACAATATCGAAGAGGTCGGCATCCCTCCCACGCCGGCGGTGCTGCAGGCCTTTGGCCGGGGACCGGAATTGACACCGGACCCTGATGACTTCAACGATTCCTGGCGAGAAGAGACCTGGTCCATGCGCGGCCAGCTCCTGTTCGAGCCTAATGATGACGTGAATTTCCTGGTGAAGGGGCAGTATGCCAAGCAGAAGTTCGGCGGCTGGGCCTACCAGGGTGTGCCGTCCGTGGCCTTTGTTGACGATACCGATGGCGACGGACAATTTGACGACACGGTAAACACGCGCCTGCAGAGTGACGTACGCACTATCTGCGAGGCCATCAACGTCAACACGGGTGATTGCGTCAACAGTGTCTTCGACGGCGACTTTGACACGGTCCGGCCCAACGACCGCGGCGACCTGTTCGGCAGTTTCGAGCCGGGGGGCCGGGACGGGCTGGACGTCAACCTGGATCATTCGCCCAAGGACGCCAACTCGATCAGGCTGTGGAGCATTTCCGGCAAGATGGACTGGGACCTGGACTTCGCCAAGCTGGTGGCGGTGAGCGGTTATTCAAAAATGAAGCAGTACCAGGGCGGTGACGTCGGCGCCGCGCCCACGCCCCGTTCCAATTTCATGCGCCAGTTCGAGAGCGAGTGGTTTACCCAGGAGATACGCCTGGAAGGGGAAGCGGATCGGTTTCGCTGGATTACCGGGGCATATTATCTGCATATCAATACCAGGTCTGCCCAGGGGCTGGAAGACAAGCGCGGCGGCATCAACACCTTCGGCGGCCTGTTCTTCGGACCTGTGTTCAACACCACCACGGGTATCCCGCTCGGGTTCCCCGGCGCCGGCACCCCCATCAATCTGATCACCGGTGAACTGGGCTTTGGCGTCGGCGGCGATACCTACCTGGAGGCCACCACGGACGTCGACCTGCAAACCGACTCTTATTCCGTGTTCGGCCAGATTGACTATGACCTGACCGAACAGTTGATGGTCAACCTGGGATTTCGCGCCATCATCGAGGAGAAGGACTATTCCTACACCAACAGGCTTTATTTCAACGACAGGGACGGGCGCACCGACGGGGCTGCATTTTACGGCGCGCAGCCCCTGGGCGTGATCTTCGCGCCGGCGATTCCCATCGAATTTCTGCCGCCGTTCTCCGACACCTCATCGGATTTTCTCTGGTCGGGCAAGGTCCAGCTCAACTACACCCCGAACGACGACCTGCTGATTTACGCCGGCGTCAACCGCGGGGTAAAGGCAGGCAACTTCAACGGGCCGTTGCTGACGCCGCTGACCCAGGAGGAGTACGGCTATGACGAGGAAATACTCTGGGCTTATGAAGCCGGTTTCAAGTCCACCCTCGCCGGCGGCAAGGCGCGCCTGAACGTCTCCGGGTTCTACTATGATTACAAGGATTACCAGGCGTTCCAGTTCGTCGGCACCTCCGGGGCCGTATTCAATGCCGATGCCGAATACTACGGTTTCGAGGTCGAAGTCCTGACCACGCCGGTGGACAACCTGGATATCTGGCTGGGCTTCAGCTATATCGATACCGAGGTCAAGGACCTGGAGGTGGCGGATAACGTGTTCCGCAACGTGGAACCCACCTACACCCCGGACGTGCAGTTCTCCGGCGTCGGCCGATACACGGTGCCGAACGTGATGGGTGGTTCCGTCGCCCTGCAACTGGACGGCACCTTCGCGGATGACGCCTGGGGCAACATCAACAACTTCGACAGCCACAGGCTGCCGTCCAATTGGATCGGGAACGCCAGCCTCACCTGGTACAGCCCTGACGGCCACTGGCAGGTGACCGGTTTTGTCAGGAACTTCAGCGACAGCCGGGCGCAGAACAGCGCCTTCGACCTGGCTATCGTAGATGGATCGGACGAGCAGTCCTTCGAGAAACCGCGCCGCTACGGGGTGAGCCTGCGCTACAACTACTGA
>JAPPLI010000216.1:0-31701 GCA_028819495.1 Gammaproteobacteria bacterium | reverse complement strand
GCAGTCCTTCGAGAAACCGCGCCGCTACGGGGTGAGCCTGCGCTACAACTACTGACTTCGATCATCCGTCATGCCGGGCCTGACCCGGCATCCAGTGAAATACTGTGTCGCCCGGAGGGCGACTCTCTGTTTGACTGGATTCCGGCATACGCCGGAATGACGGACGAAGAGTAAACGACACCGGCACTGGTCAGGAACCGAAGAAGTTCAGCACGACCCGCTCAAACTCTGCCTGGTGCTCCACCTGCGCCCAGTGGCCGCAACGCTGGAAGATGTGCAGGCGCGCGTCCTGCATCCTCTTCAGCAACTGCAGGCCGACTTCCAGGGCGCCGCCCTTGTCCTCCTGGCCCCAGACCAGCAGGGTGGGGCAGGCGATCTGGTCCAGTTCGGAGTAGAGGTCCCGGCGCGGCAGGCCCAGCAGGCGCATCTGTCCCGGGTCCCTGCTTGCCTCGAAGCGTTCCTGAAGAGTCTCCTCAGTGACCTGGGAGGCATCGTACAGCAAACTCTCCACCAGGCGCCGCATCTTCTCCAGCGTCGGCCCTTCCCCGGCGTAGTAATTGAAGATATTTCTCAATGCTTCCTGGGGCTGGGGTTGAATGACGAGGCCCGCGGAAGTGGGCTGGCTGCCGATGAGCACAAGGTGTTTGATCCTCTCAGGTTTGCAACGCTCCAGCCCGAGTGCGGCCTGCCCCCCCAGGGAGTTGCCGATGATGTCCACGGCGCCTTCGACGCCCAGCGCGCCCAGGAATCCGTCAATCATTCTGCCGGTGAAATCGAAGAAGTCCTCGTTGCAGCCGTCGGGGAATCCCGATTTGCCGTAACCCGGCATGTCCATCATCAGCATACGGCGCCCGGCGCCGGTAATAGCCGGGATGTTCTGCTTGAAGTTGCTCCAGGCGGTCGCGCCGGGACCGCCGCCATGCAGGCACAGGACCGGCTCACCTGCGCCGGCATCGTTGTAATGGATGTTCACTTCATCCACGGAGACATTGTTGCTGGTGGAAGCTTCAGTTATTTCTGTCATTGGTTATTTGCTCCTCTATACGTCTTCATTAACTCAATTCTCCCACATATTGTTTTACTGCGGTGAAAATATTCTGATATCCGGTGCAACGGCACAGGTTGGCCGACAGCATCTCCCTGATCTCCTCATCGGCGGGCGCGGAATCCTGCTCCAGGGCCGCCGTAATCAGCATGATGAACCCCGGGGTGCAGAAACCGCATTGCAGGGCGTGGTTTTCACTGAATGCGCGTTGGACAGGGTGCAGTTCCGCGCCATCGGCCATGCCCTCGATAGTCCTGATCTCTTTCCCTTCAGCCTGTACCGCGAACATCAGGCAGGCGCGTAGCGGCGCGCCGTCAACGATGATGGTGCAACTCCCGCATACGCCGTGTTCGCAGCCGACGCGGGTACCGGTCAGCCCGCACTCCTCGCGGATGACGTCCGCCAGGGTCTGCCGCGCCTCCACGTTGACATGATAGTCCCGTGAATTGACGTTGAGTGTGAAGGGAATTTTATCGCCCATTACCGGAATCCCGCGCCGCTTCCAGCGCGCGTCTGACTGAGGTTTTGACAAGGTGACGCCGGTAGTCAACCGGTGTCTGTATGTCTTCGAGAGGCGTGATCACGCTCGCCGCGCATTCGGAGGCGGACAGGATTGCCTTCTCCGTAAGCCGTTGGCCTGTAAGCATTTCTTCAACTTCCCCGAGCCGCCGCGGGACTTCCTCCGCACCGCCGATGCCCAGCCTGACTCCGCTCATCCTGTCTTCTTCCAGTGTAAACATGACCTGGCACATCGCCAGGGCGAAATCCCCGGCCCGGCGGTTGAACTCGTAAAACCCGAAGCGCGAGTCGGCGCCGGGTATCGGCAGGCGCACCGCGGTGATCATCTCATCCGCTTCCAGCGCCGTAGTCATCGGACCCTGAAAGAACGTCCCGGCGGGTAATTCCCTGCTGCCATTCCGGCTTTGAACCATCACGGACCCACCCAGGGTGACGGCGGTCAGGCACCATTCCGAAGCGGGGTCGGCATGGGCGAGACTGCCGCAGAAGGTGCCCCGCTGGCGTATTGGGTAATGCGCGATATTATGTGCCACCTTTGCCAGCATCGACCCCAACGGCCCGGAGGCGGCAGGTTGATGAAAATGGGCGTGTCTGGCCAGGGCGCGGATGACCAGGGATTGTTGTTCCACCTCGATACCCTGCAGTGAGGGTATGTCATTGATGTCCACCAGGTGCGCGGGGAAGGCGAGACGCAACGCCATCATGGGTACCAGGCTTTGCCCCCCGGCAAGGATACGGCCGTCTTCATGCGCCACCTGCGACAGGATATCCAGCGCTTCTTCCAGGTTCCCGGGGCGGTGGTAAGTGAATGGCGCGGGTTTCATGGCTTGCAATAGCGGCCCGTCATTCCCGCGAATGCGGGAATCCAGTGAAAAAATTTTCCTTGTTTAACAGCCACCAGGTAATTCTTCCCTTTTATACGCGCCGATATCAATGTCCGGCGCCTGCCAGTGTTCGACAGGCGCGGAACTTGACGCTGACCGAATCAGATCCCAAAGCACGGCCGGCGTCAGTGGTGCTTGGTTGAGCTTCACGCCGAAAGGCGCCAGCGCGTCCTCAATCGCGGAGACGATGGCGGCAGGGGTCGGGAGGCAGCCGGATTCACCCACTCCCTTCACGCCCAGTGCATTGAACGGGGAGTCCGATTCCAGGTGGAACAGCTTGACTTCCGGCATGTTATCCGCCGCTACCAGGAAGTAGTCGGCAAATGTAGTGGTGACCGGTTGAGCGTCTTCGTCAAAGCCCATCCATTCGAACAGGGCGTTGCCGATGCCGTGCGCAATGCCGCCGAGAACCTGTCCGTCAACGATCATCGGGTTGAGCCTCCGGCCGCAGTCGTGGACGACCAGGAAACGCAGCACGGTGACCCGGCCGGTATCGATATCCACTTCCACCTCGGCCACGGCCGAACCGTTGGCATATACCATGTCATCAATGATCACGGATTCCGTGGCTTCCAGTCCCGGTCCCATGCCGTCCACGGGCAGTTTGAAGCCCGGCAGGCCGGACGCGGCGCGGGCCAGTTCCGCAAACGTCAGCCTCCTGTCCGGCGCGTCCTTGACGAATACGGCCCGGCCGTCGATCTCCAGGTCATGTTCCGCCGCCTCCAGGAGGCGGCCTGCGAGTTTAAACGCCCTGTCCTTTACGGCCCTGGCGGCGGCATGGGCCGAGGCACCGGCGATGACGGTCTGGCGGCTGTTGAAGCCGCCGAATCCCAGCGGCGTGGCGTCCGTATCCCCGCAGGTGACGCCGATCCCTGAAGGATCGCCGCCGAGTTGTTCGGCAACGATTTGCGCCAGCATGGTTTGCGTGCTCTGGCCCATGGCCGTGGCGCCGCTGGCGACGGCAACGTTGCCTGAGGGGTTGATGCGCACCGTGACCGTTTCATAAGGCCCGCGCCCGGTCCCCTCGACGAAATTGGCCAGGCCGATGCCGATATACCGGCCCTGTTCCAGGGCTGATTGCTGCCGTTCCCTGAACGAATTCCAGTCGGCGTGTTGCTGCGCGAGCGCCTGGGTTGCCGGGTAATCGCCGCTGTCCAGGATGACTTCGGTATCGCCGCGCAGGCGCAGGGACTTGCGGCAGGGCATCTGTTCCTTCCTGACCAGGTTGCGGCGCCGTACTTCGGCCCGGTCAATGGATAATTTGCCGGCCGCCCGGTCCAGCAGCCGCTCCATCACGAACACTCCCTGGGGCTGTCCCGCGCCGCGTACGGGCGTGACCGGTACCTTGTTGGTGAGCGCCACGTAAACATCAAGATGGTATGCGGGAATATTATAGGCCAGGGGCAGTGCGATGCCGGAGGCATACGGCACGTTCAGGCCGCGCGCCGTATACGCGCCGTGATCGTGCAGCAAGACGCCGCGCACTCCTCTGATTGCGGCATCGCCGCTCAGCGTAATTTCCACGTCCCAGTACTGGTCCCTTTCCTGGGTCGTGCTGAGGAAGTATTCGTAACGGTCCTGTATCCATTTAACCGGTCGTTGCAGGATGGTCGCGCACAGGGCAATGACCACCTCTTCCGGGTAGCACACCAGCTTCGGCCCGAAGCCGCCGCCGACCTCGGGGGCGATGACGCGTACACTGTCGTCATTGCGGCCGAGCAGGTCGCAGATTACCCGTTTTACCCCGTGGGGGCGTTGCGTGGAAGTCCACAGTGTCAGGTGATCGGTGGCGGGATCATGGCGGGCGACTGCGCCCCGGCATTCGATGGAGTGAGCGCCTCCCCGGTGCAAGCGGAAGGACTCCCTGAAAGTGAGGTCCGCGTCCAAGAAAGCGTCTTCCGTATTTCCGTAGTCGAACTCAAATGCGGCAGCCAGGTTGTGGGAGAGTTTCCGGTGCACGGCCGGACTGCCCGCACGCAGGGCAGAACGGCAATCGGCCACGACATCCAGGGGTTCATAATCAACTTCCACCAGGTCTGCCGCGTCTTCCGCCGCGTAGCGGGAACAGGCAATCACCACTGCGACAGGTTCGCCCGCATAGACCACTTCGTCTCCGGCCAGTACTGCGGGCTTGACATCAAGACGAAGGCTCCGGCTTGGCAGCCCTGTGGCCATCCTGGTACCGGTAAGCCGGGGTTGCAGGTCCGATAAGGTGTGGACAGCCACTACGCCCGGCGCTCTTGCAGCTTCCTCCGTGTTGGTCCAGTTAACCAGCGCGTGGCCGTAAGGGCTGCGCACAAAGGCGGCGCACAATGTTCCGGGCAGTTGCAGGTCGTCAACAAAACGGGCGCTGCCCGTTAACAATCCGTAGTCTTCCAGCCGGTGCACCGGCGCGCCCGGGTAGCTGTTGTTCGGGGTTTCCTGGCTGCTCTGCGGCATCCTTAAAGGGAGGTCAACGCCTCAACTTCTTCCAGCCTCATTACCTCCGTGTATTTCATTTTCAGGTCGAACAGGTTGGCTTCATGCTGCTGAACGGAACGGTCGCCTACACAATCTTCGACGATCACCGGCTTGAAGCCATGGCACATGGCGTCGACGGCCGAGGCGCGCACGCAACCGCTGGTGGTCGCCCCGGTGATAAATAAAGTCCTGATGCCCTTCAGCGCCAGGGTGGAAGCCAGGTGCGTTCCGAAAAAGGCGGAAGGGAATTGCTTGCGTATGATCAGGTCGCCGGGCTCAGGGGGCAGTTCCGGGACTACCTGGCTGAGCTCGGAGGTTTCGGTGAAATCCAGGCATCCCGGCACCTTGTTGGTAAACACGTTGGCGTCTGAACCGTCGTCGGCGTACACCACCCGGGTATAGCTGACCGGCCAGCCCCACTTGCGGGCCAGCGCCAGCAATTTGCCGGTCTTCTCGATGGCAGGCCGGATATTGCCGCCGCCGAACAGCTCCGGGTCGGCAAAGCCGTTGATGAAATCCACTATCAACAGCCCTGCCGGTGGGGCTAACTCCAGAACCTGGCCGAAGCCCTGGCGATCATATACTGCCTGTTCAGGCTGGTTGCTCATTCGGTTCTCCTGTTTCGATTCAGTTTGCCGGGGCTTGGCAGGATGCGTGCTCTCCGGCGATTTTACCGAATACGGCCCCCGACATCAGCCCGGTCCCGCCGGGATAATTGAAATAGAACAGTCCGCCGACCAGTTCGCCGGCCGCGTACAATCCGGGTATGGGTCGATAATCGGTATTCAACACCCTGGCATCGGTATCTATACGCAGCCCGCCGAAGGTGAAGGTCACGCCGCAGGTGACGCCGTAAGCATGGAACGGCGGGGTATCGATGGTATTGGCCCAGTTGCTTTTCGGGACGGCAAGTCCGTTCGTTCCGCGGCCGTCCTTGACGTTGGGGTTGAAGGGGACCGGGGTCTGCACTGCAGCGTTATATGCCTTGATGTGGGCCAGGGCGCCGGCCGGGTCCACGCCGTCGAGTTGCGCCAGCAGGCCCTCCAGGGTATCGGAAACGGCCTTGGTAACCTGCTTGATACGGTACTCATCCCGCAACAGGTGCAGGACTTTAGCGTCGAATACCTGGTAGGCGAAGTTGCCGGGTTGCTCCAGGATGACGCGGCCGTATTTCGCATAAGTGTAGTTTCGGAAATCAGCCCCTTCATCGACGAAACGTTCCCCCCGCGCATTGATCATGATACCGAAGGGGTAGCTGTGTTTCTGGAAGGCGTCGCCCACGGCAAGGTCGCCGAATTCCGGCGCGTTACGGTCCCAGCCCACCGCGTGGCAACCGGACCAGTTACCGGCCGGGGAGGCGCCGATATCCAGGGCCATGCGGATGCCGTCACCGACGTTATAACGGCTGCCCCTGACCTTGGCCAGGTCCCAACCGGGGCCGAGATAACGGGTGCGCCATTCGCTGTTGGCTTCGAACCCGCCTGTGGCGAGAATCGTGTTACGCGCCTTGATGGCGCTTGTTCGACCCTCGTGGCGGACGAGCGCGCCGCGTACTTGCCCGTCTTCGTGCAGCAATTCAATTGCCCGCGTCTCGTAGCGGATATCGATGCCTGCCTTGTCTGCAGCCGTTGTCCAGGCTTCCATCAGGCCGGGGCCGCCGCCCCAGGCTTCCACCGTGAGGCCGCCCCAGAACTTGAATTTTCCGTCAACCTTGAAGGCCTGGCGGCCGTATATGGGCGTGAAACGGATACCCTTGGAACGCATCCAGAGTAGCGTGGCGCGGCTGTTTCTCACCAGCAGTTCACACAGGTCGGGATCGGTCCGGTAATCGGTAACCCGGCCCATGTCGTCAAAGAACCGGTCTTCGGTATAATTGCCGAAATCCGTGTTCGCCAGTTCTTCCTCACTGAGGTCCGGCATAAAGGACTTGAGGTTTTCCGCACTATCATAGGCCACCCGTATCGCGCCGGCGGTAAACCGGCTGTTGCCTCCCGCCTCATCTTCCGGCGAACACTCAAGCATTACGACTTTCGCGCCATGCTCCCGGGCCGCATGAGCCGCGGCGAACGCGGCATTGCCGGCGCCGACTACCAGTACGTCACAATCAGGCATTGATGTCATGGCACGACACCTTCCGGCAGGGAGACAATATGGTCGTAAATGGCGCCGGGGCGGGTAAACCAGACTTTGTCGGCGTCGGGGTGATTGACGATGTACCGCAGGATATCGCGCAGGCCCGCGAGCCGGTAAGGCTGGCCCGAGACGAATGTATGCAGCGCCAGGCTGAAGACCAGGGGTTGCTTGCTGCTCTGGCGCAGTTGCTCGTCGAAATGCGCGGTGACCATGCGGGTAAAGTCGTCAGCGGTATGGCGGCGCGTCAGTTGCGCGGGGGAATCATTAATTTCGATATGGTAGGGGACCGAGAGTATCGGGCCGGACCGGGTGGTCATCCAGAAAGGCTGGTCGTCCGCGCACCAGTCCAGCAGGTAACGGTAACCGGCCTCCTTCAGCAGGTCGGGCGTATGCACGCTCTCGGAAATCCAGGGACCCATCCAGCCGCCGGGCGCCTGCCCCTCGTGCCGGCGCAAGGTCTCGGTGGTTTCCCCGATAAGCAGGCGTTCTTCATACTCCGAACAGGCTGCCTGTTCTTCGGAATTGGTGCGGCCATGACCGATGAACTCGTCCCCGCGAGTGCGGATACGGGCGGGGATTTGTGGCGCGTAGTCGTATACGGCGGTGTTCATCAGGTGGCAGGCCGGTAGCTCAAGTTCGTCAAACAGGTCGAAAATACGCCAGATGCCGACCCGCAGGCCGTAATCGCGCCAGGAATAATTGCGTACATCCGGCGGCGTGCCAGGCTGGGTCGGGGTATGGCCCAGGCCCTCGCCGAAACTGAAATGCTCGATGTTCAGGGCGAAGTAGACGGCCAGCCGCTTGCCGTCCGGCCAGTCATAATCCGCCCGTTCGGAAATGGGAGAGTAGGCGTACCGGTTGTGTGTTTTAACCCGCATTTCTCACCAGGTGATGCGAAGATCGCGCCGGATTTTTCCCGTCTGCGGGTGCCTGCGACCGAAAGCGTATCGGGTTATACGGTTGCGGGAGCATGTGCCCGCAGACGGGAAAAAGACAAGCGAGAGCGCATCAAGCGCAGTCTGCGAGGATGACATAGTTGAAATATTACCATAACCTGCTGACAGCAATAATGTTTCCGATGGCATCAAGCGGCCTGGTGAGAAATGCGGGTTAAGTTCCAAGCCGCTTGATCCGATATAGTATGGGCTACAGAATAATAACGGAAAAATGAATAACCCGAAAATCACAACACACAGCGCGGCGCAGCAGCGTGAATACCGTGCCGCGGGTTTCTGGCAGGATAAGACCCTGTTCCAGATCGTTCAGGATCATGCCGATAAGACGCCGGACCGTTTTGCCGTGCGCGATCGGTACCGCCGCTTGACCTACCGGCAGCTTGTCTCGGCGGCGGAACACCTGGCGATGGATTTGTCGGAAAACGGGGTTGAACCCGGCCAACAGGTAGCGGTCTGGTTACCCAACCGGCTGGAAACCGTGGTTGGGCTGATGGCCTGTTCAAGAAACCGCTATGTCTGCTGCCCGTCGTTGCACCGCAATCACACGGTTGCGGAGATCATGCAGATACTGGATCGTTTTCATGCCGCCGCGCTGATCAGCGAGAACGGCTATGGTACGGGTGCGGCTCGGTGCGGCGTCGATGCCGAACTGGCGCGCTTGAAGCACGCTCCCGTACACTATGCCCTGCAACCGTTCAGGCCGGAGAATGCCGGGGACACCCTTTTCGGTAATTCTCTGAAGGCGCAGCCTCAGGCGGATATTGCCGCGCTGCCGGCGCAACCGGATCCCAATACACTCGTCTACCTGGCGCTGACGTCGGGCACCACCGGCGTGCCCAAAGGCGTCATGCACAGCGACAATACCCTGCTGGCCAACGCCCGCGCCATTGCCGCGGACTGGCATTTCAGTGCTGCTTCAGTCATTTATACCTTGAGTCCCTTGAGCCATAACCTGGGTTTCGGCGCCATGGTCACTGCGCTGTACAGCGGCGCAGAGGCCGTGTTGAGTCAGCTTGCCCCGGGTGAATCCCTGGTGGATGACCTGCTCAGGACCGGGGCTACGTTCGTCTACGGCGTACCGGCCCATGCCGTTGACCTGTTGACGGAATTGAAGGAACCGGGGGAAAAGGCCCCCGAAAACATCACGGGTTTCCGTATATCCGGCGCACAGGTGCCCGGTAATGTCGCCGCGGAGTTGCTGGAATACGGCATCATGCCGCAAACCGGGTATGGCATGACGGAGGCCCATTCCCACAATTACACTATGCCCGACGCTGCCCCTGAGCGGATTACCGGGACGGCAGGAAAGGCCTGTCCCGGCTACCAACTCAAAATCTGGTCCCTGGATAACAAAGACGTGGAATTGGGTGTCGGTGAGATCGGCCAGGTTGGCGGTAAAGGGGCCAGCCTGATGCTGGGATATTTTGAGGATGACACGGCTACGGCGGGCTCATTGAACTCGGACGGCTGGTTTATGACCGGGGACCTGGGCAGTCTGGACGGAGACGGCTACCTGCATATCGAGGGGCGTATCAAGGACGTGATCATCCGCGGCGGCCATAACATTTACCCGGCCCGGATAGAACAGCTTGCCGCGCGCCACCCTGACATCGATAAGGTCGCCGCCATACCGTTCCCGGACGAGCGCCTGGGTGAAAAAGTATGCCTGGTGATTAAACCGGTCAATGGGGCGAACCCTGATCCGGAGCAGATCCTGAGACACCTCAACGCCGAAGGATTGTCGAAATACGATATGCCCGAGTACCTGGTCGAGATCGATGACATGCCCATGACCCCGGGCGGCAAGGTGAAAAAGCGGGCCCTGCTTGCCTTAATCAGCGCCGGCCGGGTTAATCCGCAACCGGTCAGGAGTTAAGTGTTATGCGAGCGGTCATTGTCAGTGAATTTGGAGAGATTGAAGCGACCAGTCTCGGTAACGTACCCGATCCGGTACCGGGTCCGGATGAGGTGCTCGTCAGCACCAGGGCTGCTGCGGTCAATTACGTGGACCTGCTGGTAATAGCAGGGACATACCAGTTCCGTCCGGAATGTCCGTTTATACCCGGAAAGGCCCCTGCCGGGGTGGTGGAAGCGGTGGGTGAGGAAGTGGACCGGTTCAAAGTTGGTGACCGGGTCCTGGCCATGGCGGAGGAGGGCGGTTATGCGGAACAGGTAACGGTTGCCGCAGACCAGTGTTATCGCCTTCCCGCTTCCATGTCTTTCGCCGATGCCGCGGCAATGGCGCTGGTTTATGACACGGCCTGGGTGGCATTACGGGACAGGGCGCGTATCCGGGAAGGTGAGGTCGCGCTGGTTCTGGGCGCGTCAGGCGGCGTGGGTTATGCGGCGTTACAGCTTGCACGCGCCATGGGCGCCAGGACACTGGCTGGCATATCCAGGCCGGAAAAAGCCGGATTGGTACTCGACGCCGGCGCCGAAGCAGTAATCGATCTCAGCGTCCCCGACCTGCGGGAAGACCTGCGCCGGCAGGTCTATGCGGTCAACCAGGGACGGGGCGCCGATGTCATCCTGGATCCCCTGGGTGGCGATATATTCGACGCGGCGTTACGAGTACTCGCCTGGCGCGGCAGGATGGTAGTCATCGGTTTTGCCGCGGGCCGGATACCCGTTATCAAGGCCAATTACCTGCTGTTGAAAAACATTGAGGTGAGCGGGTTGCAGGTAAGCGATTACCGCAAGCAGACCCCAGGCACCATGCAGGAATGCTTTAACGAGATATTCTCGCTGTATGAGGTGGGCAGAATCAAACCGGCCCCAATCACCCGGTTTCCACTGGAAGATTACCGGTCGGCGCTCATCCAGGTCCGTGACCGGACTGCGCATGGCCGACTCGTCCTGACAGTGGAGTAAGAGGCGGTCCGGGCCGTCAAGGAGCGGTGTTAATCTGAAAAAGCGCTCTCCAGGTCTGCAATGAATTGCTCGATGTGCTCCCCGGTCGTATCCCAGGAACACATCAGACGAGCGCCCGTGGCGCCGCTGACGATGTGATACATCCAGCCTCGTTCCCGCATTGACCGGTGGACGGCTTCCGGCAGGTTTACGAACACGGCGTTGCTTTCCACCGGCGCCAGTAATTCAGCCCCGGCAAACTGTTCCAGACCCGTGGCCAGCAGGGCCGCGCACCGGTTCGCATGCCGGGCGTGTTTCAGCCAGGCATCGTTTTCCAGCAGGCCAATCCAGGGCGCCGCGACAAAACGCATTTTTGACGCCACGTGGCCGGCCTGCTTGCAGCGGTGCCCGAATTCTTCAGACAGGGACTTGTCGAAGAAAACAATGACTTCACCCACAGGCAGGGCCAGTTTTGTCGCACCGAAGGAGAGCACGTCCACCCCTGCCTGCCAGGTGATCTCTTTTGGTGTTACTCCCAGGGCAGCGACGGCATTGGCGAAGCGAGCGCCGTCCATGTGGAAGTGCAGGTCGTTTTCGTCGGCCAGCTTGCCGATAGCGTTAATCTCACCCACCGTATATACGGTGCCCATTTCCGTCGATTGCGTGATGGATACCGCTTTATGAATCTGGTAGTGAAAATCGAAGGGTTGTTGCAAAACACGGTTTATATCATCGGGCTGAATCTTCCCGGCATCTCCGTCCAGGACTTCCATCCCGGTACCGCCGGAGAAAAAACCGGGACCGCCGCATTCGGCGGTGGCGATATGGGATTGCCTGTGGCAGATGATCTTGTGCTGCGGGCGGCAGATGCCCGCCAGGGACAGGGAATTGGCCGCGGTGCCGGTGAACACGAAATACACGTCACAGTCCGTCTCGAATACTTCACGGACCATATCCGAGGCTTTTGCAGTCCATTCATCTTCACCGTATGCGGCGGCAAAGCCCTGGTTGGCATCGGCAAGGGCATCCCAGGCCTCCGGGATGATCCCGGCAGTGTTGTCGCTGGCAAAATAGTATTTCAGTCGCATGGGTAATGCTCCTGAATCGCTTGACCGTAGGGACTGTGCAAAATACCGCGCTCTGTGATAATACCCGTAATCAGGTCATTGGGCGTGACATCGAAAGCGGGGTTGCCGGCCTTCACGTTATCCGGTGCAGTCCGGTGTCCGCCCCAGTGGGTAACCTCATCCGGCGCACGTTCCTCGATCGGGATATCCGCGCCGCTTGCCGCATCCAGGTCGATGGATGAATAGGGAATGGCGACATAGAACGGGATGTTGAAATGACGCGCCAGGACGGCCAGTCCCAGGGTGCCGATCTTGTTGGCGGCATCGCCGTTCGCGGCAACCCGGTCGGAACCGGTGATGACCAGGTCGATTTTGCCCTGCGCCATCATGGTGGCGGCCATGTTGTCGCAGATCAGGGTAACGTCTATACCGGCTTCCAGCAGTTCCCATGATGTCAGGCGCGCGCCTTGCAGCAGTGGCCGGGTCTCATCCACGAACACGCTGAACCCGACACCGTCCCGGTGGGCCAGGTACATGGGCGCGGTAGCCGTTCCCAGTTCGGAGGTGGCCAGTTGACCGGCATTGCAATGGGTGAGTATGCCCATGCCCTGCCTGATCAAGGGTTTACCGGCTACGCCGATATCCCGGCACATGCGCCGGTCTTCATCATGGATGCGGATTGCCTCGGCGAGCAGTTCCGCGTGCATCTCTTCCGGCCCGGCGCCGGTCATTTCCAGGACATGTGATACCTGACGGCGCAGGGCCCAGCGCAGGTTTACCCCTGTCGGGCGTGCAGCTTCCAGGGAGGCGGCCTCTTTGTGCATTTCGGCGATGAATGACTCCCGGTCCAGGTGCAGCTTGTCGCGCAGCGCGACGACCAGGCCGTAGGCCCCGGCGATACCGATTGCCGGGGCGCCGCGCACCTTTAGCTGCTTTATTGAAGCGCAGACCTGGGCGGCGGACTTTTGCCGTTCTTCTATTATCTCTCCCGGCAGCCTGGTCTGGTCCAGCAGATACAACTCTCCGTCCTGCCAGCGCACCGGCTGAACCGGGGAGGGGGCGGAATGGGCTGAAGCGGTCACCTTGCGTTCAGGTCCCGGTGAACCGGGGTTCCCTTTTGTCCAGGAATGCGGCAATGCCTTCCCTGCAGTCGGCGCTGTCGAAACACAGGTGTTGCAGGGCGGCCTCGGCGGTGATGGCGCCGGCATAGCTGAGTGCTGGCGCCTGGCGCATCAACTGCTTGGTGCGCGCCAGGGCCAGGGGCGCCTTGCCGGCCAGTTTTTCCGCCCACGCGCAGGCAGCCTGCACCAGGTCGTCATCTGCCACGACCTTGTTGGCCAGGCCCAGTTCCCTGCAGCGCGCGGCAGGCAGCCGGTCGTTGTCAACCGCCATCTGGTAGGCGTTCATATGTCCCATGGCGCGGGTGAGCAACCAGGTGGAACCGCCGTCCGGGACCAGGCCGATGGTGCTGAACGGGCAGAGCAGGAACGCGTTTTCCCCCATCACGGACAAATCGCAGACCAGGGCATAGGACAGGCCGATGCCGGCGGCAAAACCATTGACTGCGCTGATCACCGGTTTGTCCATCTCCGCGATGTCCACCAGGCTGGGCCGGTATTCCTCGTTTACAATCCGTTCCACTTCCTCTCCGGTCTTGAATCCCGCCTTTAAATCCGCCCCGGCACTGAAACAGCGCCCGGCGCCGGTGAGCACTACCGCGCGTATCGCCGAATCAGCGCGGGCGCGCGCGGTGGCAGCAGCCAGGTCCGCCCGCATTTCCCGGTCGAAAGAATTCAGCGCATCCGGGCGGTTAAGGGTGATCGTGGCGACGGCCCCCTCGGTCTCGTATAAAACGGTATCTGACATGTTACAATCCCCTGTCCGTATTACTATTGTTATTCGCCAGGTCGGCGCTGAGTCCAGAGTATCACGCAATACCCGATGAGATCGAAAAAAATGGAACCGTTGCCGGGCGGTGACCCGTTGTTACTCACGCCCGGTCCTTTGACCACGTCCGCGACCGTCAAGCAGGCCATGCTTCATGATTACGGTTCACGGGACGACCGTTTCATCGAACTGAACCGGCGGGTCTGCGCAGAATTGCTTTCCCTGTGCGACGCCGGTGAGACGCACCTGTGCATTCCCCTGCAGGGCAGCGGTTCGTTCGCGGTGGAAGCCATGATCGCCAACCAGTTACCCCGCGCCGGAAAGTTGCTCAACTTGGTGAACGGCGCTTACGGGAGCCGCATCACGGAAATCTGCCGCTACCTGGGCAGGGAGGTCAGCGTGCTGGAGACGGCTGAAGATCTACCTGTTGACGTGGCCGGCCTGGACAAGACGCTAGCGGCCGATAGCGGCATCACGCACGTTGCGCTGGTCTATTGTGAAACCACTTCAGGCATGGTAAATCCGGTAGCGGAAGTGGCGGAGGTAGTTGCCGGCCGCGGCCGCAGCCTGTTGATTGATGCCATGAGCGCATTCGGCGCATTGCCATTGAGCGCCTCCAATGTCCCGTTTGCCGCCCTCGCCGGTTCCGCCAACAAGTGTCTGGAGAGTGTGCCCGGACTGGGGTTTGTCATTGCGGACAAGGCCTCGTTCCCCGCCACCGAGGGCAATGCCCATTCGTTAAGCCTGGACCTGTATAAGCAATGGCATTACATGAATGAAACCGGCCAATGGCGGTTTACCCCGCCCACCCACTGTCTGCTGGCGTTGGATACGGCTTTGCAGGAACTCGAACAGGAGGGCGGTATTCCAGCAAGGCTCAGGCGTTACCGGGAAAACTGCCGGGTGCTCGTGAACGGGATGCGGGCACTCGGTTTCGAGACCCTGTTGCCCGACGGGTTACAGGCGCCTGTCATCGTGACGTTCCTGATGCCGGAGAATGAAGCGTTCAGTTTCACCGGGTTTTATCGCCGGTTGAGCGATCTGGGTTTTGTTATTTATCCGGGCAAACTGACGGACAGGGACAGTTTCAGGATTGGTTGCATCGGGAGCTTCGGGGCGGACGAGATGCGCGCGGCAGTCGCGGCAGTAAAGCAGGTGTTGCAGGCAATGGGTATCAGAAATTTGGGGTCAGAGTAAAATTTCTGGCGAAATTCTTACTCTGACCCCGGATATTCCCGGTTTCAGTTTACCTTCCAGGTATCCCCGCTGTGGAGGTGTTTGAAAAAATCACCCTTGCCCAGTTGATTTGTTGCCTGCTCGATTTGATCATCCAGCAGTTCGCCGTAAAGGGGCTTGTCAATGGAGCGGAACACACCCAGGGGCACCGGAAAGTCGGGGGTTTCCAGTTGTGCCAGCAGGAACGCAAGCGCCGAACCGGCCGTACCGGATGCTGCCTCGTCGTGGATGAGAATTTCCGACCGGTGACTTTTATCGACGTTGATGACTTCCGGTTCCATCGACCCGCTAGCGCCGCCGCGTAATGAAATCGCCTTGTCGTTCTTCTTTCCGAAAATTATGGGTTCGCCGTGCTGCAGGTAAACCGTACGGTCGCTTTTTACGTCCTTGTGGGTGAAGTCCTTGAAGGCGCCGTCATTAAATACGTTGCAATTCTGCAATATTTCCATGAAGGCCGAACCCCTGTGCCTGGCCATACGCAGCAGCATTTCCCTTAAATGTTTGCTGTCGGTATCGATGGCCCGGGCCACGAAACCTGCTTTTGAGGCGATAGCTATCGACAGGGGATTGATGGGTTTTTCGACAGTGCCGAAAGGGCTGGATTTCGTCTTTTTACCCATTTCCGAAGTCGGTGAGTATTGCCCTTTCGTCAGTCCGTAAATCCGGTTGTTGAACAGGACTATCTTGATGTCGATATTCCTGCGCAGGCAGTGCATCAGGTGGTTGCCGCCGATACTCAGTCCGTCACCGTCTCCGGTGATGACCCAGACCTGCAGGTCCGGGCGGGTGATCCTCAAGCCGCTGGCAATGGTCGGCGCGCGGCCGTGTATGGTATGGAAACCATAGTTGTTCATGTAATAGGGGAAACGGCTGGAACAGCCGATACCGGATATGAATACCACGTTCTCCCTGGGCAAATTCATCTCCCTGCAGATTTCCGGCATGGTGCGCTGCATCTGTGCGAGGATTGAATAATCACCGCAACCAGGGCACCAGCGTATGGTCTGGTCCGAAGTAAAATCCTTGCGCTCGTAGGCCGGCGCCGTGTTGAAGTCGGGGTCTGCCTGTATGTCAATTACCCTGGCCATTCATATTCTCATCATGTTGTCGTGGTAAATCAGCCGTGTGCCGCGCTGGGAAGCCTTGCGCCGAGTATTTCGTAAATCTTTTCCTCGATTTCCATCGTGCTCAGCGGTTGACCCTGGACCTTGTTCAGCCCGATGACGTCAACCAGGAATTCCGCCCGCAATATCGTGCGCAGTTGTCCGAGATTCAGTTCCGGAACCAGCACGTACCTGAAGTTGTTCAGTACTTCGCCCATGTTTTTCGGGAACGGATTGAGGTAACGCACGTGCGCGCCGGCCACGGACAAGCCGCTTGCCTGCGCGGCTTCAACCGCGTGGCGGCATGCGCCCCGGGTACTGCCCCAACCCAGCACCAGGAGATCGCCTTTTTGCGGGCCGTGCACGACCAGGTCCGGAATGTCATCGGCGATGCCTTGTATTTTCGCGGCGCGCAGTTGCACCATGCGCTCGTGGTTGTCAGAATCGTAGCTGACGTGGCCGGTGATGTCCTCTTTTTCCAGGCCGCCGATGCGGTGTTCCAGTCCCGGGGTGCCCGGCACCACCCAGGCCCGCGCCAGGGTTTGCTCGTCCCGTGCATAAGGGGCGAAGGTTTCCGGGACCGTGCAGTAATTCGCTTCAAATTCAGGTAATTCGTCGGGTTCCGGGATGCGCCAGGGTTCGGACCCGTTCGCCAGGTAACCGTCCGACAGGAAAAAGACGGGCGTCATGTACTTGACGGCGATGCGAAATGCCTCGATAGCCAGGTTGAAACACTCACTGGGTGTCGTCGGCGCAATGATCGGCACGGGGCATTCGCCGTTCCGTCCATACAGGGCCTGCAGCAGGTCTGCCTGTTCGGTCTTGGTGGGCATGCCGGTGGACGGGCCTGCCCGTTGAATATTGGCAATGACTACCGGCAATTCCGTCATCACTGCCAGACCGATTGCCTCGGACTTGAGGGCAACGCCGGGTCCGCTGGTGCCTGTCAGCCCGAGCGCCCCGCCGTAAGCAGCGCCGATAGCCATGCCGATGGCGGCAATTTCATCCTCTGCCTGGAAGGTCTTTACCCCGAAGTGGCGCAATCTGGACAACTCGTGCAGGATGTCACTGGCCGGTGTGATCGGATAGGAAGCATAAAACAATGAGCGGCCGGACATCTCCGATGCCGCGAGGAAGCCCAGGGCGGTCGCTTCATTTCCGCTGATACGCCGGTAGTTTCCGGGCGGCAGCACGGCTTTGCTTACGCTGAAACGCGCAGTAAACACTTCAACCGTATCGGCGTAGTTGTATCCTGCCTGCAGGGCCAGCTTGTTGGCCTCGGCGAGCTCCGGTTTCTTTTTGGCAAAAAGCCGGTCCACGCGTTCGATAATATCTTCGATGGAGCGGTCATACATCCATGCGATGATGCCCAGGGTAAACATGTTCTTGCTCAGGGACGCCTGTTTGCGCGACAACCAGGATGACTCGACGGCGGCAACGGTCAACGAGGTTATGGGCAAGTCGTAAACCTGGTAGCCCGACAGGGATTCATCTTTTCTGGGATCACTCGTGTAACCGGCTTTTTTCAGGCCCTGCTCATCGAATGCGTCGTGATTCAATATCAGGACGCCGCCGTGTCTTACTTCTTTCAGGTTGACTTTCAGGGCCGCGGGGTTGAGCGCCACCAGCACATCGGGTTTGTCCCCCGGCGTATGGATGTCGTAAGAGGAAAAATTAAGCTGGAAATTGCTTACGCCCGCCAGGGTGCCGACCGGCGCGCGGATCTCGGCGGGGAAATCCGGTAAGGTGCTGATGTCATGGCCGACAATCGCCGAGTCATGGCTGAACAGGGCGCCCGTCGTCTGGATGCCGTCGCCGGAATCCCCGGCAAAACGGATAATGACATTATCGATTTCAAAACGGCCAGGAGACGAGTCCTGAACTCGACCCTTGGGTTTTCTATAGTTCATCTGCCTCACAGAAAACCTCGGAACATCTGTAACAATTAAATTAACATGACATAATAAACTACTATATCGTTTCATGTAAATACCGGATTAACCCGTGCCGGACAACACTACGGAATATTCTCCCGATACTGATAACGGACCGCTGCCGGCATCATCCGGCACCGGGCTGGCATGGAACGTGGCCGACCTGCCCGTCCCGCCCGATTTCAATTTCCGCAACGCCCTCAGGATCATCGGGCCGGGCGCCATCGTCCTGTCCATGTCCATCGGCCTGGGGGAGTGGGTACTTGGCCCCCTGGTGGTGACGCAATACGGTTTCACCATGCTGTGGGTGGTGACCGTCGCCATTATTTTGCAACTCGCCCTCAACCTGGAATTTGTGCGCTATACGGTCTATACGGGGGAACCCGTGATCAACGGGTTTTTACGGCTGGCTCCCCATCCGCTGTTCTGGGGCGGGATATATATCCTGTTTTCCCTGTTTCATGCCGGCTGGCCGGCCTGGGCCGCGGCGTCGGCAGCGCCGTTATTCGCCGGATTCACCGGCCATTTGCCGGGGCCGGGCGATGAATCGGTCATGCGCTGGCTGGGTATCATGAACCTGTTGATCTGCGCGGCCATCGTCGCGTTCGGCGGCAAGGTCGAGCGCACCCTGGAAATCGTCAACTGGCTCATGGTGTTGTTCGTATTCGGCTTCCTGTTGTTCGTCTGCCTGTTGATCGTGCCTGCTGAGACCTGGTGGGCGGGGGTCCTGGGCTTCTTCGGCTTGACGCCCGGATTCGAATTCCTGCTGATTCCGGAAAATGTCAGCTGGATATTGATCGGCGGTTTTGCCGCATTCGCCGGGGCGGGGGGCATGGCCAATCTCACCGTGAGCAATTACATGCGGGACAAGGGAATAGGCATGGGGCGCGAGGTCGGATACATCCCGACCCTGATCGGCGGCAGGAAGGTGGTGGTATCACCCGTCGGCAGTGTCTTTCCTGCGAACGAGACCAACATGGCGCGCTGGCGGGTATGGTGGCAGTACGTGCGCTGTGATCAGGTACTGGTCTGGGCCGCGGGCTGTTTTGTCGGGATGTTCCTGAACTGTATCCTGGCGGCGCATGTCGTTCCCGCGGGCACGGAATTGAGCGGTCTCGCCATAGGCGCGTTCCAGGCCGAATACCTTGCCCGTGAAGGAGGCGAATTACTGGGTTTCGTTACCCTGGTCAACGGCTTCTGGATACTGTTCGGCAGCCAGTTGGTCACTATCGACATGATGGCGCGTATCAATACCGACCTTGTCTGGAGCATGAGCGGGCGCGTCAGACGCATGGCCGGCAACGACATACGGCGTCTGTATTATTGCCTGCTAGGGGCCTTTGTGCTGTGGGGCTGCATCGCCATCAACCTCGCCCAGCCCAGGGCGCTGGTGCTGATTTCCTCCAACGTCGCCGGGTTTATCCTGGTCGTCAGCGCCATTCATATCCTGTTGCTCAACCACAAGGCCCTGCCCCGGGCCGTCAGAAGCCCCTGGTGGGCGCGGGGACTGGTCGGCTGTACCGCCCTGTTCTATGGTTTCTTCTTCGTGCAGAACGTGCTGGAACTATTGAGCCGTTAGTTATATCTCTCGGGGCGCGCCATTTTTGATATATTGTTGAAGATGTCCATTAGTCGTCGAAACTTCATCAGGCAGTCAGGCCTTGCCGTCACCTTTACCGTGGCGGGCAGGGCGATGCTGCTGACCCCGCGCGAGGCTTATGCAGGGGACATTCCCTTTTCAGTCCTGAACCGGGAGGAAGTCGATACCCTGGAAGCAATCTGTGAGCATCTGTTGTCCGGCGCCAGGGGAAACGGCGTTGCGCATTTTGTGGACAGCCAGTTGTCGCTCGACCCCGCCGACAGCATGCTGTTCATCAAGTGTTTCGAACTGGAACAGCCCTTCCCGGACTTCTACCGGTCGGCGCTGGCGGAATTAAGCCGGGTGAGCGAGACGGTATATGGCAAGAGTATCGTTGAACTCGATCAGGCCGGCGCGGTATCGCTTATCGAATCCCTCCGGGACGGAAACGTACCGGGCTGGACCGGCCCGCCGCCGCCGCTGGTCTATCACGCGCTGCGCAATGATGCAGTGGACGTGGTGTACGGCACCATGGAAGGTTTTGCGGACCTGGGTATTCCCTACCTGGCGCATATCGAACCACCCCGGGACTGGTGATATGAAACGGCCGGAAAAAGTAGACGTCGTCATCGTCGGCAGTGGTGCCGCCGGTAGTGTCTATGCGGCGATCTTCGCGGAAGCCGGCAAAAGTGTGCTGGTGCTGGAGAAAGGCACGGACCGAAAACTCACCGATTTATACAGCTCGCAAATCTGGGCCAGGCGCCTGAAAGGGGGAGCGCCCCACGTAGTTGAGGAGGGTAAGGACAGCATCTGGTACAACTTCAATGCCGGTCACGGCTACGGCGGCGCGGCGATGCACCACTATGCCGTGTGGCCCAGGTACCATGTAGATGACATGCAGGAACATACGCTCTACGGCAAGGGACTGGACTGGCCGCTGGAGTATGAACAACTTCGCCCCTGGTACGACCAGGTGCAGGAAGACGTGGGCATGTCAGGCGATGCGGAAAAGGAAATCTGGCGCCCGCCGGGCGCGCCTTACCCGTTGCCGCCACTACCCGTGTTCGAGCATGGGGAGATCCTGGCCCGCGGGTTCACCGAACTGGACCTGCGCACCTCCCCAATCCCGGTTGCCATCCTGTCCCGGGAATACAAGGGGAGGCCGGCCTGCATTTATGACAGCTGGTGTGACGCGGGATGCCCGACCGGAGCGCTTGCCAATCCCCTGGTCGAGTACCTTCCCAGGGCGGTAAAGGCCGGGGCCGTGATGCAGGCCGACAGTTATGTTACCCGTGTGCTCACGGACCGGAAGGGAATGAAAGCCACCGGGGTCGAGTACTACGACAAGGCCGGAGAGCGTCATGAGCAAGCGGCGGATGCAGTCGTCCTCGCCGCGTTTACCGTCGAGAACTCCCGCATCCTGTTGAACTCGGCCACCGACTCGCATGCCGGCGGCCTGGGCAATTCCAGCGGTACGCTGGGCCGCTATCTTATGTCCCATCCTGCGGTCAACGTCTTCGGGATGTTCAGGGAAGAGACGCGCTGCTACTACGGTGTGACCGGCGGCCAGTTATTCAGCCAGGACGGCTTTGAAAAGGAAAAAAGCGGAGATATCTACGGCAGCAGGCAATGGGAGATCGGCCTTGGGACCAAGCCGAACGACTTGCTGGGCATCGCCATGAGCCGGGCCGACCTGTTCGGGGATGATTTGCACGATTTCGTCAGGCGCGGCAGCCGCCACCTGGGTGCCATGGTCGGGGTCTGTGAATGCCTGCCCCATGAAGCCAATCGTATCGAGCTTGCCGACAGCAGGGACAGGTTCGGCATGCGCCTGGCGCGGGTGAACTTCAACCTGGACGACTATGCCCGCAACCTCTGGCGGCAAACGGCTGATTTGGGTGTGGAGATTTTCAAGGCAGCCGGAGCTGCGGAAGCCTGGCACAGCCCTCCGGGCGGCCAGCATATTATGGGCGGCACCATCATGGGGAATGACAGGAAATCCTCGGTGACCAACGAGTACGCGCAACTGCACGACGTGCCCAATGTCATCATAGGCGGCCCAAGCGTATTTCCAACCAGTTCCAGCGTCAACTCCACCTTCACGGCGCATGCCGTGTCGTTACGTTCCGCCCGGCATATCGCCGAACACTGGGGCGGGCTGATTAACTGATCTGAGGGGTCGGAGTAAAATTTCTGACGAAATTCTTACTCTGACCCCGAAACTCCCACCAATTCCGCGGCGCCAGGGGTCAGAGTAAGAAATTCGAAGAATTTTTACTCTGACCCCACATCATTTATAATCGACATTCCCAAATGAGACCAGGATATTAAGGAGACACTCCATGACATTACAACGTATTATAAATATCGTCCTGCTTGCATCCACCTTGACCGTATTCGGCAAGAGCGCTGTTGCAACCGAATACGAGATCGATATTCCCGGTATGCACGCAGCCATACAGTTCCGGATCTATCACCTGGGTTACAGTGTGTTGACCGGTCGCTTCAACGACTTCGGCGGTACATTCACCTGGGACAAGGACAACCCGCAGGACTCATCGATCAACGTTACGATTAAAACAGCCAGTATCGATTCGAATCATGCGGAACGGGACAAACACCTCCGGGAAGCGGATTTCCTGAACGTGGAAAAATATCCTGAAGCGACGTTCGAAAGCACGAAGTACAACGGCGATGCCACAGGCGGCAAGCTGGACGGAATACTTACTTTGCACGGCGTCAGCAAGCCGATCACAATCGATGTGAAATTCATTGGCGAAGGGGATGACCCCTGGGGCGGCTACCGCGCCGGTTTTGAAGGCCACGTGAAACTGCGGCGCGCCGATTTCGGTATGACCTACAACCTGGGTCCGAAGTCGGAGGAGATGGACCTGGACCTGTATATCGAGGGTTGCCGGGATACCTGCCAGAAATAACGGCGCGACAGGATTCACGGGAAAGTGGTCAGAGACAGGTGGGGTCAGAGTAAAATCACCACCGGTTCTGCTGTTGCCAATGTTCTCAGCGATTTTACTCTGACCCCGGAATTTACCGGTAGCAGCTAGAATGCTGATCAAAAACACCCTGTCCCGGTTCGGCCTGTTCAGCAAGCTGCTGCACTGGGCGATCGCGCTCCTCATACTCGGCCTCATCTGGCTGGGCTGGTACATGGTCGATTTGACCTACTATGACAGGTGGTACAACGCTTCGCTGCATTACCACAAGTCACTGGGTATCCTGGCCCTGGCCCTGGCGCTGTTCAAGATCGGCTGGCAGTGGCATACCCCTGCGCCGGGACCGGTAGCCGGCCTGAAAACCTGGGAAAAGGCCGGGGCAAAGCTCATGCACTATGTTCTTTGGGGAATGATGCTGCTCATCCCGGTAACCGGTTACCTTATTTCAACGTCTGCGGGAAAGCCCATTCAACTGTTCAACTGGTTTGCGATATCCGCGATTGTGGACGTGGATGAGGAACTGAGAGAGCTTGCCATCGACGTCCATTTCTACCTGGCATACGCCACCCTGTTCCTGGTTGCCGGCCATGCGGGCGCGGCGCTGAAACATCACTTCATCAACAGGGACGACACACTTAAACGCATGTTATGGAAATAAACATGGATGCACAGGATGAACAGGATAAAAAAGAAGACGTAATGTCCTGACAAATCCTGTATATCCTGTACATCCATGTGAATAATCAGCCCAGAATTAGAAAGCGAGCTAGTTCTTGACGAAGTGACCCAGGTAATGGCGGCTTTCCGCTCGAACGCTGCCCGGGGACACGCAAGCATCGTGAACAAGACGCTCCGTGCAGCAGACGTACGCGACATTCGCCGGCTGAAGCAAACGCAAACAGCGAGTACGCGGAGTGTTCCGGATATATGTGTCAGCCACTTCGCCGGGATGGAGGCCTTCCGGTGACGCCACG
This sequence comes from Gammaproteobacteria bacterium, assembly GCA_028819495.1. Taxonomy (GTDB): domain Bacteria; phylum Pseudomonadota; class Gammaproteobacteria; order Eutrophobiales; family Eutrophobiaceae; genus JAAXHV01. The sequence goes on along the minus strand of JAPPLI010000216.1, from coordinate 8,120 downwards.
CGCTCCGCCATTTCTTCGATGGGCACCGGTACAATATACAAGTACCTCTCTGCGGGGCCCCTGTTTACGACTATCCGGTTCCGGCTTTTCCACCTGGAGGACACATCGAGTCCGTCCCACGAGTCGAGGTGTAATCCCAACCTCCAGCCCGATACCCGATCCACCGTAATCGAAGGACGATTCCCATAGTCGATGGACGGGTCGAGTTCAGCAACCGGCGACAGGCTGAGAAATGGCGAGAAATCCAGCGCTTCCCCGGATTTCAGGTCGCAATGGAAAATTGCAACAAAGTCCAGCTCGTCCTCAATCGAGAGGTCGTCGAGAGAAGCGGTGTATTCGCCGACCTCAAATTCATTCATCCTTCGGAAGTCAACGGGCAGCCTGGCATTCGGTCGATAGTCATCAGCGTCCGGGTAAAACTCTTGCACGGCGACAAGCCTTTCGCTGAACGAAATCAGATCGTGCACGTCACCCAACCTGGTGTCGAAGTAGATTTTCATTGAAGACTTAAGGGCCTCCGTGCCCCGGGCCACGGGTATATCAACCTTATCAGATCAGGTCCGCCCCGACCTTTTCCAACGGCTCGCCGTGCAAAGCCAGGTACCTCAACACGTGGGTGTAAAACCTGTCCAGTCCTTGGCAATAGACCGAGGGGTTGTCAAATCCGTTGCTGCTCGCATACCGGTGTACCGGCTGGCCGCTGCCACAGACGTCGCGCCAACAGCAATCCGAACATGCAGATGCAGGTGTTTTCTTGAAATGTTCGAATTCGTGAAACAACGGATCCTGGATGATTTCCTCAAGGCTGGAACTCTTCAGGTCCCTGTATTCATATCCACTCCAGTACTTCGTGGATCTCAGAGTGTCGTCCGGCCCGACTCCGCCATCTGACGACACGGTGATCAGAAGATACTCCGAGCCCTCTCTCCCGTTACCGAAAAGGAAGTTCCCCTGCCCGTAGATGCGCGCCAGAAAATGATCGATGAACCTGACACTGACAGACTCCTCGTCATTCACCATCATGTCGAAAACCTTGATCAGAAATTCTCCGTACGCTTCGGCGTCGCCGCGGAAATTATCGTGATTCTGGTGGGGGAGCAAAAAGTCGAGGTGTTCCGCGTTAAGGTCATTTCGAAAGTGCCCGTAGATTTTTCCGGGATCGAATTCCTCCCCGATCACGGCCAGGATCACCGGAGGCTGATGCAGGTGCTCCTGACACAACGCCAGACCGCGAACGGTCGCGTCGTAGGACGATCTCCCATGATGATCGAGGCGATGAGCGTCGTTATGCGCCTGCGCTCCGTCAAGGCTGACACCCACTTGCAGACCATGCCTGTTGAAAATCTCTATCCACTCGAGATCAATCAGCATCCCATTGGTCTGGATCGTCATCGACAGGTCAACGACGGGCGCCAGGTTTGATCTGATCTCTTCGCAAATGCCGTCGAATTGGGCTTTCGGCATCAACAGCGGTTCGCCGCCGTGCAAGTGAATCGCTATCCGTTGAAGTTCGTACTCCCTGGAGAATTGCCTGAGCCGCTGTACCAGCAGTGCGACCGTGTCATTTGATATGAACGCCGCGTGCCCCTTGTAGCTGTCGTCTCCCGCGTTGAAGAAATAGCAATAGTCGCAATTGAGGTTGCATCGTTCGGTTATCTTCAATACGACTTCCAGCGATTGCAGCTCGCGGAAGCTCACCCGGCTTCTGTCACCGACGCTACGCATATAAGGTCTGTAATTCCCTCAAGCTCTTGCAGCTTAAGGGACGGGGTTAAGGCAAACGACTTCCAGCGACTGCCTAATCGGTTACGGGGGGCGCAGAAATGAAATTGCCGCCTGCCCCCGGGGGTGCAGAAATGAAATTACCGCCTGCTCCCGGGCGACTTCCCGCCGCGGCGGCTTCGGGAAAGGGTGGCGCAGAAACGAAATTACCGCCTGCCCCCGCATAGCCTGAGATTTTCTTCTGCAGATTCGGACCCATTGCCGCACCTGCTGATGCCTGCTGGTCCTTTACGGAAATTCCCAACTTCTCCCGGAGCTTGCGCACTCTCAAATCTTCCATAGGTCACCTCGTTCGTGGTCTGTCAAACACGGGCCGATTCTACACCGTCACCTTGGTGTTGTCAATCTGTTTACCAGCTACCATTCCCGTGGCGGACAATCAGAATATGACGCTCAACGCCCCGTGCGAGGAGAGGGACTCCATGTCCAGCACGGCCCGACGGTAGGCAATTTTCAACGCTCCGCCGCACTGTCGCAGAGTGTAGTCAATGTGCCCTACGTAAGGCGCCCCGTCTCCGGCGCGGAACCGGTAGACGAGCACGTTCGATGTGACCGAAAGCTCCCGATTGCCTGTTTCCCGGACGCGTACGTTGGATATGAACCGGCGGGTCCGTGACCGCGGGTTCTCGCGGTGGGCGTGACGGCTCTTCAGGCGCTCGGCCCGGGCACGCAAGCGCGTAATGTCGTCGTTAATGAACACCATGTCGTGCTTAGGGTCCCCCTGCGGCAGATCAGTCGTAGGAACCACGTAGCGGGCATCCTCGGTAAACAGATCGACCCAATCGTCCAGGCGCCATTCATCAAGCAGGGCCGCCTCACGGTACAGAAAATTCTCGACCCGCTCCCGCAGCGTTGCATTGCAATCAGCCGTCATCTTTCACTCAGACCCGTCACGTGCGCGGGCGCCGGCCACTTGCGATGCCGCGCTGGCCCCCGAGTCAGCGGACTTCGCCGTCCCGAACATCAGCCTCATTCAGGCCGAGCATGTACGCATGCCATTGCCGCCAGAACCCCCTCATCTGCAACTCGTCGTCCCCGTGCGGGATCGGCCTGAGCATGCCTCTTGAAAGGTCCGACCACTCCATTGCCGTCGCGCCGAAACCCTCCTGGCACGACTCCAGCGCTTCCACGTCGTCCGGCGTGGCGAATCCGCCCGGTCCGAGGAACGTCAGGAAGCTGTCCAGCCGCTTGGCCAGCATTGCCTCGGACTCCCCTTTCGGGACAAGGTGCCACGCGGTTACGTCCATCCTGTCCGGAGCCACGGGCTCGAAATACCTGACGGTGATGGCCATGATGTCGTTGATCACCAGGTTGGGAAAGATCAGCAGGTTGCGGGTGACGTCTGCCAGGCGGTAGGCGCGCTCTTCCCCGTACTTTTCCACCAGCCGTTCGCGCGCCAACCTCATCGGCTCCCGGGCGTCCTCGCCGAACAGCGCGTGCCAATACGCGGTCGGACGGCCATACCGCGCCGGGGTCTCGGCGACGCAGTGGCCGTTTCCGAGCGATTTCCCAACACCCCCGGGGCGTGCTGTCACAGGTTCGACGGTGTCATCGGTCCCCAGACCGTCGATGTAGGACACATACGTCCGGTGAGTCGTCATCAGGTGATACTGGTCGAGGCTGTTTTCGGCGAGGAGCTTCCAGTTGGCCTTTATCGAGTACCTGTTGGAACCGGAGATTACCCGCATGCCCGCATCCGCCTGGTCCACTACCAGGTCGAGGTACTCCATGGCGCCCCCGAGGTATGTTGTCAGTTCGTCGGCATCGGCGTCGAAGCTGACGAAGTAGAAGCCGCGGTAGCTTCCCACTTTCGGCGGTTCTTTCAGGCCCAGTTCGCTCCGGTTGAAGCAAGGGCCGTAGGCATCTTCGCCGGGCAACCCTGTGAGTTCTCCTCGAGTGTTGAAAGACCAGCCGTGATAGAAGCACTGCAGAGTCTTCGCGTTTCCCGAGTCCGCACGGCAGATCAACGATCCGCGGTGGGGGCAGGAGTTGAAAAACGCCCTGACTTGGCCATCGTGGTCCCGGACAAAGAACAGGGGTCGGCCCGCAACGGTCCGGCGTCGATAGTCGCCGGGATTCCCGACTTCCGACTCGTGCCCAAGATAGATCCAGCATTTGCTGAAGATACGGTCCCGCTCCCTCCGGAACAATTCGGAGGAGGTCATCGTCGACCTGTGAACCCTGAAGATCCCTCTCGTCCGGTCGTCCTTGATCAGTTCCTCATTTTCCAATCGCTCCTCGCGGATAACGTCCGGCTACCCAGGCTTCCCCGCCAACCAGTTCCAGGGGCGCACATGGAGTTCTGCCCAAAGGTCCGCCCGCCCGAACGGGCTGTCCGCAACGAACGCCCGGGCCGCCTCCAGCGATGGCGCCTCGATCACGACATGGGTTCCGATCATCCTTTCTCCCTCGTCGGAGAGCAAGGGTCCGCTGTGGTGCAGCGCCACGGCCGGGTGGTCGGGATGGTGTTCCAGGTAGTCTCGAAAGGCTTGCAAGTGCTCGTTGCGCACGTCAGCCATCCCCGGCTTGTCTATGCCAAATACCACAATGTACATTGTTTTGTCCTCCGCAATGGTCTGCAGCCACTTTACTAGGAGACCTGCGTGGTGTCAACACGACACACGCTGGTATGCCGATTCACTGTGGGAGTTTTGACACAGTTATGGTGACCCTAAACGGCAGGTGAGTCAGGTTACGGGGAGGGGGTCAAGACCGCTTGCTTGCCTTCCTTCAGATGGATGAACTGTGGTTTTTACACGCGATTAAGGCAGTATAATTTAGTATTGTCCCCGGAATTCTGGGCATCGCTTGTGAATTATCCAGGATAGCCGGGTACGGGATTATCTGGGTAGTTTCAACAAGATTTGTGAGAGTTGACGCTGACTGCTGATTCTGAGTCCGAGAGTCGGCAGGAGGGCAGTCAGGATTTCTGCCACTTTGGTTTCAGTTGATACACCTTCTTGTTCCAAGGCGACCCTGATGCCGGCCTCGTGTAGCGCGGGTCGGATTAGTTGAAAGCGTTGGTTTTTCAAAATAAATGACCACCTCTCCACTAGCCAAGGCAGTAGGATTTCAGCCACTAATTTATAGTTACTGGTTTGTTGAGCCGTTTGAAGAGCCTTGAACGCCAGTTCAAAAACCTCCCTGGGGGAACCGCTTGGAGCTTCTGGCGTTCCTTTAGTGTTCGTCAAAATAAGGTTTGCAAAGTCTGTGTAGTAGTCTTCGGCTGGACCGTTGCTTTGAAGGCGATCAATCAGTACCGAGCGCACCAGGAACCCGTTTACATCTGTCAGCTCTCTAAGCACCACCGGGATAGATGCGAAATGGTCCTCAAATACGCAGGTGGCACAATAGATCAGCACAAACCGCTCAGTCTCATCCCGAAGATCTTCTTGCTGCTCCTTGGTGGCAATCGGGAAGGTGCCATAGGTTAAATTCATGATGTCAAATCCTGCTGAGCATATCCCTTTTGCCTTTGCGTGTGCTAAAAGTGAGATTGTATCTTGCAAAGCGTCGACGAAGAGTTTTGCGTCGAGCCGTGACAGAGCCTTGTGCATTTTTGCTGGACTCAACAGCATCTGCCCTTCCAGCACCGGGCCGCGCGGCAAGAACTGCTGTAAATTATCAGTGATCCCGGCGTCTATAACAGCGTTGTTCTCGACTTTAGCCAGTATGTACCACGCCATCTCTATTGGTAATATTTGGCGCTCTTTAGTCTCAGGTTGAGGCTCTGGGTTGCTTACGCAACCCGGGTAGATTTTTACTTCTTTTCCGTCTTCAAGCAGACGCTTTTCACCGGTGGCGTCCTGATCGAGCCAAAGAAGAACGTATCGAACTGCTACGTGGCAATGAGCGGTACGCAGTGTTTCATAAGGCTTTATCTTGTGTACTCCATCAAGCACTGTAATGAAATCCTGCAAACAGGTTTGCCGGTCACCGTTATGCCAGCTTGCCAGAGCGGCATCAGCCAGTAGTCCAGTGCGCATAGCTGTCATATCGGGATGATTGGACTTATGGGCGGCAGCGCTGCCAAGGAGATAATACCGTCTAGCAGTTTTGAAATCCCCCAGGTTTTCTGCGCTTATCGCCGCATCTCTTCCCAGGAACGCTTTATCGATTTCGTTCAACGAAGCATCACTTTCGATCAACGTCTTGGAGAGGGCAAGGCTTCCCTTGTGGTCGCCGGAACGATACAAGACTTTTGCTTTTGCGCGCACAAGCTCGGAGTTGGTTTGCCCGAACATCGAAAGGCCTTCTTCCAGAACGGCGAGTGCGCTGTTTTTATCGTTGCCGTATTCATCCAGAATTATCGCCTGAAACTTCCGACAGCAAACGGCAAGATCAGTTTGGTTCCAACGAAGGGCCTGTTTTTCCAGGCGCGCAAAAACGGCACTATGGGCTGAAGAATCGATAGTGTTTTCTTTGTGCTCGTTCAACCATGCTCCTGTGACCAGCATGTCCACGTCAAAGCCGTCACGGTCAAGGTAGGCGAGCAGTCTCGAACGCAGCTCGAGCGATGAGCTTTCAAGAAAGTCAAAAACAGCAGGAAGCTCCTTGATTTTCGAGAGTTGCCCGACTTGCTTTACAAACATGAGCCCAGTTGCAGTGACGCCCCTCTTCTCAAGTTCCTTAATTCCGGCTAAGGCTTCTGAGGGCAGCACACTATTCTCATTCTCCAGCAGTTGATCAAGTTCGCGAATAATGTCAATGAAGCTCGTGCCCATCCCCGCTTTAGAGGTCTGAAGCAGCAACTTTGAGTAAACGGCCACGTTCACCGATACCCGCATCACGTCGTGCTCAACATTTTTTGCGTCTTCAGAAAAACAACGCAGGGTGTCCTGAATTTTTATTGATGGGTTGCTTACTTGGTTCACCAGAAGGACTTGAGCACCTCGAACTATATGGCTGATTGTGGCCTTGGCTGGATATGCAATGGTATCAGTCCTAAACATTGTTAACATGGGTAAGTAAGGAGCAATCATTTCCAGGTCAGAGAAATCAGAATCAAGTATCGCCATGCAGAGCTTGAAGATTGCCGATTCATTCTTGCTGATCCATGCAGCCAACAGCGCGGAATTCATATCGACAACGTCAAGGCTGCGCTTTTTCAGCAGCGAATCTGCAATCGCATTATGGATTTTCTCTTTTTCATTCGTCCCCAGTGTCTTTTCGGCAAAGCCAGATAACAACGGAGAGAGGTTGAACCTGTCACCTTCCAGTTGATCAACCCACGGACCTATCAGGGTGTCCAGGACAATTCCGGCATCTGATATTTGCGGCTCAAGCTTTCCTAAGTCGATGGCAAGTTCTCTGTTGAACCCACCTGTTTTCAGGGAAAGGCGCTCAATGAGTCGGCGGGTTGATTCTGGCATGTCTTTCAACAGCCGCTCCCGAGTGCGCTTTCTTACCTCACTGATCGCAGGTGACTCCCGTAACAAGGCATCTAGTGTCTGGAGTTCATCAGGATTCCAACCCGATGCGGCCATGTTCTGGATGGATGCCATTGCAAGCTGAGGATGGCCGCCGCCAGATACCAGGTGGATGTATTTTGCCCACTGCGCGTTGCTGACCCCATACTTTGCAACTATCTCCTGAATGTCTTCTTCCGTGAATTCAGATAGAGTTCTGGCAATACCCGTTTGCAGATCGCACGTGAACAGGAAATCGCTGGTTGGAGACTGGGAGGAATTTAGAACCAGAAGAACATCGGAGCGATTGGCGGAGTGAACAAGGCAATGCAGACCGTCCAGCACTGAAGGTTCCGTCATCCAATCGAGATCATCGACGATCAAGCCCCGCAGACCCAATTCCTTGATTGAATCAGCCGCCTGGATCAATACTCGTGCAACTTGTTCGCTTGATTGACCCTGCAGGTTGATACTCGCCCAATCACCTTCATTCTTGTGCGCCAGAACACGCGCAGACACGGTTTTGCCCATCCCGGCGGCGCCAGCAATCCAGCAAAGGCCAACGGATTCCAGGATTTGCTGCAATGGCCGAATGTCGTCTTCACGACTTGCAAGCGCCTTCGGCAGCGGTGTCTCCGCGACAGGGCTAAGCCTTAAAAGTGGTGTACTTGAAAGGCCAGTCTCCGAGGATATGGCAGCCGACAGCGCTTTATTCACCAATCGCTCAAGATCAGCTGTGTTTACAGTTAGTTTTGTGGCTGCCTCAAGGTGTTTTACTAAACCACGTCGGTCGAGGCAGCGCTCATCACGATTGGAGTTAGTTGATCGCTTTAGACTGAACTTCCAGACCGTAAACGAGCTAACCTGTTGTTTTATCGATTAATTTATAAAAACGGGTTGTGCGTTACTGGGTACATTACACGCGCACGC
>JAPPLI010000221.1 GCA_028819495.1 Gammaproteobacteria bacterium | reverse complement strand
CGATGAGGACGATGGTCTGGTCACAACGCAGGCCGGTAGTTTATTATACACAGTCCGGATCTTTTTTGATTACACGAGACAGGCCATGACAGATCTGATAGAAGATAAGACTCAGGATGCCGCCGCATCCGTTGACACCACGTACTCGATTTCCATCAACGGCAGCTTTGAGGGCACGCTGGCGGACCGGTCGGATGAAGACTGGGTCAAAGTCGAACTGGAGGCAGGAGAAAGCTATGACATCAGGCTCCACGGCATCGGGCCCGAAGCTGTGCCGGATAGCGTGCTGACGCTTTACGACGCCGAGGGTGAGGAGGTTGCCTCCAATGACGATATCGAATATGAAGCTTACAACCTGTTCTCCATGCTGGAGTTCAGCCCGGAACACAGCGGTGTGTATTACCTCAGCGCCGCCGGCTACCAGAGCCAGCGCTGGGACAACTCCGGAACCTATGAAATTACCGTGTTTGACGAACGGGACGACAACCTTGAGACGCCCCTGACCCTATCCGTAGGCGGGCGCTTCCATGGCACACTGGACACCAAGTTCGATGAGGACTGGATCAGGGTGGACCTGGTCGCGGGGCAAACGTACCACGTCACGCTTGACGGCGTCGGGCCTGACACGGACACGGATACGGTGCTGAGGATTTACAACCAGGAAGGGGAGCAGGTCGGCTTCCACGATGACGTAGACTACGCTGCGGGCAAGGTCAATTCAAGACTTTCGTTTACCCCCGAGGCCACGGGTACCTATTACCTCAGCGCCGGCGCCTACCGGGGCAACCCGACCCAGGACAATTCAGGCCGCTACCTGCTGGCGGTGTATGACGTTGATGCCGGCCCGCTCAGCCTGGTCGGCACCGAGGGGCACGACTATTATCATACCAGGCTCATCGGTAGTCACGGTGACGACACACTGGACGGCGGGCCGGGATGGGACTGGCTCGAAGGCGGCCCCGGCGCGGACACCCTCATCGGCAGCGGCCACTGGGATATTGCCGCCTACCAGTATTCCGGCGCCGGGGTGGAAGTGCGCCTGGATGACGGCACGGCCCGCGGGGGCGACGCAGAAGGGGACGTCTTCGCCACCAGGAAAGACTACCGGTACGTGCCGGCCGGCGCCGGGCAATCGGACAGTGAGGTTCCCGACGTTGAGAAGTCTATTACCGCCCGCTTCCTGGGCGGGGCAGATGACGGGGCCGCGGCACAGGAGATCGAAATCCTTGATATCTCGGACCTGTTCGGCTCTGCCCATGACGATGTGCTGGTCGGCAACCACGACGTAAACTGGTTGTGGGGGTACTACGGCGCTGACACGCTGGATGGCAGGGAAGGTGATGACCTGTTGGACGGCGGCGCCGGGGCGGACGTGCTTATCGGTGGCGACGACAATGACACGGTCAGCTACTACTCATCCAATGAAGGGGTGGAGGTGAGCCTGCATGACGGCGTGGGCCGGGGGGGCTACGCCGAGGGCGACACCTTTCCCGGCAGGCAGGTGATTGAGTATACGGACTCCGCAGGGGAAACCCGGGAAATTGAAGTGTCCGATATCGAGAACCTGTATGGTTCCGAGCTGCATGATGACATACTGGTCGGCTCCCGGGGTTCCAACCGGTTGACAGGCTTCGGGGGCGATGACGAGCTGGACGGCCTGGGCGGTCACGACCTGCTGGAAGGACGCGCCGGCGCGGACGCGTTGCGGGGCGGCGACGGTAATGATCTCGCCTCCTACGCGTATTCGGACGAGGCGGTGGAAGTGCGTTTACACAGCGGGGTTGCCCGGGGCGGCGGGGCTCAGGGCGATACCTTTCCCGGCCGCAAGACGGTTGAGTACGTGACCTCCGATGGAGACACCATGGAAATTGACGTGCCGGATATCGAAGACCTGGTAGGCTCCGCCTACGATGACATACTGGCCGGCGCCCACGGCCCCAACCGGTTGGGCGGCTATCTCGGTGATGACGAACTGGACGGCAGGGAGGGAGACGACTGGCTGGATGGCGGCCCCGGCGCGGACCGGCTGATTGGTGGAGAAGGCAACGACACGGCCTCCTACATGTTCACAGCCGTGTTTTCGCCCGAAGGCGTGGTAGTGCGTTTGCATGACGGCACGGCCCGGGGCGGCGAGGCCGAAGGTGATGTCTTTGCCGGCACGGACGTCGTCGAATATACCGATGCCGAAGGCAACACGCTGACGGCAGAGGTCCCCGATATCGAGAACCTGCATGGCTCCACCCTGGCTGACATACTGGCAGGCGACCTGAGAGACAACTTGATTAACGGTGATGACGGGGATGACGCGTTGTACGGCGGTCCCGGCGGTGGCGATGATCTGTTGATGGGCGGCCCCGGTGACGACAGACTTTACGGCGGCATTGGCAATGATACCCTGGAAGGCGGTCCCGGCGATGACCAGCTCAGGGGCGGCCCCGACGATGACATGCTCGACGGGGGTGAAGGTGATGATGTTTTCTTCATCGCCGCCGCCGGGAATGACACTGTCCTGGATTTCGGTAATGGAGAAGACAGAATTGACCTTGCCGCGTTTAGGGAGATTCAGTCTGTCGAGGACCTGGACATGCAGCAGCAGGAAACCGGCGTCGTCATCGATTTATCTGCCTGGGGCGGCGGAACGGTGATACTGGCGGATTTCGATATGGCTGATGTCACGGACTCCCACTTTGTTTTCTTTGTGGACGAAGGGCCGGCAATGGCCTGAAGCGTTACTGGTTACTTGCCTGTACAGAAGCGGGAAAAACCTCAAAGCAAAACGGCGACCCGAAGGTCGCCGCCGAATGTTGTGAATTCTCACTTGTTAATCCTGGTGCGTATTTCACTGAAGTCTGCCACCTGTTTCATATGAAGGCTGCCACCCCCCCGGCGCGTGATGACGTGGGTGTTGTCATTATGACTCTGTGGGGGGCATGGTTCTCAATGGTTTTTCCGTTTTCGCATGGATTCTCCCTTGAGGTTGATTTTTGCGGATTCCGGCCCAAAGTGAACACTGATTCAGATTGAACGTGAACACTTTCCGGGTAGTTCCGGAATCAATGTTCACAGTCCCGGAATGACCGTTCACGTTGCACCGGAATCCCCCGCAACGCATGGGACTTGTAACCCGGTGGTAGGTTGTCTCCTTTTGCCAGAACGGGTGTTGTCAGTAACTTGACCATTTTTACTTATCAGGGCTGCCATGCAATTCCCTGATAACTTCTTCGATGGTCAGCACCCGTTGCTCTCGCAAACGCGGGTACTTATCCAGCAGGAGGCCACCATAAGGTGCGCTATCGTCAAGCCTAATCCAGATTATCGGGACTTCAAGCTTAGTTCTGTATTCTGTAACCAGCCTTGAAAGCCGGGTAATAATATCACGGCCCGTAGGCGTCTTAAGCATCGCTCCCGGTTCAAGGAAGGCATTCTGCATATCGATAATGAGCAGGGCGGATGTTTTCCGGTTGATACGGAAAAACGCTTCTCCCGTTAGGGCCGTTTCACGGGCTGTGCCCATGTAGTTATTGTCATATGTTTGATGTTGCATTTGATAATATTATCCCGCAGTATATCCCCTTATCAAATTGCCGGATACCTGCTTGAAGGTCATGGCGGAGCTTTCTCGATCGTCGAACCCGTAATTGTATCTTCATTTGTTAACATCTCAACGGATTGGCTTGCTGAACATGGTACTACGATAGACAGTTATTCTTTCCACACCTACATACACGAGATCGGCCATGCCCTTGGCCTTGGTCACCCGGGACCTTACAACGATATTGGTAATGCCGCCAGGAATCATCTGCAAGGGCGCGCCGGTAACGATGAACTGCGAGGTGGCCCGGGAGCGGACAGACTGGATGGCGGCGCAGGAGCAGACAGGGTGTCTTATATCGATTCAGATACGGGGGTGGAGGTAAGCCTCGAAGACAGTACGGGTGCGGGAGGCCATGCCGAAGGGGATGTGATTGCTGATATCGAAAACGTGATTGGATCTGATTATGACGATGCATTAATCGGCAATGAGAGACCCAACGAACTATACGCTGGGGATGGAGATGATGTCCTGATAGGGGGAGCGGGCGCAGACTTCCTGCAAGGTGGTAAGGGTATAGACCTGGTTGACTATACGGATTCTGATACGGGTGTGAGGGTGAATCTAACAACAAACACAGGTGAAGGCGGCCATGCCATGGGCGATGTAATTGCTGATGTTGAGAATGTGATCGGATCACTGTACAGAGACATATTGTGGGGGGATGGGAATGCCAACAGATTGTTCGGTGGCGGTGGCAATGATGAGCTACATGGTGATGATGGGGATGACCTGCTGGAAGGTGGCGCGGGTGCGGACAATATGAGCGGTGGTGCAGGCATGGACACAGTATCCTATAGAGAATCGGACGAGGCAGTGACGGTGAACCTTGAAGAAAGCACGGTTCACGGTGGCCATGCAGAGGGGGATCAGATTACTGGCTTCGAGAACGTGATTGGCTCCGCCCATGCAGACGTACTACTGGGTAACGATGGTGATAACTTGTTTGAAGGTGGGGCGGGCGCTGACCGTTTGGAAGGTGGCGAGGGCGCCGATACCTTTATCTTCGACCGGGGGCACGGAGAGGATACGATTGCCGACTTCACCGATGGCGAGGACTTAATCGACCTTACTGCCTTTGGTTTGTCTGGTTTTGAAGAACTGACTTCATTGTCCGACTCGGACGGGACGACAATCGACCTGACAGCCCACCCTGATGGTGGCGGAGGGTCAATCCTGCTTGAGGGCTTTGATATGGCCAACCTGGACGCAACGGACTTTACGTTTACCTGATCGGGCCGGCCCCGCTCTCAATATCACATTGGATCATGGAAATAGCTTAT
>JAPPLI010000182.1 GCA_028819495.1 Gammaproteobacteria bacterium | reverse complement strand
ATGAGACCGACCCGACGAGACCGCCAACTGTCGATGTTAGCGGGAGCATCTGATTATCCTGTATATCCTGTGCATCCATGTGAATGAAAATGATATACTCCGGCGTATCGGACAATACCTGTGGAGGCAGGACAGGATCGTGAGCGAGGCGGAAAACGGCAATGGCGCTGGCCATGCGGAGTGTGATCACTGCGGTATATTCACCATTCCCACGCCCCATCCCATCATGGGCGCGTGGCGGGACATTTCCTACAGCCCGGTGCGCGATAAAATCTGGTCCGTCAGCGAGGGGATCTACCGCTCCATCTTCCTGGAAGGTGAGAAGGGCGTCATTGCCTTCGACACCCTGACCACCCCCGGCACCGCCCGGGCCTATGCCGGCGCCATAGGCCGGGTGTTCCCGAAAAAACCGATCCACACCATCGTTTATTCCCACGACCACCTGGACCATACCGGCTTTGCCGCGGACATGGCCCCGGACGCGGACATCATCGCCCACCGGCTGTGCGCGGAGGTGGTGGCGGCGCGCAAATCCGACGGCCAGTTGCCGGCCACGGAAGCCTGGGACGGCGAACGCAAGTCCTATGAAATCGATGGGGTGTACTTCGAACTGCTGTATCCCGGCCCGACTCACGGCGACGGCAATATCGCCGCCTGGTTTCCGCAGAGCAAAATCCTGTTCATGGTGGACACCATCATCCCCGGAGTCGGTTACACCTTCTTCCCGGACTGGCATTTCAAGCCCTACGTACCGAGCATGAAGCGGCTCCTGAGCCTGGACTGGGATATGTTCATCCCCGGCCATTTCTGGATCACCGACCGCCAGGGATTTATCGACAACCTGGAATACTACGACCTGATGGCTGATTTCGCCCAGCAGGCCATTATCGACGGGCTGGACCCCCATGACTGGGACAGCGTATGCCGCTACACCGAAGAGAAGCTGTCCGCCTCGTTCGGCAACCTGTTCCGCTTCCATGAGTACTGTGCCATGAACCTGTCCAGGTACATGCAGACCTACCTGACCGGGGGCTGGGGCATCGAAGGCAACATGCACCCCAATACCACGCCGTTTTGACCAGGCCATGAGCGAGAACAGGGGATTATTCACGACGGACAAGGCCCAGCCGTACCTGGCCTTTGAGCCGGACATGCAGGTTGAACGCCTGTCGGAGCGGCTCTGGACCATCAGCGACGGTACCTGCAGGACCATTTTCATCGAGGGTCGGGAAGGCGTGATCGCGTTCGATACCTTCGGCACGCCGGGCCGGGCGCGCGCCTATGCCCGCGCCATCGGCGAGGCCGTGCCGGGACGGGAAATCACTACCGTGATCTATTCCCACGACCACCTGGACCATGCCGGTTTCGCTGCCGACCTGGCGCCCGGCGCGGAGATTATAGCCGACGAGATCTGTGCCAAGGTCGTGAAACTGCGCGAGGCCGAGGGCCAGCTCCAGCCTACCCGCGTGCTGACCGGCGCGGAAAACCGGATCAACGTGGACGGCGTGGACCTGGCGCTGCTGAACCCCGGCCCCACCCACGGTTCCGGTAACCTGGCCGCCTGGTTCGCCGAGGAAAAACTGCTGTTCTCCTCGGATACCATACTGGCCAATGCCCGCTACGGGCTGATGCCCGATATCCACCTGGCGAATTTCGTCAGGTTCATGCGCGGCTTCCTGGAGCAGGATTGGGACACCTTCGTGCCCGGGCGCTACGGGTTGACGGACCGGGACGGGTTCAGTCGCGGCTGTGATTACATCGAGGCAGTGCAGGACGTCTGCCAGCAGGCATTCGTGGAATTCGTTCCCATCTGGGCCTACGACCCCATGCGCGGTTATGTCATGAACAAGCTGGCCGACCGCTTCGGTGACCTGGATGGCTTTGCCGAGCACGTGGGCCTGACGGCCATTCGTATCGTGCACCATTACCTGATGGGAGGCTGGTCGCTGGAGGATACGCCCGAACCGGGTTATCTCCTGGCCGGTGAGGTGCAGTTATAACGCAGATGCACAGACCTGGCCGGGGACGGACTTGAAGTCCGTCCCCAATCGCTACTGTGACTGACAGGCCGGCACGGATCTTCTACGGCTGGTGGAACGTCGCCACCGGCTTTGTGGGCATGGGTTCCAGCTATGCCATGTTCACGATTTTCGCCTTCGGCGTGTTCGTCAAACCCCTGGCAGACGAATTCGGCTGGACCCGCGGCGAGTTGTCGTTCGCCATTACCATGACCAACTTTGCCGTGGTCCTCGCCTCGCCCAGCCTCGGTTTCATCATAGACCGGTTCGGCGTGCGCCGGGTATTGATCCTCTCGGTGATAATGATGGGCCTGACCGTCGCGTCCATGGCCTTGCTCAGCGCCAGCATATGGCATTTCTATGCCCTGTACTTCCTGATCCCGTTCCTGGGCGCGGGCACCCTGCCGCAAAGTTATTCCCGGGTGCTGATCGCCTGGTTCGAACGGCGCCGGGGTATCGCGCTGGGCATCTCGCTGTCGGGTTTCGGCGTCGGGGCGATGCTGGTGCCCGTGGTGGCGCAACTGATGATCGATAATTACGGCTGGCGCATGGCTTATGCCGGGTTCGGCGCGGCCGTGCTGGCGCTGGCGCTGCCAATGGTGGTGTTCGTGCTGAGGGAGAGCCCGGCAGAGATGGGATTGAAGCCGGACGGCGGCCCGGCGCAGGCGGCGGGCGCCGCCGCGCGGCCTGGTTCCTCAGCGCCCGGTGGCGCCGACGGGAACGGGGCGAAGCCTCCGGATAGCGGGTTGTCCTGCCGGGAGGCCGCGCGCACCCGCAGTTTCTGGCTCATACTGGTCTCGTTCATGCTGGTGGGCATCGGCATTACCAGCGTGATCGCCCACCTGGTGCCCTTGCTGACGGATCGCGGCGTGGCGCCGGCCGATGCCGCGTTGTACATGAGTTCCCTGGCCCTGGGCCTGATCGCCGGGAGGGTCCTGGCCGGGTTCCTTATGGATTATTTCTTTGCGCCTTACGTGGCAGCCTGCTTCCTGCTGGGCCTGCTGGCCGGCATCGTCATCCTGGCGAGCGGGACTGCCGGCGTTCCGGTGTTCGCCGCCGCCGTGCTGGTGGGTATGGCGACAGGCTCGGAGATCAGCGAGATCGCCTACATCTGCAGCCGCTATTTCGGGCCGCGCGCGTTCGGGCTTATCTACGGCCTGATGTTTTCCGCATTCCAACTGGGCTCTATGGCCGGTTCGCCGCTGATGGGTCTGTACCACGACCATGCCGGCAATTATGCCGGCGCATTATGGGTGGTGGCCGCGCTGGTCGCCGTCGGCACCGTGCTGATAGTCCTGCTGGGCCCTTACCCGGATGAATTGCAGGAATTCCAGGGGTCAGAGTAAAATTATCGGGATATCGGGCACAAATCCAGGGGTCAGAGTAAAATTGTTCGAACCTCCAGGTTGCCAGGATATCGAAAATTATTTTTCTGACTCCGCAATATCCGAAATATCGAATAATTTTACTCTGACCCCATCTGTTCCAACACCGATCGTAACGTTATAGAGGAGCACTGCCATGTTATTTATCTGCTATTTCGAGATCATGCCGGAAAAAATCAAGGAGGTGACAAAAGGCACTCTGCGGCACTCAGAACGCGCAGGAGAAAGCACGGGCCCGGTAAAAGTGATTTTCGAGGGCCAGGCCGCGTCCCACTGGGGCATTGCCGCGTTCGAAGCGGACAGTTCGGAGGCGGTATTCCGTTACATCCGCCCGTGGTGCCCGGTGAACGGGAAAATCCTGGTGGAACCGGCGCTACGCGTCGACAACGGCGAATTCGCGGAGAAGTTTCCGCGGGAGGTACTGGAAAACCAGGCGTAGAGTTAATGCCCGTCACTCATCGCATCCTTCCCTGGATGCAACCCTATGGGCGGCTATCGCCGTGCAAATCGGCCGTCCTGCCGATTTGTCCCGCGCAAGCGGGAATCCAGTGAAATACTGTGTCGCCCGGCGGGCGACCCTTTGTTTTACTGGATACCGGAACAAGTCCGGCATGACGAACAGCTACTAACGCTTGCTGTATTGCGGGCGTTTCCTGGCCTTGTGCAGCCCGACTTTCTTGCGTTCGACTTCGCGGGCGTCGCGGGTGACAAACCCGGCCTGGCGCAGGGTCTTGCGCAGGCTCTCGTCGTACTTCATCAGTGCCCGGGTGATGCCGTGCCGGATTGCGCCGGCCTGGCCGGATATCCCGCCGCCGCTGACGGTGACGTTGATGTCGAAATTTCCCAGCATGTCGATCTTTTCCAAGGGTTGCTGGACGATCATCCTGCCGGTTTCCCTGCCGAAATACTGTTCCATGGTGCGGTTATTGATGACAATATTGCCGCTGCCCTTCTTCAGGAACACCCGCGCGCTGGAGCTTTTCCTGCGGCCGGTGCTGTAATAAATCTCGTCTGCCATGATGGTGTGTCCGGTTGTGATGGTTGCGTTACAACTCCAGCGGTTTCGGCTGCTGCGCGGCGTGGCGGTGATTGCCGTCGGCATAGACCCGCAGCTTGCGGAACATGTCCCGTCCCAGGGGACCTTTGGGCAGCATGCCCTTGACCGCTTTTTCAATGACCCGTTCCGGTTTCGAACGAATCAGTTTATCAAAGGTGATCGACCTGATGCCGCCGGGGTAACCCGTGTGGCGGTAATAGGTCTTGCTGCTTGCCTTGTTTCCCGTCACCTGGACGTCTTTTGCGTTGATCACGATGATGTAATCCCCGGTGTTCATGTGCGGCGTGTATTCCGGTTTGTGTTTCCCCCGCAGCCGGCGGGCGATTTCCGCGGCAAGCCTGCCCAGGACTTTGCCCCTGGCATCGACAATGTGCCAGTCGGGCTTGATGTCTGCCGGCTTTGCGGTATAGGTTTTCATCGGATCTCACTCAAGTCTGCAAGCAAATCGGCAATCTTAAGGACTAATTGGATTTATGTCAACATCGTAAACTGTTATA
>JAPPLI010000030.1 GCA_028819495.1 Gammaproteobacteria bacterium | reverse complement strand
GTCCTTTATTCATTTCCGTACCTGTTCCAAAGTAAGATTTTCGGGGTCAGAGTAAGAAATTCGAAGAATTTTTACTCTGACCCCACAAATATCCCAGATATCCTGCTAGAATTCAAGACTGGTGGAAACAACAGGAGGAGGCCGGCGGACGGAGCGCCGGCTCAGAGGAATTTGGACGATCTTCTTACCCGGTTAGCAAGCTGGAGCGACCCCTGGTTCTGGGTGTGCATTGCCGCGGTTCTCTATGCCAATACCGTTATCGGTTTCCTGCCGCTGTCATCGGAGCGGGAACTCACGCCCGTTGAGCACCTGCTCATGCACGCGCGGCGGATCCTGCTGCTGTTGCTGCTGTTGTTGTTCCCCGGCTTCCCCCTGTGCCTCTGGTTCCTGGCCGCGAACGCCACCGGCGATATTACGGCTGCCAATAACATCGTAAACATCGTCGTTATCAGCCAGGCCGGCAGGATGTGGGGACTGATGGCAGGGTTCCTGCTGGCAGGACTGCTGAGCAGGATCGTTTTCCTGCGCTACCTGTACCCGCGCTTCTCATCCTGGTACATATTCAGACGGGTATCGCAACGGGGCGACCAGGTGTCCGATATCCGCACCGAGGCTAACCGGTTCCGGGAAAAGCAGTTCCGGCCCGAAAAGCATTACCGGGCCGGGCGAATATTCATCGGTCTGCGGGAAGACAATACCCCCATGTATGTCCCGGTGGAGGACTGGAAGACCTGGAACCAGCGCATGGTAGGCGCCACCCAGACCGGCAAGGGCATCCTGTTCGGGGTGCAACTGGACCAGTCCGTGCGCCGGGGGTTCTGCACGGTCTTTTTCGACATCAAGCCGGACCAGCACGCGCTGGGCATCATGCGCAAGGCCTGCGAGGACACCGGCAGGCGCCTGGTGACCGTGGATTTCAACGGCGAACTGCCGGGCAAATGGTCGCCGTTCAGGACCGGCACCGACCGGGAGATAAAAACCCGGCTGATGCACGCCTACAACCTCTCCGAACGGGGCGACACCGCGGACTTCTACAAAATCGGCGAACGCGAGTTCCTGGAATCGGTGTTCGACAAGTGGAGCAGGGAACTGATCGACCTGCCGAAGCTCCTCAGGGACGCAGCCAAACCCCCGCCCACCGTCACCAACCTGACCCGGGAGATGCTGGCGTTGTCCGCGTTGAAACCGGGACGCAGCAAGGGGGTGGATATCGAGCGCGTGCTGCGCGAGAACGCGGTGCTCTACGTGCGCTCGTCCGCCACCGACCCGGTGGTGAAACGCGCCACTCAGGTGTTCCTGCTATGCCTGCTGCAGGCGGCGACGCGCATGTACCGGCGCCGGGAGCGCTCAAGTCACCTGTTCATCGGACTGGACGAGGTCAAGTTCCTCGCCACCGACATCCTGGGCGACATGCTGGCGACCATCACCGGGTTCGATTGCCACCTCGCCATCGCCTACCAGAGCCTGGGCGACCTGAAATCCGTCAACAAGCGCCTGGTCAACGTCGAGGCCCTGGAGTTCAGCGTAGAGAACAACTGCAAGATGTCCCTGTACTACCAACCCAACGACTTCGAGACCGCCGACTACGCGGCCCGGCAGAGCGGCACGAAACAGGCCAGCCGCTACCGCATGAACGTGGACATCAACAGGGCCGGCGGCGAAGTCTACGCCGACAGGAACCTCATAACCCAGGAAGACGTGTACTACATCCACCCGAACACCCTGATGATGCTGCCCTCCAGAGTGGCCATGGCAAAGATGCCGGGCCGCCTGGCGGAGATCGTCCACACCTCATGGGTGGCCGTGGATCCCATCTACCTGGACCATCCTCGTCATTCCCGCGAAAGCGGGAATCCAGTCAGTTAAGCAATCGCCAAAGGCGATTCTTTATTAACGGTGAACAGACCCGGGGTCTGTCCCCGACGCCCCCTCCCACTTGCGCGGCGCCCCCTTCGCCACTTCCCGGGCCAGTCCCGGCGAGCCCGTCGGGCACTTGTTCAGGAACCTCAACCGCGCCGCAAATGTCGCGGGCCAAGTGAACTTCTTGATGCCGAAATAATAAGACAGCGCCGGGTTGCAGGCCGCCGGACGCGCTGGCGACGACAGGCACAGCAGGGCTTCGCAGGACAGGCGCGTAACGCCCGTGAGAAGGCCGGCGGCGGAAACCGCCTGTCCCTGGCCGAGGATCGACAACAATAACACCATGTAACATATCCGTTTCATTTCCGGTTCTCCTTTTTGATAATGGGGACAGACCTGAGGTCTGCCCCCGAATTGCCGGGGTCAGAGTAAAACTCCCGCACAGATTTTATTCCGGCCCTTGAGTTTGCGAGTTTTACTCTGACCCCACCAATTGAAATAATACCGTAAAAACAACGCAACCAGCATAAAAAAAGGCGACCGCAAGATCGCCTTTTCCGCCGGTCAGCTCCAACCTGCTGCAAGCGCGACGGGCATGTCGCGTTGCCGTTGGACGCTGCGAAGCTGACGCACCGGTTCCAGGAATGCCAGGCAGACTGTTATTTTCTCGAAACTGTCGAAATTATTGACCGCCTCGTGGTAGTCAATAACGACAGAGGAGTAATAACCTTCCTCCGCATCCTCGATACGGATCTCGGCAACGTAGAAGGGAGCACCAAAGCCCGTGACCTCGAAGGTCAGGCCCCGGTACTTGTCGGTAACCAGGTCACCACGGTCGACTTCGCCGTCCCTGACTAACGTGTACCAGCCATCTTCATTTTTCTCTGCCCTGTGAGCAGAGTCAATACCAGCAATGAGTTGATAATCTACGCTCATGATCGCTACCTCAAGATTGGGTTTCAGGGGTAGACGACCCGCAATTATCCGGGTGACCCGGAAAAATCCGGGTCGCCCGTTTACTCACTACAAAGTATAACCGATCAGGGTAGACAGTCCAAGGGTTCCTGATATATTGTCAAGCCATGAAACAGGCGCAACTGCAACAATCCGCAGACCTGCCGGACACGGCCCGGTTCGATGCCCTGGAGCACTGGATCATCGCCGTAAAGCAACCGGGAACAAAGGAGGGCTGGCCGTCCTTTCCCTATAGCGACGTCCTGCAAAAACGCCATAAGCGGCTCCGGAAAGACGGCGATGACGACACGCCGCCGCTGCTGACCGATCTCCCCAATGAGAAAGCCGGGCGAGTCGTCCTGTCCACCATCAAACCCGACCTGTCCGCGTTCGAACTGCTCACCCTGGCGCACAAAATGGCGGAAGGCCACCAGGACTACCAGGCGAAGGAACTCGGCATCGCGGTCATCGGCTTTTCCGCGAAGAAATCGGCGCGGGTGGCGGAAACCCTGCTGGCGGCAGTATTGGCTGCCGATGCGGAAATGCCTGATTTCCGCAAAAAGCGTAAAGACCGCGCCAGGCTTGAGCAAATCCACCTGTACGGCGTGCCGGAAAAATATGGGTTCGCCCGCAGTTATGCCGAAGACGAGGGCAATGCCCTGGCCCGCTACCTGACCGCCCTGCCCCAGAACGAACTCACCCCGGCCCTGTACCGCAAGCGCATCGCCGCCCTGGCCAAAGAGTACGGCTGGAAAAGCCAGTTCTTCAGCATCGCCCAACTGGAGAAGAGAAAGGCCGGCGCGTTCCTGGCCGTGGCCCAGGGCAGCCCGCAGAAGGATGGCGGTATCCTGCGCCTGCGTTATGCGCCGGAGGAACCGGAAACCACGGACACCCTGGCCCTGGTGGGCAAGGGCATCTGTTTCGACACCGGCGGCGTCAACCTGAAACCCCACAACTACATGATGGGCATGCACGAGGACATGGAAGGCAGCGCGGTGGCGCTGGGAACGTTAACGGCCCTGACCCGGCTCAAGGCGCCATTCCCCGTTGAATGCTGGCTGGCGATCTGCACCAACCACATCGGGCCCGATGCCTACAACCCCGGCGATATCGTGACCGCACTTGACGGCACCACCATCGAGATCGTGCACACCGATGCCGAAGGCAGGATGGTGCTGGCGGACACCCTGGCGCTCGCCTCGCGTAACAAACCGAAACTGATTATCGACTATGCCACCCTGACCGGCGCCTGCGTCTATGCCATCGGCAAGGCGTACAGCGGAGTTTTCACCAACAAGGCCGACTTTCTACCCGTCATGGTCAAGGCGGGGGTGCAGAGCGGAGAACGGGTGTGGCCGTTCCCCATGGACGAAGACTATGACGAGGCACTGGAGAGCAAATTCGCCGACGTCAAGCAGTGCAGCAGCGACCCCGGCGTGGACCACATCCTCGGGGCGCGTTTCCTGCAACGCTTCGTCAAGCACGACTGCCCGTGGATACACGTGGACCTCTCCGCCGGCAACAACAAGGGTGGTCTGGCCCACATCCCCACCGACACCACGGGCTTTGGGGTGCGCTTTACGCTGAACCTGTTACTGGACCAGAAAATAATGAAATAACTGAACCTGTCCGGGGACAGAATTCACCTGAGCGTCCCCTGTTCTGGTACGACGAACTACCAGACCCCCACATTCTCTGCCGACGCCCAAGGCTCCTGCGGCGCCTGCGCCTCCCCCTTCTGCAATAACTCGATAGAGACGTTATCCGGCGTGCGCAAAAACGCCATGTACCCGTCCCGCGGCGGACGGTTGATGGTGATCCCACTGTCCGAAATCTTCTGACAGGTATCATAAATATCGTCCACCTCAAAGGCGACGTGGCCGAAATTACGCCCGCCGGTGTACTCCTCCGAGTCCCAGTTATAGGTCAACTCCAGCACCGGCGCCGGCATTTTCATGTCTTTCGCCTCTTCCGCGTCACCGGACGCCGCCAGGAACACCAGGGTAAAACGTCCCTGCTCGCTTTCCATCCGTTTCACTTCCTGCATGCCCATGATGCCGCAGAAGAAAGACAGACTCTCATCCAGGTTCGAGACCCGGAGCATGGTGTGTAGATATCGCATTGGTTTTCTCCTTCAGTAAGATTAATGGCGTATAGCTGTCATATTGGGCCATTCTGGACCATAGAACTTGACTCGACCATGAGGAATATTCGGACTCGCCGGGTCAACAGTGACCTCTCTACGCCCGGGATTGATAACCAGATCCATATCTTCCATCGGCACTGCGCCAAGCAATACCTCGTCACCCAATACCAGCGCTCCGACATAACAGAAACGGTCCCCGAACGTAACCTTGATCGGCCCGACATAAGGCACCTTCATACTCCGACCATCCGCCACCGAAACTTCACGCATGGACTCAGTTGCAAGATTAAGCTGAAGCGCGATATGCTCGGGAATGCACAGCCACAATGCCCCGGTATCAGCCAGTGCGCTCACCCTGATCGGCGTCAATTCTTGCTCGCGAGGGTTACTTAACTCAATTTCTGTGAAGATTTGTCCCATATTCTATCCAACAGCCCTGTATACCTTGTCACTGAAAAGCCCGTTATTTGAAAGCTTACCAAGTGCATTGTCTATCAAGTTTACCGCATCATCAATATCTGTATCTGTGGTATCAAAGCCGAGACTGAAACGGATGGATGCTTCGGCATCTTCAGGGGATAGGCCTATAGCTTTGAGAACGTGGGAAAGTTCGGGGATACCAGACGTGCAAGCCGCCCCGGTAGAAGCGGCAAGATGGGGTTGAAGCACTTGCAGGATATCCTGGGCAAAGAAACCTTCGAAGCAGATATTGGCATTGCCGGGATGGCGGGATTCTTCGGAGGGGCCGTTCAAGCGGATGGACCACGGCAAGTCCGATAATTTTTCGAGAAAGCGGTCCCGTCGTTGACGCAGGAGGGCACGTTTTTGCATTGCCTCATCGCCACTTAGAAGTTCAGCGGCTGTGCCCATGCCTACGCACAAGGCCGTAGGGACGGTGCCTGAACGCAACCCGCCTTGTTGACCGCCGCCATAGATAAGCGGTTCCACGCGATCCTGCAACTCCCGGCTGACGTAGAGCGCGCCGATGCCCTTTGGTCCGTACATCTTGTGGGCGGAAAGACTCAACATGTCCACATGCTCAGCAATTCCCCGTAGGTCCATGGAAATGGGGGCTTGGGCAGCGTCGCAATGAAATATGGCGCCTGCATTCCTGGCGTGTTCTGAAATTTTTTGGATGTCCTGAATTGTGCCGATTTCATTATTTACCGCCATGATGGAAACAGCGAGTACATCATCATTCAAGGCATTTTCCAGTGACGCCAACAGGATTCGGCCTTCCTGGTCCACGGGTAGATGGTCTACGGGAAGACCATGTTGGTCGGATATTGCTCGTTCGGCTGTGAGTACGCACTTGTGCTCAATCTCGCTGAGGATAAATCGTCTCCTCCTGCTTATAGAACGGACGCGACGGGCAAGTCCAAGCAGGGCCATGTTGTTCGCTTCAGTGGCGCCTGATGTGAAAATGATCTCATCGGGGTCGGCTCCAATCAAACCTGTAACTTGCGCTGCCGCTTGTTCCACGGCAAGAGAACTATTCCAACCGAGTGTATGGTCTGCCGAATGGGGGTTGCCAAAGGCTTCCCTGAAATATGGCAACATCCGGTCCAAAACTCGTTGAGCGACGGGTGTCGTCGCCTGGTGGTCCAGATAGATGGTTTCAGAAATCCTCATTGAATTCAATCAGATAGAAGAAATAATCCCAAGCCGATCAAGTTTCTAACATTATTGCCGTAATATGCAAAAAAACTATAACGTGCGGATTGACTATAGCACACTCAATACATTAAAATCGAACTGGAGTTGTACTCCAGGAAGGAAATAGACTTATGCCATATAAGCCACTGCTTGAAGCAAATTATCGCCCGTCATTCTCGGGACACGAGACCTTTCCCCTGCGCTACGGATGGCTGAAAAAAGCATTCGAACGCGTAGCCGAAACCGAGCATGACCATCATAACAAATCCCTGTGTTGGGGCGAAGACGCCATCGCGAAATTTGGTGTCGGCAAAAATATGGTCGCCTCCATACGTCATTGGGCCACAAGCTGTGGTATTATTCAGGAGTCTAAAAACGGACATTCGGATATAACGACAACACTTGGACAAAAACTTTTTGGAAACAATGGGATAAAAGGGATCGACCCATATATGGAACACCCCGCTACACTCTGGCTGATGCATTGGAAGTTAGCCGCCCAAGACAAGAAAACAACCTGGTTCTGGGCTTTCGGCCATTATCCGGCAGTCACCTTTACCCGCAGCCAGTTCGTGCAAAAAATCGGGCGCCTTGCGCAGGATCGCGATTGGCGCGTCTCAAATACGACTATTAAGAATGATGTTGCCTGTTTTATCCGGACTTATGCAGCGCGGCAACCAACGGGAAAAACCGGCCATGATGATGCACTGGAATCACCGCTGACGGAATTGGGATTGATCAAAACCATAGGTGAAAAAGACGGGTTTCGTTTTGTGCGCGGCCCCAAAGCAACCCTGACTGACGGCGTGTTTGTATATGCCCTGCTGGATTTCTGGTCGCGCTACTCCGATGCCAACACATTGTCATTTGAAGCTCTTACTTACGAACCTGGCGGGCCGGGGCGCGTGTTTGCCCTGGAAGAGAATGACGTGGTTGATCGCTTGACGGCGCTCGAAGATATAACGAGTGGGGAGTTGCGATGGTCTGAAGCTGCCGGTTTGAAACAGGTGGTTCGTAATATAGATATCGACGAAGAAACAAAGCTCCAATACCTGTTTTCCGATTATGGCAGCTCAAAAATAGCGGGAACAATCTGGTAATGCTGAAAGAACGCGTCCATATTGCCCGCCGCTTCCTGAGATCAATTCGGATTGATACTGATCTGACTGAAAGCTCGGCATTGGAAGGTTTTATTTGCCCGCAGTCTTCCAAAGACGTCCTTATGACCATGGCGCGCCACGTATCTGAAACAGAACAGGGCGCGTTCACTTGGACCGGCCCGTACGGAAGCGGAAAGTCCAGCCTAGTCGTTGCACTAAGCGCTTTATTGAACGGCAGCGATTCTTTACGCACGCAAGCGGGAGAAGTATTTGGACAAGAATTGGCGAATACCATCACGACAGCGCTGCCTTCGGGAACTGAAGGATGGCGCATCGTGCCTGTGGTCGGTGTTCGGGATGACCCTGTGAGGATTATCGGAGAAGCCGTGCGGAACGTAGGAGTTGCAAAACGCCGTCCACGCGGCGGGTGGAGAGAAGGCAACCTGATAAAAGTGCTGACAGATGCCGCTGAATACAAGCCTGATAGGTACGGCGGTGTCGTATTGTTCATCGACGAGATGGGCAAATTCCTGGAGGCTGCAGTCGGGGACGGTTCCGATATCTACATCTTTCAACAACTAGCCGAAGCCGCATCACGCAGCAAGGGGCGCCTGCTGGTAATCGGCATACTGCACCAGTCATTCGAGGAGTATACCCACCGGCTTTCCCATGAAATACGGGATGAATGGGCCAAGGTACAAGGACGCTTCATCGACCTGGTGATCAATGCGACGGGCGATGAACAGATAGAACTGATTTCCCGTGCTATCAAAAGCGACCGTCAACCTGAAATTATGGATGACCTTAGCTCCAAGGTCGCCCAGGCTACGCAGCAAAACAACCAGTCCGATTTAGAGCAGGTCGCTTCCAGGCTTTCGGCATGTTGGCCCTTGCACCCGGTCGTCTCCTGCCTGCTTGGTCCTATCTCGCGCCGACGGTTCGGGCAGAACCAGCGTAGCTTGTTCGGTTTCTTGAACTCGGCAGAACTATTCGGATTTCAGGAATTCCTGAAACACGCCGCGGATGAGAAGTTATATACGCCGGACGTGCTTTGGGATTATCTCCGCGCCAATCTGGAACCATCCATACTGGCATCACCGGACGGCCATCGCTGGGCGCTGGCCGCCGAGGCGCTCGAACGGTGTGAATCTCAAGACGGCAACGAAATTCACATTAGGCTTTTGAAAGCCATCGCCATCATAGACTTATTCAAGGAACGATCAGGGATTAGCGCCAACTTCAACATACTGAAAACATGTTTTCATGAATTATCCGAGCAGAAACTCAAGGATGCCCTGGCGAAGCTGAACAACTGGTCGTTTACCATCTTCAAAAAGTACCTCGAAGCACATTCCATTTTTGCTGGCAGTGACTTCGATATTGATCAAGCCACGCGGTCGGCTCTTGAACATATTAATGAGATAGATTTCAAGGAACTTAAATCGCTGGCAGGCATTCAGCCCATTCTCGCCAAGCGGCACTATCACAAGACCGGGACGTTACGATGGTTTGAGGTAAACATCATACCGGTCAAATCTATCCTTGATGCCGTTAAGCAATACCAGCCTAAGAAAGGCGCTATAGGCCAATTTATTCTTGCCGTACCCACCGAGGGTGAGACTGAAGAAGAAACGAAACAACTATGCCGTGAAGCGGCCGACTATGATACCCCTTGGGACAGTATGGTTGGCATGTCGAAGGCATCATGGGCGATTATTCCATTGGCCCGTGAACTGCTTGCGTTGGAGTGGGTAAGTGACGAACATCCTGAGCTAGCGGGCGATTCCGTCGCCAGACGGGAAGTCACCGCTCGCCTTACAGCCCTGCAGTCTCTGCTCGAAACAGAATTGCACAAGTCCTTTGATAATGCCCAATGGTTCGGTAAAACACACACTGGCCAGCGTTTGAGACAGGCCGAACTGAACAATATCGCTTCCAAACTCGCAGACAGTCGTTTCGACCAATGTCCACGCCTGCATAATGAATTATTGAACCGGCATAAACCGTCCGGCAGCGCCGTAGCTGCCCAAAATATATTGCTTCGACGCATGGTTTTGAATAAATTGGAAAACAGGCTGGGCATACAGAAATTTCCGGCGGAAGCCGGCCTGTTTGCCTCGATACTGGATGCATCTGGGCTTTATCGGCGAGACAATAATCAATGGCGATTCCTGACTCCCGATGAAGATTTTGATCCCTGTCGTCTTACCCCAATGTGGGATGGTGCGACCAAGCTGGTACAAGGAAAGACTATCGCAGTCTCAGATTTGTATGATCTCTGGCGCAAGCCTCCCTTCGGCGTAAAAGATGGATTGCTACCGGTTCTCTCTGTCGCATTCATTCTGTCACAACAGGAAAAACTGGCGGTCTACAGGGAAGGGTTGTTCAAAGCACGGTTTGACGATGTTGACGTTGAATACCTAGCAAAGGACCCAAGTACCATCCAGATCCGGTGGATGGATTTATCCGACATCGCCCGCGGGTTGTTATCGGAAATGGCGGCAATCGTCCGAGACCTGGACGAAACCAACCAGCTTACTCAACTTGAACCCATCGATGTCGCCCGCGGACTAGTAGCCATATACGACCAATTACCACAGTGGACTAAACGAACGATGCGGTTATCAGCCAATGCGGTGCGCATCAGGGATATGTTCAAGCGCGCTCGGGACCCGAACAAGTTCCTGTTTGATGATATACCCGAAACACTGGGACAAGACATTTCCCAAATCGACGAACAAGCCCTGCACCGCATGGTAAAAAATGTACGTGATGGCCTGACGGAACTGGTAAATGCCTATCCCTCAATGTTGCACAGGCTGCGCGATACCCTGCTCTCCGAACTGGATGTGCATAATATCTCTCCGCAATCTCTGAATGAATTGCATGACCGCGCCGAAAACATCCGCCAGGTCGTAGGTGACTTCAAACTTGAGGCATTTATCGGACGGATTTCACAATTCAATGACAGTGACGCGAGCATCCAAGACATAGCCAGCTTGGCGGCAAGCAAACCGCCCCGCGACTGGATTGATCCCGATCTGGACCGAACGACTATCGAAATTGCTGAACTGGCTCAAAAATTCCTGCGGGCTGAATCATTCGCTCGGGTAAAAGGGAGAACTGACAAGCGCCACGCGATGGCCGTGGTAGTCGGGATGGATGGCCGCCCCACAACCATTCACGACGAATTTGCTGTTACTGACATGGAGCGCAGTCAAGTGGATGGTTTGATCAATCGGGTAGATAAAGCGCTTGAAGATAGCGGAGAAAAACAACGCAACATAATCCTTGCAGCCTTAGCGGAGTTGAGCGCACGCTATCTCAAACAGGTCGCAGCTGACACAACGGATACGGAGCAAAAGGAACAAACGGCATCATGAGTATTGCATCCAGCGAACGGCATGTGTTGGGACTGTCCGGCGGGCGGGACAGCGCGGCATTGGCCGTATATATGCGACAACACTATCCGGAACTGAATATTGAATATTTTTTCACCGATACCGGCAAAGAACTGCCGGAAGTGTATGAATACCTCGGGCGTTTGGAAGGTTTTCTGGGCCAGTCGATATCACGTCTGAATCCCGACCGCGATTTCGATTTCTGGCTGAAGCAATACAACGACTTCCTACCTTCACCCCAAAGCCGCTGGTGTACCAGGCAACTCAAGCTGCGGCCGTTTGAACAATGGTTGCGCTCCAAGCTCGAAAACGGAGAAACCATCTACAGCTATGTCGCCATACGTTCGGACGAGGAATATCGAGAAGGCTATGCCTCCAAAAATGACAGGCTTATTGTGCGGTTGCCTTTCAAGGAAGTCGGCATCGACAAGGCCGGTGTGCTCGAAATACTCGATGGCGCTGGCCTGGGCTTGCCAGCATATTATGCATGGCGAACACGTAGTGGTTGCACATTCTGTTTCTTCCAACAAAAAATCGAATGGGTCCGGTTAAAAGAACATCATCCTGAAGCCTTTGAAGAAGCCAAAGCTTACGAAAAGAATTCAGTGGACCACGGGTCTCCTTTCACTTGGAGTCAAGGCGAAGCGCTTGAAGAACTAGAGAAGCCGGAGCGGATCAGTCAAATCAGGCTGGAGCATGAGCAGCGTTTATTACGCATGCACTCTAAGGTTCAACCTAATCCATTACGGCCGGATAATGATCCTCTGGATATTGATGATTTATACGGGAAGGCGAAGGTATGTTTGGCTTGTCATAAATAATTCAAATATTTCTAGTATTTCAGGTGTCTCAATATAAAATGTTAAGCAAAGCACGCACACATAAGTATAATTCCTGCCAAATAATGGAGATATAACCCATCTAACTAACCATCTAGGAAAGGGATAAAAAAATATGGAAGCATTTTATGGTAACAGTCCTGGACAGGACTTGGCTGAGATTGTAAGCCGCATAAGCATGGATGATTTGTATAAAATTCTTGGGAAAGACATCATCTCACTTGTGGAAGCTATTTCCGATTCCAAAGATAATAATTTAACACTCCGTCGAATCGCTACCGAAATACTGCGAGAGCAGGCAGTCACTTTGATGGCGCGCAGGGATATCCAAAAGACATGCTTCAACGCAATGTCGGAAGGAAAACTCACGGAGTTAGTAAACCGTTTGGACGTAAAGAATATAACCGCGTTTCACTCCTTGGATGTAACAGAGAATACTAAAACTTGGCAATCCTTTTTAGGCTTCTTTGGGATCGATACACATGAGGCTGTTCCGTTCACTCTTGAGAACGAACAGGAAGATGTTCGAGCTAACTATGGACTGTTTCCACATCAACGACATGTAGCCGACCGAGTATGTAATGAAATCCGAGGTGGTTATGGACGAGTTGTCCTCCACATGCCAACCGGTGCAGGTAAGACCAGGACAGCTATGCATATTGTTAGCAGATTTATGACTGCCTCTGAACCATCGGTTATCGTTTGGTTAGCTGCAAGTTCTGAGTTACTTGATCAGGCAGCTGACGCTTTCCAAAATGCCTGGTCTCAACTCGGCAATCGTGAGGTAAGCATATTGCGATATTGGGGAAATTACTCAGCAGATCTAACTGCATCTTCAGATTGCATAATATTCGCCGGGTTACAAAAAATGCATGCTCTTAAAATGAGAGATCGTATCGGCATTTTGAGACTCGCAAAATCTGTAAATCTTGTAATTGTTGATGAGGCGCATCAGGCAATTGCGCCAACCTATCAGGAAATAATCGATATCTTGACAGAAACTGGCTCAAGTAACGCTCTTGTCGGTTTGACGGCGACCCCGGGCCGCACTTGGTCAGATATTGCAGCAGATGAGCAACTCTCTGAATTTTTCGGCGGACGAAAAGTCATGTTGGAAGTTGAGGGTTGGGATGATCCAGTTGCCTTTCTTATTGAACAGGGATATCTGGCTCGGCCAACTTTTCAACGCTTAGAGTTTAAGGTGACACCTGATTTTCAGCCGTACCTGAAGGATGCGGGTAAAGGTGACGATTATGATTCTGCGTTGTTAGAAGCTCTGGCTGAACAATTAGGTCGAAATGTCATTATTATCAATGAGGTACGGCGTTTGATAGAAAAAGGGCACACTCGAATTATACTTTTTGGCTCGTCAGTCAGGCATGCAGAGTTATTAGCCGCTGCCCTGTCAGCCGTGGGAATTGACGGACAGGTCGTGACTGGAAAAACAAATTCTACTTCCCGTATGCGAACCATTAGAATGTTTCGAAGAGCTTCGAAAAAGCCGATTGTCCTATGCAATTTCGGAGTCCTGACGACTGGATTTGACGCCCCTAATACTAGCGCTGCCGTGATTGCTCGGCCTACTAAATCCCTTGTTCTATTCAGTCAAATGGTAGGTCGCGCGACAAGAGGGCCTAAGGCTGGCGGTAATAAAACTTGTGAAATTTCTACAGTGATTGATATTGACTTACCAGGCTTTGGTGATATTGCCGATGCTTTTACCAATTGGGAGGATGTTTGGCATGACTAACAGCGATAATCTTGAACAACGTGGCCTGTTTGACGCTCAAATCATTCCCCCTAGTCTCGCAATAACTGCGATGCGCGATTCCGGGTACAAGAATACGGCCTATGCACTTGCGGAACTGATTGATAACGCTGTTCAAGCTGGAGCCTCAATGATTGAGGTGTTCTGTATAGAAAAACGCGAGCACGTTCATAAGCGAGAGCGTTCAAGGCTTTGGAAAATAGCAGTTCTTGACAATGGAACAGGCATGGATTTGCAGACTTTATGGATGGCACTCCAATTTGGTAATGGAACACGTCTTGGTGACCGAACTGGTATCGGTCGTTTCGGCATGGGTCTTCCGAATGCATCTATCTCTCAAGCTAGGCGAGTGGATGTTTGGACTTGGCAGAATGGGCCGGATAATGCAATAACGTCGTACATTGACCTAAGTCAAGTCGAGTCGGGTGATATGGATACAATACCAGAACCTGAGCATGATAGTGTTCCTGAACCATGGCGAGAGTTTTCAGAAGACATCGGACCACATGGGACCTTGGTGGTATGGTCAGATCTTGATTTTGAAAGACTGACATGGAAACGTGCTGAGCGAGCTCTGCTACGAACAGAGGAAATAGTAGGACGAGTGTATAGGAACTTCATTGCTGATGACGCTGTAAAGATTCGGCTCCACGCAATGGAAGAGGATAACAATAACGTATTAATTGACAGAGAAACCAAAATCAACGATCCACTTTATCTTGTGCCTCTGATGTCTTTACCGACACCATTTAATGAACGTCCTATGTTCGAAGATGTGTTTAGTGAAACACATGAAATTGAGTATAAAGGGCGTGTGTATCCAGTAGTGACTCGCTATTCGATAGCGACTGAAGACACGATTTCGGAAGCCGGTACAGTTGACAGAGGAAAAACAAAATATGGGAAACATGCGGCAAGTAACATTGGCGTTTCAGTACTTCGTGCGCGACGCGAGATTATGCTTGATCACGGATGGTGCATTGGATACGACCCCAGAGAAAGGTGGTGGGGTGCTGAAGTAGAGTTCCCTCCTCAACTCGACGAGGTATTTGGCGTCACAAATAATAAACAGGCAGCAACTCATTTTGCTGAATTAGCCACCATGGAATGGGAAGAACTCGCTGAAGAAGGTGAACAATTTATTGATGCCGTAAACCGCCTGAAGGAGGAGGGTGATCCTCGTGGTTGGTTACTCGGCCTGAGTAACGGTATTAAGCGTAACATAATTCAGCTACGCGAATCGATAAAAGCCCAAGGAGCAGGTAGACGATCAAGTAGACGAACCCGCCATGATGAGGCGGACGATGTTACAAAGGCTGTCAATGAGGGATGGAGGGAACGTTCGAAGGAACGCCCACTTGAAGATGATAAGAAATCTCCCACAGAAAGCGACCTCGACGATATTAAGACTGATCTCACTAAAAACAAAAAATATAGTGAAGCGGATGCCGAAGAACTTATTTCACTTATCAGAGATGCAGACTTGAAAGTAGTGTTTTTAGAGGCAGATTTCCCTGATCCTTTTCATCTTTTTAATGTGGAGATGAAGGGCAATGTTACTGAGATAATATTTAACAGGAAACACCCTGCTTTCGATGATATCTTTGGCACGATTGCAACTACAGACGAGGATGTAAGTGAGTTTACTAAACAGGAGATACTTGAGCGGTTAACAAGAGCAGTAAATGCAGGGAAAATCATCTTCGCAGCATGGGGACGTTATGAAAGAGAAGCAGGTATCGAGCGCGCCAAAGCTCTTCAGAAGGTAAGATTTGACTGGGGACAAATTGCGGCGAAGTTTTTAGAACCGGATGATAGCTTCTCACTATGACCATTTTGTGAGGTCTGCTCATGATTGCAGACGGAGAACGATTAAAATCACTGCTCAAAAAAGCTCGATCCAGGGTATTTTTATGTGCTCCATTTATTAAAGCGGATGTACTAAAGACAATATTACCGATCGTACCAACAAATATCCCAGTTCAAATATATACGCGGTGGCGGGCAACTGAAGTTGCAGCAGGTGTCAGTGATCTTGAAGTTTTGGAGATTGCAAATGAAAGACCGCATACAGAACTCCGGTTATTAAACAACCTACACGCAAAACTTTACCTCGTGGACGATCAGTGCCTCGTGGGTTCAGCAAATCTTACCGCGAGCGCATTAGGGTGGTCAGAACATTGTAACGTTGAACTTCTAATTCCGGCTAAACCCACAGATCCAGACATCGATTATTTATTAAGACGACTTGAAGCAGCAGAAATAGCAACTGTTGAAACTCGCTTGCAAATTGAGGCATTAGCCAACACCCTTAAGATGACGAGACTTGAAGAGGGAGAAGATATGTCAGATGATAGTTCCCGGCATCAATTTGCCTGGCTTCCTCGCTGTGCAGCACCGGATAAGCTATATGAGATTTATGCTAATCCCAAAACAACAGCAGTGGTTACAGGAACAAGGGAAGACGGTCTCGCTGATATAACGGATCTACAAATACAACCAGGTCTATCGGAAAAGGATTTCAAAATCAGGGTACGAGATACACTCCTGCAAATTCCCACACTCGCTGGAATTATTGATACTGTGCCACAAGGACTTTCCGATACCGACGGGATTGAACGTATTAAAGAAGCCCGTCCCGACTTATCAGAACAAGATGTTCGTGCACAGTGGAGAATAGTTCGTGAGTGGATTGGAATCTTTTTTGAAGATCAGTTTGAAGTAGCACCTGAATCGTTTGTCTTACGCTTGAAATCACGAAACTAGCGCAAGTTTAATCTCCCAACCTGAATACCGATTAATGGCAAACCAAACTGAACAAACAACAAATGTCGATTCTATTTTGTTAGAGGTAAAAGAAAATCTCTCAAAAACGACCGACAATACCATTCAAACTGAACTCGCCAAGCTATTGGCACTCACAAAAGAAATTCGAGAACCAGAATACGCTTCATTTGTGAGCTTATTAGAAATTGCTGTCAAATCGCTTCTGCTTGACCAGCCAAATGTAAAACTCGCTACTGATTTGCGAAAGAAAATAACAAAAAGTATTCGTATTAGAAAAAGCCCACTGAATAAGATTTGGCAAAGTGGCACTCCCCCCACGCTAGTAATTTTCGGTTTAGGTTTGTTGTTATACGTGATTTTAGCGGCTGCGATGATTTTACTTCCAACATTGATTAATAATACAGACCACTTTCTTGGCGTTCCCATAGAGCTTCTCATAGCAGTAATTTTTGGGGGTGGCCTAGGTAGTGTCATCAGCATCACGGTCAGAATACAAGACTTTTCTAATATGGAGAAAACTGATCGCTTTGTTTTAATTGCCATAGGTTTCTTCAAGCCGGTAATTGGAACCGGATTCGCGCTCTTCGTATTTGCCCTTATCAGGTCTGGAATGTTACCTCTGGCCTTTGAAGCGGATACTGAAGTGTATTTCTTTTTTGCCATAGCGTTTTTAACAGGCTTTAGTGAAAGATTTGCTAGGGGTATAGCAGATGGAACAGAGCGTCAAATTTCAGGGGTGTTGCAGACCAGCGATAGTAAAGAAGACCGGGACAAAAAATAGGGTATTCTGGCAAATTCAGGTTGAGAACCTACTTTTGATTCAATCTAGGAAACCCTAATAAGCCGGCGCTGATGACCGGGCCGCCTGCTGGGCAACCGCCGATTGCGTCATATTCTTGCTAGATAGCGGGGCCACCTTTTACGCGAATGGCGCTGACCACTCCCGCGCCTAATATGAGCAAGCCACTGGCGGCATTGGGCGGGTATATAAAGCACGTTGGGTAACTGATATTTGTAGTATATGCATGATTTTTTAATTAAAATACTTGCATTACTATTCGAAACCAAATACCATGGAACCATGAACGCCGTGAACAAACTAAAACGACGTCTCCGCCCGGGGCAGGTGTATCGCCGCGCCGATCTTCTGCCATGGTCAAACGCCGTGGATCGGCATCTGAAGCAGCTTGTTGAGGAGGGAACTCTGACCAAGCTCTCGGGCGGGCTTTACTATTGCCCCAAGCGTACGACCTTTGGGGCTGCGCCGGCCGCCGATGAAAAGCTTGTCGAAGCGTTTCTGAAGGACCACCGCTTTTTGCTGACTTCGCCTAATGCCTACAACGTGCTTGGAGTTGGTTCAACGCAGCTCTACAACGAGACCGTCGTTTACAACCACAAGCGCCATGGCCGTTTCAATCTTGGCAACCGCACATTTAATTTTCGGATGAAGCCGCATTTCCCCTCAAAGCTCTCCAGGGAGTTTCTGCTGGTCGACCTGGTGGACAACCTTGATCGTCTGGCCGAGCAGAAATCCTCAATGCTGGAGGGGGTGAAAAAGCAGGTACAGAGTGCCGATCATAAGGCCCTGAAAAAAGCCGTCCGCGAGTACGGTGGATCCAAAGCCAGGAAGTTCTTCGATCCATTATTTGCCCAATTATCACGTTGTGATTGTGCCGCGTGAAACAGACGAGGGAGCCACTTAAAGGAACCGAAATGGTACGGCCATCTGCGGTCTCCACAGAAAGGACTTCACCTATCAAACAGAGACCAACGGCTCCCGCTCAACGGGAGAAACAACATAGTTTATGTCCACTGATTGAATAAATTCAGCGGAATGGGTTGCAAACGGGGGGGCTGTTCTTTCTCGCTTGACTCTGCTGGTAGTGGTGGCAATTTTTCCAGCATTGCCGCTATTTTCTGCCACTCCCTAATCAAATCCATATCTATATTCGGGTTATCCCGGGTTGCAGCTTCAACCTCTCTGATAAAGCGATTTTCTTTATGTGTGCTCATATAAATGCCCGGCATTCCGATGACATATTTTTTTTCCTTATATTCCAGATCAATCGATATTGATGATAAAACCACCGAGGCAAAACGCGTGAATACGTCTCACAACCATCAAGCTCGTATTCTACACAATTGGGTGTTATTTGAATAACAAAATGTTAGGAACAAATAAGTAGTCAGCAGTTGTGACACTTCTCCAAAACCCCCTCAAAAACCCCATACGCCTCCTCCCCATACAAACAGAAAACCACTCTCGCCAGCCCGGTTTCTCCTTGCAGGTAATCAATCGCACCGGAAAGCATAATCTCCGCGCAGCGTTCTATTGGAAATCCGAAAACGCCGGTGCTGATGGCTGGGAACCCGATGCTTTGCAGTCCGTTATCGTCTGCGACTTTCAGGCTGCTTAGCGTTGCGTTCCTGAGTTTTTCCTCCTCGTCCCCTTCTCCCTTGCGCGGGCCGACGGCATGGATGACGTGCCGCGCCTTGAGGTTGCCGCCGCCGGTGATTACCGCGCCGCCAACCGGACAGCCGCCGATTTCATCGCATTCCCGCTGGATGGAGGGTCCGCCCTTGGCGCGGATGGCGCCGGCCACTCCGGCGCCCAGGATAAGCGAGGAGTTGGCAGCATTGACGATGGCGTCGGTGTCGAGTTCGGTGATGTCGCCTTCGGCAAGTTCGAGGGTTTTATCGTTGATTTGAACTTGCAACTTTGAATACGGTTACTGTTCCCATAGAGGCAGGCGAACCATCAGTTCTTTCAATCGGGCATTTGCTTCCACCGGCGCATTCAGCGCGGCAATAAAAGCATCGTATGCCTCGTCTTCAAGTACTATGACAGAACTCTTAGTTAATGGTTTGATCGCTGCCACTTCGCTCGATTGAAGCATGAACTCAGACGGTTTTCTTTCGTTGTCATGCATATCAATTCCGCTTAACGGGAGCAGGCGCCCCCCGGAGCAGTCCTTCCGTACTCAGATCTTCATCGATATCAGGCCAATGAATGCCGTAACCCGCGCCACAAATTTCCCAGTTATCGCGTTGCGATTGTGTTGCATCAAACAGGCGGGGGTACCACGAGATAGGAACTGAAATAGTGCGGCCATCTGCTAGATCCACAGATAGGACTTCATCAGTCAGATGAACATCTTTTACTCTTTCATCCGCGCTAAGCGCTAAAGTACCCATGCCATGCCTCCAGAAGATGCTGTTGATTTTTCCGAATCAGTTTCAGCAGTTGATTTAATTCCTTGGCAGGATAGCCCAAATTTCTCACAAGTGCAGGATTATCCAACCAGAATTTGGCGGATAAATCATCGCGATCGACATGTATATGTGGCGGTTCATTCGGTTCATGGCTGTAAAAATAAAACCGATAAGGGCCGACTCTTAAAACGGTTGGCATGTATATCCCTGATTAGTCCTCGATATATCTACAGATTAGTCAATGCTCCCTGATCCACTCCATCACCCTGCCCGCTCAGGGTCCGTCCGGGTCGCTGCAGGCCTGGTTGGCCTGCAGGTGGCCGCAGTCCTGCAGTTCCCTCTAAACCAGTCTGGATAAGACGCTTGTGTCCAGTACGTTTCCACTCCAAAATATACACACGATTATACAGGTAGAAATTTAGAGTGAATACTTCTATCGTACGGCATCTTTGTTATAATCCCTAAGGTACGGACAGTTGAAATCAACTTATTGTTATGGGCGAAAAATTAAAGAACTGGTTGCGGGGAGCAACATCTGTATTGCAGTTACATCCGGATACGTCATCAAAGATGAGAGAGAAGTTTTTGCAATAGTCCGCAGCAGAAGCGCTTTACCATGATTGGGAACGCATAGGTAATGATATAAGAACCGCGACAGGGAAGTATGAGTATGAGAGGACGACAAGGTAAAGCACCTGTCAAAAATCGAATTTAGCAAGTTTATGAAATTTTCATAAACTTGCTAAATTAGCTATAACTCTGCCAAGGAACTTTGGCAGTGTATTTCCCCCTCACCCTGCTGCTCCATCTCCAAGGGAGAGGGGACGACAGCCTCGGGATTGGAAAATGCCGCGTATCAATGCCCCCTGATCCACTCCACTACCCTGCCTGCCTAGACAAGAAACGAAATAAGCTGCTTGTATTCTGTACATTTCCCATCTAAAATACACACAGGTTTGTACACACAGGAGCTTCTGATGACGACATTAAACAGCCGGGTATTCATGAACGGCAACAGCCAGGCGGTACGGATTCCGCAGGAATTCAGATTAAGTACTTCCCAGGTAGAAATCACCCGTAATAAAGACGGCGATCTGGTGATACACGCGATTCCTGAAAATCGCGGGACTGCGCTGCTTGATGCCTTGTCAGCCTTTGATGATGATTTTATTGAAATTCTTGAAGAAAATTACAGGACTCAGCCTACCATGCAGGAAAGGGAAGACTTATGAGGTATATGCTGGATACGAATATCCTGATCTACCTGCTCAAGAACAGACCTGAGTCGGTAGCGCAACGCATCAATGAGCTTGGAGAGGGCGCCCAGCTATGTATGTCCTTTTTTACCTATGCAGAGATGCTTAAAGGCGCAGAGCGCAGCACGCGCAAAAACAGGGTATTGCGCCAACTGGATCAACTAGTCAGGCAGGTTCCCGTGATTTATCACGTTAATCGTACTTTATGTGAACAATATGCCGCCCATTTTACTTACCTGAAGGTAAGCGGCATGCCAGTTGGCGCCAATGATTTGTGGATTGCTTGTCACGCTATTGCAGAAGGTGCAACACTCGTCACCCACAACACGAAAGAATTTAACCGGATAAAGGGTTTATCATTTGAAGACTGGGTAGACTGAAGCAGTCGCCCTTACAAAGACGATTGTCAATGCTGTATCCAGGTCCAAAATAAGGAATCCTTTGATGGATGTTTCAATGCCCCCTGATCCACTCCATCACCCTGCCCGCCCAGGGGCCGTCCGGGTCGCCGCAGGCCAGGTTGGCTTGCAGGTGGTCGCAGTCTTCCAGTTCCAGGGTGGCGGTCTCGCCGCCTGCGTCTTGCAGGGCCTGTTCCATCTTCTGCGCCTGGGTGATCAGGTGGGGGAAATCCCTGCTGCCCCAGGACAGGAAGAACGGGGGGGGCGTGCCCTGGATATTGCAGATGGGGCTGGCCGCTTCCTCGTTGCCGCTCGGACCCAGGAAGCGGGGGCGCATGGACAGGCCTGAGCCTTCGCGGAAGTCGAATACGCCGGAGACGGGCAGGCAGCCGCGCACGATGTCCGGGGGCAGCCCGTAGGCTTCCTGCCAGTCCCTGCGCACGGCCATGAGGCTGGTCTGGTGGCCGCCGGCGGAGTGCCCGGAGATGAACAGGCGGGAGCGGTCGCCGTTCAGCTTTTCGATGTTGTCGTACACCCATTTCAGCCCGCTCATGGAGTCGTCCAGCCCGGCCGGGAAGACGTGGGTGGGGGCCAACCGGTAGCCGATGCTGACGAAACCGATGCCGTCCTGGTTGAACACCGGCGCCATGAATGCCATCCACTCCTTGTAGCCGCTGGTCCAGCCGCCGCCGTGGATCATGATGAACACGTTGCCGTCGGGGTCCGGCGCCGGAAAGTAGAGTACGCTCTGGTAAGGGTCCGGGCCGTAATTTTCTTCTGCGCCGCCGATTTGCACGGCTTTCTCCAGGACATACTGGTTGTAGTCCCTGGCGAAGTCGGATACGGGTTCCTGTGGGGGGTAGTCTTGCGGTTTCATGGTGTGGGTGCTCGGTGTCTGGTGGTGTGGGTGCTGTTGTGATGTTGCTGCCTGATTGTAGCATGTCGTGGGTTTTGTGATTTAATGTCGCCTGAAGGCGACGGGTTATTTGACTGGATTCCCGTTTTCACGGGAATGGAATGGGGGGCGCCGAAATGGCGTGCGGGAGGCATCAATCCGGGGGTCAGAGTAAAATCACCCATGATCTCGCCAGCGCTTACATTCACGGCGATTTTACTCTGACCCCATCTTTCTGTAAATTTTCAGCTTGACTCTGAAATTAACATGTTTATTATAGAGTGTACTCTAATATTTACGTGGATATCCCATGGCGGAAATAACGCTGTTGAACCGGTACCTGGAGGGCTGCATCAACCGGGACTTGGCTGAGAAAATGGTTTTCCTGGGCGGGCCGAGGCAGGTGGGCAAGACGACGCTCGCGCTCAGCCTGATCGAAGGCGCTGATGAATCCCACCCTACATACCTTAACTGGGACCTTCATGAAACCCGGCGCATGCTGCTGGATGGGGGCTTGCCGGCAGATCAACCGCTGGTCATCCTTGATGAGATCCATAAATACAGGCATTGGCGTAACCTGGTGAAGGGGTTTTACGACAAGTTCAAATCCTCCAGGCGTTTTCTCATCACCGGTTCGGCGCGGCTGGACCATTACCGCAGAGGCGGGGATTCCTTGCAGGGGCGCTACCACTACTACCGGCTGCACCCGCTTTCATTATATGAGTTGAACAACAGGCCGGCCCGCTCGGACTTCTCTGCCCTGTTGCGCTACGGCGGTTTTCCCGAGCCGTTTTTGAAACAGAATGCGCGGCATTGGAAGAGGTGGCAGCGGGAGAGGCAAAGCCGGGTTATACAGGAGGACCTGATCAACCTGGAAAACGTGAAAGAGGTCTCTCAACTGGACCTGCTTGTCCGGATGTTGCCCGACAAGGTTTCGTCCATTCTTTCACTGAATAAACTGAAACAGGACCTGTCGGTCGCTTATGAAACTGTGGATCGATGGGTGACGATCCTGGAGAACCTGTATTACTGTTTCAGGATTTCTCCCTACGGACTGCCCCGCCTTCGGGCCGTGAAAAAGGAACGCAAGCTGTACCTGTGGGACTGGTCATTGTGCGGGGATGAGAGCGCCCGTTTTGAAAACCTGGTGGCATCGCATTTGCTGAAATATTGCCATTTCCGGGAAGACACCGAAGGCGATGAAATGGAATTGAGATTTGTCAGGGATGCAATTGGGAGAGAACTGGACTTCGTCGTAACTGCGAACAATAAGCCGTTGTTTGCGGTCGAGTGCAAGACAGGGGACCGTAACCTGAGCAGGAATATAGCTTATTTCTCGCAGCGTACCGACATCCCGTTTTATTACCAGATACATACGGGGGACAGGGATTATGAAAGAGCGGAATTGAAGGCGAGGGTTATCCCCGTTACCAGGTTCTGTGAACTGTTGAAATTATAATATTGTTCCGCCCTGATTCTGATATATAGTTCACCCTGATAATTTAATAAAATAATCTCGTATTCCTGTTAACACTAACCAGTCCGGGGGCGGCCTATGGAAACCGATACACAATCACCAGCGTTCAACCGTGAAGTGGAGTCCGGCCGGTTTCTGACAGCGGTAATCGTAACCGGGTTGCTGGGTATCGCTTCGTTCCTGGTGCTGCCCTCCCTGGTTCTCGGGTTTGTCACCGACCTGGGTTTCTCCGAACTGCAAGTCGGAAGGATATCCACGTTCCAGTTGATCGGGCTCGGCCTGGGCTCCGTTGC
This sequence comes from Gammaproteobacteria bacterium, assembly GCA_028819495.1. GTDB lineage: Bacteria > Pseudomonadota > Gammaproteobacteria > Eutrophobiales > Eutrophobiaceae > JAAXHV01. The sequence goes on along the minus strand of JAPPLI010000030.1, from coordinate 24,886 downwards.
CAGCGTCCTGCTGCTCAAATACCTGGACTGGAGGAACCTGTCGCGCTTCGGCCTGGCGCTGCTCCTGGTCAGTGATTTTGCCTGTACGCTGAGCGGGGAATTTACCCCGTTGCTGGTCCTGCGATTTATTTCCGGGTTTGCCGGCGGCGTGTGTGTCTCCTTTGCCGCCTACGGCCTGGGACTGACGGCCAATACGGACCGTAATTTCGGTTGGTTCATGACCGTGCAGGTGGGCTTTGCCATTATCGCCAGTTTTTCTTTCCCGTCGGTGCTCGACTTGGCGGGTCTGGACGGGATCTTTTACGTGCTGTGCCTGCTGGAACTGGCGTCGATTGCCCTGGTCTCCGGTTTCATGCCTGCCGTGCGCCGGGAAAGCGCATCCCGGGAACAGGGCAATGACCGGGTGCGCTGGACCCTGTGTGCGCTGGTGATGGTCGGGCTGCTCTTCTTTTTCACGGCCCTCGGCATGTTCTGGACTTATATCGCGCCGATCGGCCTGGATGCGGGCCTGAGCAAGCAGCAGACCGGCAACGCAGTAAGCGTCGCCCTGTTCGGAGCGTTACTGGGCGCCTATGCCGCCGCCGCGTTGAACATCAGGATCGGCCGGTTGCTGCCGCTGACACTGTCGCTGGCGCTGCAACTGGTCGCGTTGCTGTTGCTGTACCAGGGCCTGGACTACCTGATGTTCTGCCTCGCCGCCGCGCTGTTCGGCTTCGGCTGGTACATGTACGTGCCTTACCAGTTCGCGCTGCTGGCCGGGTTCGACCGGGACGGACGGCCCATGCTGCTGCTGAACGCCGTTGCCGGCCTGGGTTCGGGCCTGGGACCGGCTATCGCCGCGTACCTGCTGGCGGACGGTTACTCCCTGCTCTACATTCTTTGCGCGCTGTTCCTGGCCCTGTCGCTGGCGTGGCACTTGGCGGCGATCGGTCTGGGGAAAAGGCGCTTGTAATCAGCCAAGGGGGTTGTTGACTCATGAAACATATCAGCGAACCTTCCGCCACACAGTGGCTTGCCAGGCTGAAAAACGGCGACATCTCATCGGTAGAACTGGTCAAACAGACCATTTCGAGAATCAACAAGGTTAACCCGGAGTTGAACGCTGTAGTAGCTGACGATCCGGAAACCTGTATCAGGCAGGCGCAGGACGCGGACTCGCGACGCCGCAAGGGAGAGGAACTGCCGCTACTCGGCCTGCCGGTTACCGTTAAGGACTCCATTGATGCTGTCGGTTTTCCCTGTACCGGCGGGTCGTTTGCACGGGAGAATTTCCGGCCGGAAAAGGATTCTACGGTCGTGGCGCGCCTGCGCGAGGCCGGCGCCATCGTGGTCGCTAAAACCAATGTGCCGGAATACTCGTCTTCCTACGAGACGGATAACGCCATTTTTGGCTGCACCAACAACCCGTTTGACACGCAACGCACACCTGGCGGGTCAACGGGTGGAGAAGGCGCGCTGCTGGGCGCTGATGCTTCCCTGGTCGGCATCGGTCTGGATGGCGGCGGTTCCATTCGCGTGCCCAGCCACTACTGCGGAATCTATGGAATCCGGCCGACGGCAAGACGGGTACCGGACACGGGCACCTGGCCGGCGACCACGGACACGGGTTACCGTGATTTGATGAACGTCGGGCCGATGGCGCGCTATGCCGAGGACTTGGCGCTGATTTTGCCGATCATATCGGGGCCGGACTGGATAGATCCCTATGCGCCGCCGACGCCGCTGCTCAAGCCGGATGATGTAACTATCAGTGAATTGCGCGTCGGGTTTTACACGTATGATGGCGTCGCCAGGGTCAGTCGGGAAACCGAACAGGCGGTGGCGCGTGTCGCGCGGGCAATGGAGCAAGCCGGTTGCCGGGTCACGGAAGCAGATATGCCGGATGTAACCAATGCAACCGGGATATTCTTCTCCATGGCCGGGGCAGACGGCGGCGTTCGCACCCGGAAAGACCTTGAGGGGGCAAATAGCCGCCACCACGTCCAGTTCAAGACCTTGCTGGACGGTTTCGGCGATTCCATGAGCCTGCCCGATTTCTTTGGCCTGCAAGGGCGTTTTTTTGAATTCCGGGCGCGCCTGCGCCGATTCATGAACGACTATGACCTGATTATTGCGCCGGTCACCACCGGCCCGGCGCCGCGCCACATGGAAACACCACACGGGATCCCGCAGGATGAGTATTTTCTTTACCGGGGCTTTAATTACGTGCATACCTTTGCCCTGGCGGGCCTGCCTGTCACCGTCGCACCGGCAGGTGCCCAGGACGGATTACCCCTTGGAGTGCAGCTGGCCGCGCCGCCTTTCCGGGAGGACGTGGCGCTTGCCGCGGCCGCGCACTTGCAGAACAACCTCGAATGAGGTGTCGCCCTGCCGGGCGTCGCGGCCTTGCGCCGGAAAAGGGCGGCATTCAAATTCATCATTCGGTTCCGGCTTTGCCAGGTCAGGATCGCTTGCTTACCGGATTCCCGCATTCCCAGGAGGTGTTGAATTTTTTCTGCAAAACGCGGATATATCTGCTATACGTTATTATGAGTACACTCATCCGAATAATGAGGGAGGTAGCATCATGCGACTGATCAACTCCAGCATTTTCAGTTCAGCAGTTTCTCTGACACATCTCGTCCTGATAATAACGATGACATTTGCGCCGACCTTCGTTTATGGCGCCCTGCTTGAAGAAGTCGTGGTGACCGCGCAAAAGCGTGAACAGTCCGTGTACGACGTAGGCATCTCTATTACCGCATTTACCGGCGATCAGATTGAGCAGCTCGGCTACACGGATTCCACCAAGGTCGCGGCGCTGGCCGCGTCCGTGGACGTTTCCGCCGGAGGTGGTGGACAGAACCAGCAGTTTGTCATACGCGGTGCGTCCCTGAATGAGTTTAATGAAATCGCCGAGGGTACGACCGCGATTTACATTGATGAAGGTTATATTGCCAACATCGGCGCCGGCATTTTCTCCCTGTTCGACATTGAACGGGTGGAAATCCTCAGGGGTCCCCAGGGCACCCTGTTCGGTCGTAATGCGACCGCGGGACTGGTGCATTATATTTCCCGCGCCCCGACCAATGAATTCGAGGGCTACGCTGACGTGACTTACGGCAGCTACGACCAGGTTAATTTCAAGGGCGCTGCGAGCGGACCATTGGGAGAGGACGTAGCGGCCCGAGCTTCGATCTATTACAACCGCCACGACGGGGTCTACAATAATATATACCCGGATACCGGGCCGCTCTCCGCCCCGGCGGTAGGCGGCGCGCCGCCGGGCGGCGGCAAGGACCACTGGAACGACGACACCATCGCCGGCCGCCTGAAACTCCGGTTTGAACCCAGCGAAGACGTCACCATTGACCTGATGGGACATGGCCACCGCATCGAACAGGGAGAGAATCCCTACCAGGAAATTTCCACCATTGCAGTCTGCGACGAGCAGGGGCGGATTGCGGAGACATTCATTGCCGCACCTGATGAGACCCGCATCGCCATCGGACCCGGCGGCGCCAATGTCGGTGGCAACTGCCAACCCACCACGGACACACGGCCGGTGCCAGGGGGTGATTTCTTCGGTTTCGTCGACCCCGATGGCGCCGGACTGGACGTGTCCAAGGACTGGGCTTACGACGATAAGGCAGTGTTCGAGTTTTACGGCTTCAACGGCAAGCTGAGCTGGGGCGTGGGAGGTAACACAATGCTGACCGCTATCAGCGACTACAAGAAGTTTGACCGTATCCAGACCACGGACGTCGACGCCGGCCCAACCAACCAACTGGTCTATGAGCAGGTTACCGACCAGTGGCAATTCAGCCAGGAACTGAGGCTGAACGGCGAGAGTGAACGCCTGCGCTGGGTGGCGGGTCTGTACTATCTCAACGTAAACACGAATTTTACCGCCGGCTTCCTGATCCCGCCTGGTTCGCTGTTCATCCCGTTCGGTCCGGCTTTCGGCATCCCCGATGGCCTGCCTTACGATGCCCCGAACGACGAGAAGCTGGAAACGGACTCCTATTCGGCCTTCGGACAGGTTGAATATGACCTGAGCAACGTGTTGACGTTCACCGTCGGCGCCCGGGTGATCCAGGAAGAAAAGGATTTTCGCCTGCGTGCGTTGGCAAGTATCAGCGATGATTTATTGCGCCATGACCTGGACCAGCCCACATTCTATTTCCCCACCAGCATGGAGGAACCGAGCGGCGCGCCTTATGTCGAGGACACCAGCGATACCCTGTGGGCCGGCAAAGTACAACTGGATTGGAAACCCGATGATGACCTGCTGCTGTATGCCAGTATCAATCGGGGGGTGAAAGCCGGCACTTTCCAGGCCCCGCTCCCTCTTACCGGACCACCCCTGCCTGCCGATGATATCGGTTATGACGAAGAGGAGCTGCTGGCTTTTGAAGGCGGCTTCAAGGCGCTCCTGTTGGGCGGCAAGGCCAGGGTCTCCGGCGCGGTCTATTATTATGACTACGACGGTTACCACAATTTCTCGTTTGTCGGCGTCTCCAGTGTGGTGACCAACCAGGAAGCAACCAACGTCGGGGGGGAGATAGATATTGCGTTCGCGCCGTTTGACGGTTTTGACCTCATCATGGGCCTGGGCGCATTCGATTTCACGGTAAAAGACGTTGCCTTCCCGGGCGGTATCGTGGGTGATCGCGAGCCCACCTACTCGCCTGATTTTACCTGGAGCGGCTTGGCGCGTTATGAATGGCCGGTGGCGAGCGGCGCCCTGGCCGTGCAGATGGATACCAACTACCGCTCAAAGTTTTACACCAACGTGAATAACTTCACCGCCAACGCGATCGACGATTCCATTGAGGGTAACGCCAACGTGTCCTACCTGGCGGACGGCAGCAAGTGGAAGTTCACCTTCTTTGTCAACAACATAGCCAACGCCAGGAATGAAACCATCAAGTTCGACCTGGCGACCCTGTGCGGGTGTAACGAGGTGGCTTATATCAAACCGCGCTGGTTCGGGGCGAGCCTGCATTACAACTTTTAACTTCCGGGCATGTACTCCGGATCGTGGGCGCGCTTGATGACGTAGGCATGGATGGCGTCGGTTTCGGTCTTCTCCAGGTGTGCGGCAAAGCCGGGCATGCCCTTGTCGAAGAGCGCGCCGCCCAGGACGATGCCGTCCCACAGCGCGTGGGTGTCTGAATCCAGGTAGCGTAAATCCGGGAGTACGCCGGCGCTGATGCCGGCATCGCCGTGGCAGCGGGTGCAGTACTGGTGATACAGCAATTTGCCCAAGGCTACGGTCTCCGTATCGGCGGTGTGCGGGGGCGGAGGCGGCGGTTCGGGCAGGGGCGGGAGTGGAGGCAACTCATCCGCGCCGTCCAGGGTGTAGGCTACGATGCGGTTAAGTGCGCGTACCCCGGCCCACTTGGCGACGATGCCGGATTCAATGCCGAAGGCGGTGCCGTAACCGGCCATCACTGCCACGTACTGTTTGCCGTCCACCTGATAGGTCACCGGCCCGGCCAGGACCGCGGTCTGGGCATCATGGGCCCAGAGGCGTTCGCCGGTGTCGGCGGTATAAGCGATAAATTCACCGTGGGAGGTGCCCTGGAACACCAGGTTGCCGGCCGTCGCCAGCACGCCGCCGTTCCATGCTATCGGGAGTTCCACGGTCCAGCGCGCCTGTTGTTCAAGGGGGTCCCAGGCCAGCAGGTAGCCCTTGAGCAGTTTCGATACCTCCTCCTGGATTGCCGGGTCTTCCGGCATGGAGGCGATAATGGGGTCGAGACCGGTGTTCGTCGTAACCTTGCTGAATTCGAATTTCTCCACTTCCTTGTACACCCAGGGCAGGTCCTGGGCCGGGATATAGACCAGACCGGTACCGGGGTGGTAGGCCATGGGGTGCCAGTTATGGCCACCGGGCGCGGCTGGTGAACTGGCGAACTCGCCGTCCTGGTAACGGGCATTGGACGCTTCCACGGGACGTCCGGTGCGCATGTCGATACGCAAGGCCCAGTTCACTTCGACGAAGGGTTTGGCCGACAGCAGTTCGCCGTCGGTGCGGTCGATGACGTAGAAGAAGCCGTTTTTCGGGGCCTGCATGAGCACTTTGCGGGTTTCGCCGCCGATCTCCAGGTCTGCCAGCATGATGTGCTGGGTGGCGGTGAAGTCCCAGGTATCGCCGGGCGCGGTCTGGTAGTGCCAGGCGTATGCGCCGGTGTCCGCATCCACGGCGACGATGGAGGCCAGGAACAGGTTGTCGCCGCCGCCCGGACTGCGCACGCGCCGGTTCCAGGGGGTGCCGTTGCCCACGCCCAGGTACACCAGGTTCAGTTCCGGATCATAGCTGATGGCGTCCCATACGGTGCCGCCGCCGCCGAATTTCCACCACTCGCCGGTCCAGGTGTCGGCGGCCTGTTCCAAGATGGGATTCTCGAAAGGCAATGTGGGATCGCCGGGCACCGTGTAGAAGCGCCATACCTGCTCGCCCGTTGCCGCGTCGTATGCCGTGACGTATCCCCGGGCGTCAAACTCGGCGCCGCCATTGCCGATCAGCACATTGCCGTTAACGATCCGCGGTGCGCCGGTAATGGTGTAACGCCGGTCGCCGGGCGTGGTCTGCACCGACCAGGCTTCCTTGCCGCTCATGGCGTCCAGCGCTATCAGCCTGCCATCCAGGGTGCCCACGTAAATCATGTCGCGCCACAGCGCAACACCCCGGTTCACCACGTCGCAACAGGCGTCTATGCCCTTCTGCGGCGGCACCTGCGGGTCGTACTCCCACAGCAGTTCGCCAGTTGCTGCATCCAGCGCATAGACCCGGCTCCAGGTGCCGGTGGTGTACATGCGCCCGTCCGCGATCAGGGGCGTGGCCTCCAGGCCGCGTTTGCTGGGCAGGTCCAGGTGCCAGGCCAGTTTCAGTTGCTTGACGTTGCCGTCATTGACCTGCGCCAGCGGGCTGAACCGTTGTTCATCGTAAGTGCGGCCGTGGTTCAGCCAGTTGTGGGGTTCCGTCGCAGCATTCACCAGGCGCTCGTCAGTAACAGCGGCAGTGCCGGAAGGCATTTCGATACGGTCACAGGCGGACAGAAACAGGGACAATATGGCAATAAAAAACAATAAAATACGAACGCGCATAGCTTTCTTTACAACGTGTGTGGTTGGTAAATTTATACATAAAGACATAAATTGCGCCGCACTATAATTCGTTATTCCGGGCTTGACCCGGAATCCAGTTGACTACAAAACTCCTTATAAGGAATGTTTATTTGACTGGATTCCGGGTCAAGCCCGGAATGACGAATAGCTCAGTTGAGGCCGGCGGACTTTCTCAGTTCCTCGGCGCGCAACTGGGCTTTGCGGATTATATCCCCTTCATCCATGGTTAGCAGTTTTTTATTGCGTACCACGACCTCGCCGCCTACCAGCACGGTCTCCACGTCGGCGGCGCGGGCCGAATAGACCAGGGTTGCAAACGGGTCATGGATGGGGCGCAGGTGGCTGGCCAGGGTGTCGACGATGGTGATGTCCGCCAGCTTGCCGGCGCTCAGGCTGCCGATCCGGTCCGCCATGCCGCAGGCTTTGGCGCCTTCCATGGTGGCCATGGTAAACACGTCCTGCGCGGTCAGCGACACGGGGTCGCGGGTAGTGACTTTCTGCAACAGCGCCGCGTCCTTCATCACCTCGAACATATCCTGGGTGTTGTTGCAGGCCGGGCCGTCACAGGCCAGCCCGACGGTGACCCCGGCGCTACGCAGCTTCAATACGGGAGCGTTGCCGGAGGCCAGGATCATGTTCGAGGTGGGGTCATGCACCACGTTCGCGCCGTGGGCAGCGATGGCGTCAATCTCGGCGTCGGCCAGGAAAATGCAGTGATTGAGCATGACTCTTTCGTTCAACACGCCCTCGTCCGCGAGGAACTCCACGTTACGTTTCCCGGTGCGCGCCACCATCAGGTCATTGTATTCCGGCGTTTCCGCGGTGTGCAGGTGGACGCCCACGCCTGCGTCACGCAACGCGCAGGTGTCCGCCCAGTACTCGTCGGTGGCGGTCCAGGGCACCAGGGGACCGACCCCTATCCCGACCCGGTCATGGGCGCGCCAGCGCTGCAGCAGTTCCTTGCTGCGGGTATCGATCTCGCCGGTGGTCTCGATAAAGCCCGGGGCGAACTCCTCATCGCTGGAGCAACGGAACAGCAGGGCGCGTATCCCCGTCTCGTCCAGGGCCGCTGCGGCCAGCGCATCGGCGCCGTCGGTGTAGCGCGAGGAGAAGAAGATCTCGCACACGGTGGTATTGCCGGCCTTCAGGTTCTCGATGGCGCCCAGGGTCACGGCCAGCGCATAGTCCTCGGAATCCATCTGCGCCATGAACGGCAGTTGCGCTTCGGCCAACCATTGCAGCAGGGTACGGTCGGAACCCAGGGAACGGCCCAGGGTCATGCACAGGTGTGTGTGGGCATTGACGAAACCGGGGATGATCAGCTTGTCGCGGGCGTCCATCGTCTCGGCTCCTGCCACGTCCGGGCCTGCGCCTGCTCCGACGGCCGTGATGATGCCGTCGTCTATCCTGATGTGGCCGTCGGTCAGCAGCGGTTGCGCGGGATCAGCGGTGAGGAGGGTTCCACCCTGGATGAGCGTGGTTTTCATGGGTTCATACGCACCGGGGACGGACTTGAAGTCCGTCCCCTAATCATTCGGTCATTCCTGCAGATGCAGGAATCCAGTAAGCAAATGTTCATTATAAAGAATTGTTTGATCGACTGGATTCCCGCCTGCGCGGGAATGACGGGGGAAGGCAGGAATGACGAATGAGATTTTACTCATAAGGGCCTAATAGCTCACCCTCACGTTGACGCCGCCCCAGCGCGGTTTCTCAAAGGAGATCTCGTCTGCCCCGCCTATGGTCGCCAGGTCGAACGTGGTCGTCTGGGTGCGCGAGTTGGAGAAGTTCTTTATGAAGCCTGCGATGGAATAACGCCCGTCCGCGCTGCTCCACTGGATGCGGGCGTTGCCGATCCAGCTCGAAGGCATGGTGTGACTGTCGAAATTATTGACGTTGCTGAAACTGGACGAGGTATAGGTGCCATCCAGTTGCAGCGTGACCGAACCGCCCATAATGACGTTGGGCACGGTATAACGCCCCACCCCGGAAAACTGGACTTGCGGCGTGAAGGTCGGTTCGACGTCCCTGAACGTGTTGTCCGCCACCTCCAGGTCTTTCACTTCCGGGTCGATATAGCTGAACCCGAGCCAGATGTCCGTGTTCTCCACCGGGGAGGCAATCAATTCCGCCTCGAATCCCCAGGACTCGGCATCGGCATTGAACACCGCGCCGGAGGTGCCGACGAACTGGAATGCCTGGTAATCCTGGTAGTCATAATAGTACGCAGATACGTTGAAACGGGCCTTGCCGCCGAACAGGGTGGATTTGAACCCGGCCTCGTATGACCACAGGACTTCTTCCTTGTACCCGTATTCATCCTGGGTCAGCGTGGTCAGCAGGGGGCCGTTGAAGTTGCCCGCCTTCACCCCGCGACTCACGCCGCCATAGAACAGCAGGTCGTCATTGGGCGAGTAGCTGAGTTGCAGCTTGCCGGACCAGAGGAAATCCGAGGTCTTGTCCGCATGCGGGGCAAGAAACTCGAACGGCACGCCCGGCACAAAGATGAGGCTCAGCGGCTCGGCGCCGGCAAACTGCGCGCCGTCCGGGTAGTTATCCCTTACGTTGCGGTACAACCGGTTGTTGAAGCTGAAGTCCTTCTCCTCGATAATGCCGCGGAACCCGGCCGTGACCATCAACTGGTCGGTCAGGTCGAAATCGACGTGGCCGAACAACGAATAGGAATCGGTCTTGAGGTCCGTATCCGTAGTCGCCTCCAGGTACAGGTCGCCCTGGTTAAAACCGGCCTCGCCCGTGATGATGTTAAGCGGGGTGCCGCCGACACCCGGCACAAAAAACGGGATGCCGTTATCCGAGTTGAGCACCGGGCCGAAGAAATAACCGCCGAAGATATTCAGTCCGCCGATGGTGTCCGCCAGCCCCTGGGCGGCCTTTGCATCGATATACAGGTAATAGGCGCCGGCGATCCAGCGCATGCGATCAGCCTCGCCTTCAAGGCGGATTTCCTGGGAAAACCAGTCCATATCGGTCTGGCGGAAATAGATGAACTGCGGCACCGGGGCATCGCCCACGTCCAGCGATTGCCGGTGCTTGATGTTGGAAAACGCGCTGACCGATACCAGCCTGGCGAAATCCATGTCCCAGGTCAGCTTGCCGGAGATGTTATACAACTCCACCTCGTTGCCCGGGTGGGGGGCGTGGTCGTTGGGGCCGGCAAAATCGTGGACCGGGTCCGGGTCGAAAAACCCGAACAGGTCGCCCTGGTCATTGGGGCGCACACCGTCCAGGTCGCCGTCAAATATGGAGTTTTCACAGCCGCCGTCGGTGACCCTGATCATTTCACAGGTGGTGCGCACGTCGCGCTGGAACGCAGTATTCACCGTATCGTCGAACACGCCGTCGCCGTCGGTGTCATCCACGAATGCGACCGTGGGGATGCTGTTATAGGCCGCCGGCGCCCATTCCTGTTCGCCGTAGTTTGCCGACAGCAGAAATTCCACGTCCTCATTGGGTTCGAACAACAACTGGCCGCGCAAACCCCAGGTTTCCTCGCCGTACTTGTCATGTGCGTCTACATCGGGGTTGAATGTCGCGGGCCGGCCGACGGCCTGCAGCAGGCCGGGTACCGGCGGCATGTCTTCCGGGGTGAACGGGTTGTCGATGAGATCGTCATGGTAGATGAAGACCCCGGAAAGCCTGGCCGACAGGGTTTCCGACAGGCCGCCGCTTACTGCGCCTTCCGCCCTGACCGTATCATAGGAACCGTAGGTCAGGTCAGCGAACGCTTCGGATTCCTGCGAGGGCTTATTGGTAACGAAGTGGATCAGGCCGCCGGTCGCGTTGCGGCCGAACAGGGTGCCTTGCGGGCCTTTCAGGATTTCCACCCGCTGCATATCGAAGTTGGCGAACAACTGGGCCTGCTGGGCTGCCTGGTAAACTTCATCCACGTACATGGCATTGGGCGCCTCGGCATGGTCGGCGAAATCGTTCTGGGTCGCGCCGCGGATGGTAAACTCGTTGCGCTGGTCGCCGCCGCCGCCGGACATGGAGACGCCGGGTGAATAGCGGGCTATCTCAATGCTGTTGGCAATTCCCAGGGCTTCCATCTGCTCTCCGCTGATTGCCGTGATGGAAATGCCGACGTCCTGGATGGACTGCTCGCGTTTCTGCGCGGTGACGATGACTTCCTCAAGCAGACCGCTCTGTGCAAGCGCAGGCTGGCATGGAAAAATGATGATTAACAAGGCTGGAATAAGGCTGGCGGCGGAACGGCCGGGAATAATGCGCTTCATATTAACTCTCCCCCACTTTCTATGCATATCCAATTTACCTGACAGTGTATGGATGGTCAATACATACCCTGTCCGGATTAATCCGGTTTTCCATGATCCGTTACGGATGTTACCATTGAGCAATTGTAGAATTTTCCGAAACAGGTTCCGGTATATTTAATCAAGAGGGGGACTGAAACGCATGGCTGACACACCAATCCGGGAGATGGAAGACAACATCGACGGCACAAACAAACGCCTGGAGCCGTATCCCGATTACCTGAAGGCGGAACTGGGCCTGCGCAACCACTGGTATGCCGCGTTGTTCGGCCATGAACTGGAGGAAGGGAGATGCAAGGGTGAGATGATCATGGGGGAACGGGTCCTGTTCAAGCGGGTTGACGGCGAGGTATATGGCATTGCCGACCGCTGCCCCCACCGCGGCGCGGCATTCTCCGCCCGGCCCGAATGCTACACCAAAAACACGGTGACCTGCTGGTTTCACGGTTTCACCATCGATGTGCGCGACGGGACCCTGGTACAGGTCATCACCGACCCGGACAGCCGGCTGATCGGTAAACTGAAACACAAGACATATCCGGTCAGGGAGATCAACGGCGTCATTTTCGTGTTCATGGGCGACATGGACCCGCCGCCCATAGAGCAGGATCTGCAGCCGAAATTTCTGCGTCCCAAGCTGGCGTTCCACCCGGTCGCGCGCAACAAGTTCCGGGCCAACTGGCGCATCGCTGCGGAAAACGGTTTCGACGCCGCGCACCTGTACGCCCACCGCAAGGCCGGCATCTTCGATTTCACCGATGCCAGCATGCCCCTTTCCAGCTTCCCGAAGACACCGGAATCGCTGGAGATCATCGATAACGACGAAGGTCCCTGGGGCATCGTCAAGGTGGATGACTACACTGTCTGGACAACGGAGATTGAAGGCGTGACTGTGAACGCGGTGAACCTGGACCCGGACAACATCCCTCCGCCAGATGTCCCACAGGAAACCATTGTCGGTATATACCTCCCCTGCGGCCTGGAGGTGGACTGGTGGCCCGCCCCCGGGGTGCTGCACTTCGAGTGGTTCACGCCTATTGACGAGGACCACCACATGTATTTTATCTGCCATGCCACCGAAGTGAATTCGGAAGAGGAAGCTGAGGCGTTCTACAAGACGTGCCGGGAAGAATTCATACCCGTCACCTGGAAGGCGGCGACAGACCAGACCAGGCCCATGGGTGACGGCACTGAGTGGGGTTTCAACAACTTCGATGCATTCGGACGGGAACAGATCCACCATGTGTATCAATATGAAGACTTCTGGCACCAGGAAAAACTGATCCGCCCCGACATGACCGTATCGAAATGGCGCATGCTGGCCAACAAGCGCATGCGCGGGATACAGCAACGCCGGGACTGGGCCAGGACCCAGGGCTGGTCGCCGGACGGCAATAACTATGACCCGAATAAAACCTGGTAAAAGACGGACTCCCTGGGGACGGACTTAAGCATGCCCCCGCATGTTGTCAGCGGGGTCCGTCCCCGGATGATCCCGGGAATAATGAAAAGTAATAGAGACTGAGTAATCATGACTGACAAAACTGAATTGCCTGTAAAAGACCTGTTCGGCCTGGAATACTGGCCGGCCCTGCCCGCGTTCCTGATCTCCACAGCGGATGAAGCGGGCAAGCCGCACGTGGCGCCCTACAGCTTGGTGTTTTTTCCGTCCTACACAAACGTCGCTGAAGACGATGACACGCCCAAGATCATCTCACTGGTCATCGGTGATTACGATACTTATGCCGGAGCCAAGGAGTCACGGACTTACCGGAATATCACCAGCACCGGGGAATTCGTGGTCAACGTGCCCACTGCAAAAATAGTCGAATGTGTGAATACCACGGTGTTTCCGGCTGAGGACAAATTTGCGACCTCGGGGTTGTCCCCCGAGCCCTCGGCAAAGATAGCCGCGCCGGCGGTGGCCGAATGTCCGGCCAACTATGAATGTGAGCTGTTGCGGGTAGAGGAGCATCGCTGGCTGGGTGAGGTGTTATACGGAAGAATCGTTGCGGTACGGGTCGATTCGAGCCTGCGTGACCTGCCTGCTAAAGACCGCATGGCGCCCCTGGCGCCCGTATACCACTACGCCTACGACCACTACAACGGCACCTACTACGGCCTGGGAGACATCCTGCTGGAAGAGATTGACGAGTGATGAAAGGGGTCTGAGCAAGATACTGGGGGTCAGAGTAAAAATTCTGGCGAATTTCTTACTCTGACCCCGTAGCTCCGCCGGAATTTTTACTCTGACCCCAAAAATCCAGCAAATATCAGACAAATTCGGAATTAAGCGGTTTGCCCAGTCTCGAGGCGCCCCAGAGTTCCAGGTTGTTTTCGTGTACCAACGCGGCGTGCAGCGCCATGGCCTTGGCATCGCGGGTGAGTTGCTGCAATGGGTGAGTCTCCTGCAGGGCAGTGCCGCCGGACGCAAGGAACAGTGACTCAATTGCCGCAACACACTGCCTGACCACGCCGGAACTGTAGGCCCGTACCCGGTTGCGTTCGACCAGCGGCATCAGTTCACCGGCCTCGGCCGTGTCACGGACCATCGCCGTCCCGCGCTCCAGCATCAGTTCAGCCGAACCGGCCTGCATCATTGCCTCACCTAAAACCCGGTGCGCCTGGGCCGCATCGACCTGTTTATGGATGGAGAAAGGCAGGTTGCGGTTTTCGATATGGCCGATAAAAACCTCAATGGCCGTCTGGGCGGCGCCGATGACCGGAATGGCCGGGTTAATACACAGCATGGGCAGGATCGAGGATCGGTACAGTGCTGAAAGACCTTTGCTCAGTTCCCCCGTTATGGCGTCTGCAAACCTGATGGTCCTGTGCTCGGGGACAAACGTAACACCGGTAGCCAGGCTTTTGCTGCCGCTGCCGCGCAGGCCGACCACGTGCCAGTCGTCGATAATGTCATAGTCCGCTTCGGGCAATAAAAACACTCTCATCTCAGGCGGGCCGTCGTCCTGTTGCACCAGTCCGCCCACTTGTGCCCAACGCGCAAAGTCACAACCGGATGAGTACGGCCATTCTGCCTGTTCCAACTCATAACCGCCCGTTACCCGCTTCGCCATACCCCTGGGCTGCAGCACACCGCAAACCAGTGTGTCACTGTCATCCTTGAATACTTCATCCTGGGCCTGCTGCGGATACAGCCCCATGAGCCAGGTGTGCATCTGCATAATGGCCAATACCCAGGCAGTGGCAGGACAGACGCGGGCAACCTGCGTGATCAGGGGTAAAACCTCCGCCATGAAGAGTTCCGGCCCGCCAAAGCGGGCGGGCAGATATGCCCTGTATAATCCTGATGCTACCAGTTCATCGATAGTCTGCCGGGACAAGCGGCGCTGTTTTTCCGCCTCGGCGCCCCGTTCCCGCAGGGCAGGCAACAGCGAGGCAATTCTGTCATGATAATCAGCGATGGAAATTCGATCGGTCATGGTCGTTTCTCAAAAATGCCCTTTTCGGGTTCGTATATAATCCGGAAAAACGATAACATCATATTTTCTTTGCTGCATCCATATTTACTGATTTGGCGCCTTGAATGATTATCGAAAACCGGGAACAGGTCACTGAAGCGGTTCTAAGCGAATTGCAACGGGTCAAGGATGCGCGGCTGCGGGAAGTTCTCTCCGCGGCAGTCCGGCACCTGCATGAATTCGCCCGCGAAGTCCAACTGTCGGAAGCCGAGTTTCGCCGGGGATGCGCAATCCTCGCGCGGGCGGGCCAACTGACGGATAAAAGTCATAACGAAGTGGTGCTCCTTGCAGGGACCCTGGGTTTGTCGTCACTGGTTTGTCTTTTGAACAACGGGCTGGACCGGGGGGAAACCACTGCCAACCTGTTAGGCCCGTTCTGGCGCGAGCATGCGCCGGAGACGGAGAACGGCGGGTCAATCGTGCGTTCGCCGACCGTCGGCGCGCCGTTATTCGTCACTGCCCGGGTCAGGAACGGGGCCGGAGAACCGGTCGTCGATGTGGAAGTGGACGTGTGGAATACCTCGGCGGAAGGCTTGTATGAAAACCAGGACCCCGCCCAGGCCGATATGAACCTGCGCGGCAGGTTCCGCACCGATCAACACGGGCATATCCGTTTTTGCACAGTGAAGCCCGCAGCCTACCCGGTCCCTGTGAACGGGCCGGTGGGCGACCTGTTGAAGGTGCAAGGGCGCGCCAATATGCGGCCCGCGCACATGCATTTCCTGATACATAAACCAGATTATAAAACTCATATATCACAGGTTTACGTCAACGATGACCCCTACCTGGAAACCGACGCGCAATTCGGCGTCACCCGGGCGCTGATCGGTGATTATGTTTACCACGAAAACGAACCAGCGCCGGACCCGGAAGTGACCGGGCCGTGGTATTCACTCGATTTCACCTTCACCTTGGAACCGGGCGATGATTCTCTGCCGCTGGCGCCAATCTCAGGCAGAACGGAACGGGACCATCGGCCGGAGCAGGTAGTGTGGGAACGATTGTAACCGACCTTGTTTCCGGTACAGACCTGTTTTGAAATGGCGCGCCCGGAGAGATTCGAACTCCCGACCGCCTGGTTCGTAGCCAGGTACTCTATCCAGCTGAGCTACGGGCGCACATGCAAGAGTTTGCTACTATAATGACTCACCTCCATGAAAGCAATGATATTAGCCGAAACCGCCCCGCTGGAACCCGGCAGCAATCCCCTGCAACCGGCGGAGTTGCCGGCGCCGGAACCGGGACCCGGCGAGATCCTGATCAAGGTGTCCGCCTGCGGCGTCTGCCATACGGAACTGGATGAGATTGAGGGCCGCCTTACACCTCCCCGGCTTCCCGTGGTTCCGGGTCATGAGGTAGTCGGGGTCGTTGAGGAATCCGGCAAGGGCGCCCGGATTTTTGAACCGGGTGAGCGCGTCGGGGTCGGCTGGATACACCATTCGGACGGTGGGCCTGATGAAAATCTCAGCCCTGGATTCCGCGCAACGGGCAAGGACGTCAACGGCGGTTATGCCGAGTACATGACCGTTCCCGAACAATATGCCTACCCCATCCCGGATGTTTTCACCGACGAGCAGGCCGCGCCCCTGCTGTGCGCCGGCGCCATCGGTTACCGGGCCTTGAAGCTGGCGCAGATCAATGACGGCGACCGGCTTGGCCTTACCGGGTTCGGCGGTTCGGCGCACCTGGTGCTGCAACTGGCGCGCCACCTGTACCCGGATACGGATGTTTCCGTCTTCGCCAGGGATGCGGCCGCGCGGGAGTTTGCGCTGGAATGCGGGGCGGTCTGGGCCGGTGACAGCGCCGATGCCTGTCCCGATCCGTTACACGCCGTCATCGATACCACGCCTGCCTGGAAACCGGTAGTGGAGGCGATGCGGAACCTGCGGCCGGGGGGTCGCCTGGTCATCAACGCCATCCGCAAGGAGGACAACGACAAGGAAGCGCTGCTCGGACTCGACTACGGCGAACACCTGTGGCGG
Source organism: Gammaproteobacteria bacterium (assembly GCA_028819495.1). Lineage (GTDB taxonomy): Bacteria > Pseudomonadota > Gammaproteobacteria > Eutrophobiales > Eutrophobiaceae > JAAXHV01. The sequence goes on along the minus strand of JAPPLI010000030.1, from coordinate 8,014 downwards.
GAAAAGGAGATCAAGAGTGTCGCCAACATCACTCGCCGGGACATTCGTGAATTCCTGGACATCGCCGCGGCCATACCCATCCGGCCGGAGACCGAGAGCTATGCGCTCGAGGATGCCAATAAGGCGCTGCTGGCGCTCAAATTTGAACCCGTAAAGGGCACTAAGGTGTTACGTGTCCAATAAACACAGCGTGTTTTTTATGTTGAATAAGGAGGTATTTATCTACTGGATTCCCGCCTGCCCCCGTGAAAGCTTGTCCCCGTATGGAGTTGAGCGGGGACGGGGGTCACACGGGAATGGGCGCTTGCTCTCCATTCCCGCAACAGCGGGAATCCAGTAAGCAACCCTTCCTTATATGCTGGATTCCTGCTAACTCAGGAATGGTTTTCGGGTTCAGAATAGCCCGGTGATATTGCCCTCGGCGTCCACGTCGATTTTCTCGGCGGCGGGGACTTTAGGCAATCCCGGCATGGTCATCATGTTGCCGGCGATGGCCACGATAAACCCGGCTCCGTTCGACAACCGGACTTCGCTGACTTCCACGCCGTGTCCTTCCGGCGCTCCTCGCACCGTAGGGTCTGCAGAAAACGACATCTGGGTCTTCGCCATGCACACCGGGAAGCGGCCGTAATCCCGGTTCAGCTTGTCGATCTCCGCACGCACCTTGCTGTTGGCGGTGACGCTGCCGGCGCCGTAGATCTTCCTGGCGACGGCCTCTATCTTTTCCCACAGGGAAGCGTCGTCCTCATAAACATAGCTGTGGCTGCCGGGGTTGTTATCGACCACGTCCGCGACGGTGCGCGCCAGTTCTTCGGCGCCGGCGCCGCCGTCTGCCCAGTGCCGGGCAACAACGGCTTTGCCACCCTGCGCCTCCACCCGGCTTTTCAGCATCTCGATCTCCGCGTCGGTATCGTTGGTGAAATGGTTGATGGACACTACACAGGGCAGCCCGTAATGTTGCTGTATATTATTGAGGTGCCGCTCCAGGTTGACCAGGCCCTTATCCAGCGCCTCCAGGTTCTCCACGTTCAGCTCATCCCTGTTCACGCCGCCGTGGAATTTCATGGCGCGGATGGTGGCCACCAGCACCACGGCCGCGGGGTTCAACCCGGCCATGCGGCACTTGATGTCGATGAATTTCTCCGCGCCTAGGTCGGCGCCGAAGCCGGCCTCGGTGATCACGTAGTCGGCCAGTTTCAACGCTGTCTTGGTGGCGGTCACGCTGTTGCAGCCGTGGGCGATGTTGGCGAACGGCCCGCCGTGCACCAGCGCCAGGTTGTTCTCCAGTGTCTGCACCAGGTTCGGCTTGATGGCGTCTTTCAGCAATGCCGCCATGGCGCCGTGGGCGTTCAGGTCGCGGGCGTGTACCGGTTTCCTGGCGCCCCGGGTATAGCCGATGACGATGTTGCCGAGGCGTTCCTTCAGGTCGGCAAGCGATGTTGCTAGGCAGAAGATGGCCATGACTTCGGAGGCGACGGTAATGTCGTAACCGTCTTCCCGCGGGAAACCGTTGGCCGTGCCGCCCAGGGAGATGACGATTTTGCGCAAGGCCCGGTCGTTCATGTCCACAACCCGTTTCCAGGCAATCAGTCTTGGATCCAGGTTCAGGCGGTTGCCGTGGTTGATGTGGTTGTCCACCATTGCCGAGAGCAGGTTGTGCGCGGCGCCGATAGCATGAAAATCGCCGGTGAAGTGCAGGTTGATGTCTTCCATGGGCACCACCTGGGCATAACCGCCGCCGGCAGCGCCGCCCTTGACGCCGAAGCAGGGGCCCAGGGACGGTTCGCGCAGGCAGATCAAGGTCTGTTTACCGATCCTGTTCATGGCGTCGCCCAGGCCGACTGTGGTCGTGGTCTTGCCCTCGCCCGCCGGAGTAGGACTGATGGCGGTGGTCAGGATCAGCTTGCCGTCGGCGTTGTCTTTCAGGCTGTCGATGTAATCCAGCGACAGCTTGGCCTTGTAATGGCCGTAAGGCTCCAGGTGCTCGCTGCCGATGCCGTACTGGTCGGCGGCGAGGTCGATGATCTGTTTTTTGCTTGCCCGCTGGGCAATCTCGATGTCTGATAGCATTGGAACGATCCTCAGAATATGTATTGTTTTCCTGCAAGCGGCATATTATAGCCATTATCGGGGCGATCGATCATAAAGCTCTTTCTCCTTGATATTTGGCCGTAGTACGTTATCGTTTTTATTTTTTTCGACATGGGGAAGTGAAGATGAGTCTAACGGGTAAACGAATAATAATGGCGCCAACATTTCTATCGATGGCGGGATGAATGCCCATGTCATGAAGCAGATACATGGTTTTTGAGACGAAGAGGTAGGCGTTTCCAGTTTCAGGAAACAGGGCATACCAGGACACACAAATCATGAAGTTTGGCGAGTCTAGTATCCTATTTATACATTATCTGTCTGGCGACCTTACGACCCGTCGCACACGCGCCACCGCTGTGAGGATGTCCCAGATAATCCCCACAAAAATAAATGTCACGATCACTCTGCTCCTGCCCCTTCAGAAAATCGCGCACTTTTTTAATATAACCAGGATATGCCAGGTTCAGATGTAGTCCTTCATATTGCGTGTGCACTTCCAACAGGTCATCGTCCAAGTTGGGATAGAGTTTTTTTACGTGGGGGCGGGTAAGTTCATCAAGGTTTTCACCACGTTCAGACACGTTTTTTTTAACGTATGCCGGTCTTAACGTCACCCACAGCCGGGCGGGAGAATCAGTTAAACCCGACAGACCTCCAGGTATCTGCGAAATACTCCCCAATGGACCGGGATAATCCTGGGAGTAGGCCGTGAATTTTGGCTCAAGTTCTCCTTTCAACAAGTAATGTAACGCCATAGCCTGACTATAACGGACCTCACCGAAAAACCTTTGCTGTTCAGGTGTGAGATCGTCAATCAGTCCAGGCACATGAAATGCCTCACACGCGCAAACGATGATATCACTGCGCATCGTTTTCTCATTTTCGTTTTCCTTGTAATCCACGGTCCAACCATCTGCATCTTTTCTTATGTGCTTAACTTCAGCATTCAGATGCAAATTAACGTTTTCTGCCAACGTCTTCGTTAAAAATCCGATGCCATTGGCGAATGTGTATGTGCGGCACCACATTGTATGGGCTAAAAAAGCAAGGAAATAGGCCTTGGTAAATTCATGGGGTTCCCAGGCCCACAGGGTTCTGAATACAGGCGCCGCAAATCCGTCCACGAAGTCGCGCCCAACCTTGCGGGTAAGATAAGTTTCCATATCAGCATCGTCATAGCCGGCCGCGGTTTCCACAAAATCAGGATCAATCCCGGACCGGGCCATGAACAGTTCCAGTAAAACAGCCGGGAGCCGGCATTTCGAACGAAAGGATAACGCGGGGTTGAATAGCAATTTGAAGGCATTGCTGCCGTAGCTGAATGTGTGTGCACCGTCAGGTCTCACAACCTGGACGGAATGATAGGGGATCTCGATGAGTGTCTTTTCAACGCCCAACTCCTTGATGAGATCCATCATTTCTCCATAAAAATTGAAGATGTAACTCGCCCCGGTCTCGAGCACCATCCGGCCCTGCCGGAAGTTTGCCATACGCCCGCCGGCCCATGTTGATTTTTCCAGTACGTTAACGTCATAGCCAGCCCTTTGCAGATCGTAGGCTGCTGCAAGACCCGCAATGCCTGCACCGACGACAGTGATCGTTTTTTGTTTCACGGCATGTTATTACAAGGTGACACTTATAGTGCTTGCCACATGATTTGTAATACCCGCTTTCGAATTCAGGAAAATGTCAGGCCGGCGTTCAGATTCCCGCATAGTCCGGATGATTGCGAACGACCATCTGCTTCCCCTGTTTCAGGCCATCGTAGTAATAGTCCTTAAACTCATTAATCCGGCGGCTGGTACGTTCCCATAGGTCGTCTTCATCCAACTCGGTGAATTCGCCGTTTTGTCTGAGCAGTTTTCCGTCTACCATGACATCCTGTGTTGTGCCGCTCGGACCCTGCATGATCAGCCCCATTATGACAGTCGCCTCCGTATGCGGAAAAAAGCTGCTCTCGCGGCTGATATCGTAAGTAATCAAATCCGCCTTTTTGCCGATGTCCAGAGTGCCTATCTGGTCTTCAAGTCTCAGCGCACGCGCACCACCCTGTGTTGCCAGTTCAAGCGGTGTCCAGGGATTTTCCAGATGGTATTCACGTTGTGTGGCATCCTGTAGCAATCGGCAACCGTACATGGAACGGAAAATATTATGCGGCGCGTGATCGGTGCCAAGACCGACACGCATTCCCTTATGCAGCATGTAAGCGAGATGAGTATTGTAACGGAATTCCGGACAGCGCATCGGACAGTGAACAACGGCAACGTCTCTCTCGGCCAGGATGTCGATCTGTTCGTGGTTAAATGCGATGCCGTGCCAGACCAGGGTCCGCGGCGTCAGCAATCCCAGGTCCAGCAGATGTTTCATATAACCGCCTTTCCCGGCCCAGAGTTTTTCACACTCTTCCATCTCGGCAAACCCCTCTGCGATGTGGATGCCATATTGCAGATCATGCCGCTCCGCCAGTTCCATGCCCTTGACCAGAATGTCGCTCTGGACATTCCAGGGTGTGTCAGGCCCCACACCCACCTGCACACGGCCATCTGGCTCATGATATTCTGATATGGTCTCCTCAATCCGGGCCAGTTGCTCTTCGCCGTTCTTTCCATCCTTACGTTGGATAATAGTAAGCAGGTTGGCATGGTTAATACCACGCGCGCCGGAATCCGATAATGCCCGTATCGTTGGCCCCGCCCAGAGATAATTGTTACTGGAGCAGGTGGTGCCGTGTTTGAGCATGTGGGCGAGACCGAACAAGGTGAAATCATAGGCAGCTTCTGCCGTGTACCAGGCCCACGCCGGCCAGAAATAGATATCCAGGATCTGATCAACTTCCTCAATCATATCGAAGTTCAGGGAGTTGTAACAGATCTGGGAACACCAGTCACCGATGTGCGCATGGGCGTCCACAAGACCGGGCATAAGCAGCTTGCCTTTGCCGTCAATAACCTTCACATCGTCGTTATCCTTAATCTGCTTTTCTACTTCCGCAGCATCTCCTGCAGCTTTAATCGTGTCGCCTTCGACGTAAACACTGCCGCCGATAATTACATGATCCGGGGATGGTTGTACAACCAGGTAGTCAAAATCTTTGAAATGGAACTTATGCATGTCTCGCTATAAGGATGTAAAACCGTGGATTATATTATCTGGCCCGTCGTAAATCGATAAAAGGTAAATCTACCACCCTGGCATTCACCGGACCGGCTTTATCCTTGACGTAAAATTCAACAGTTACATCCGTACCCGGTTCGCAATATTCTTTTTCCAGGTGCCCGAAGGCAATAACGTTCTGGATTGTCGGGCTCCAGGCGATGCTGGTTGCGCGGCCGATCTTTCTGCCGTCTTTCATCACCGTTAGCGGGTACCATATCGGTGTCGGAACTACGACCGGCGCCAATCCCTGCCCGGTATACAGGTCGGCGATCATTTGCCATTCTATAAGTAATCCTGTCCTGTTGCGCCTGACGCCCGCTTCCTTTTCTTTCAGCAATGCTGCCTTACCCAGGAAATCATCACCCTCAAAATCGATGAACTGACCGGCGCCCAGATCAAACGGGGAAGCCATATTTTCCGAGTCGACTTCTATCGGGGCGCCGATTGCATCAGTTTCCACACCGCCATTGGTGAAATCCGGCCCCGGAATGACCAGGCCGGCCTCAATACGGGCAGTATCCAACGCGAGATAGCCTGCGGGCTTAATGCCGAAAGCTTTCCCTGCCTCCATGATTGCATCCCACAAAGCCACCCCATCATCTTTGGCGACACACAATTCATAGCCGCGTTCGCCTGTAAATCCCTGCCTGGCAACTTCCACCTCGACCCCCCCGATCTTTACGACACGAATCCGTGAAAATTTAATATCCGACCAGTCCTCTGCTGTTGCCGCCTCAAGGACTTCCCGGGATTTTGGGCCTTGTAATGACAGGATGCCCCGTTCGTGTGTAACTTCCGTGATTGTTATATCAAAGCCTCCCGCATTTTGCTTAAGCCAGCCATGACTCGGATCACCGGTGATACGGAACCTGTCTTCATTCATGCGAAAAACCATGCCGTCACTGACGACCTTGCCGTTATGATCACACCATGGTGTATAAATAACCTGGTTAACCTCCATCCTGCTTGCATCACGTGTAATGACATAGTTGGTAAATCGCTGTGCATCCGGTCCTGAGATATCAAATTTCGAAAGCGGGGACATATCAATTACCGCGACTTCTTCGCGAATAGCCTTCAGTTCATCATCGAGACCGCTGAATACATCAACAACATGATAGATATCCCAGGCTATCCATCTCACAAAGAGATTCAACGGCTCGGTACGCGAATTGAATGGTGTCCCCCTGAAACTGGAATTATTCGAATCTGTATTCATTTCCGGCCATCACAATCTGTAATGAAATATTCTGTCTATACAAGGGGTTGATTTTATTCCAGAATTATCCTGTCAATCTCAGCAGACCACTCTGAACGCCACTGGCGCTTTGTTGACTCATCCAACCAGGCGCCGTCAATCCCGTTTAAAATGAATGTCTTGATGTCTTCGATTCCAAATTTGAGCTTATCCACCATGAGTATGTATTCGTTTGTGAGGTCGGTATGCAGCATGGGTGGGTCGTCTGAATTTATCATTATTTTAAGGCCCGCATCTGCCATGACCCTAATTGCATGGTCTTCCGCGTCTAAATCCCGCCACTTTGTGGTAACGGTAGTTGTGACGGGACAAACCGTAAATAAGATTTGTTCTTGCGCAAAACGGTTCATTTGTTGAACATCGTCAACGATATGATAACCGTGGTCGACCCGTTCACAACCTAACACGTCAATGGAATTGACGACATTTGATGCAGGCCCGACTTCGCCTTCATGTGATGTTTTATGTAATCCGTTTTTTGTAGCCAGATTAAATGCTGCCTCAAATACTTGCGGTGGGTTTGCCGTTTCATCGAAATCCAATCCAATACCGATAATATCGTCCCGTTTGTAGGCACAAACCATATCAACAAATTGAATCGCTCTTTCCGGACCCAACTCACGGTTTATCGCCGGTATCAGTTGATACGTTACACCCCTGTCTTTTTCCGCGTCGTCAGCTCCTGCAATGATGCCATCTAAAATTGTTTGATAGGAAACGCCATACTTTAGATGTTCTTCCGGACTGAAGAAAAGTTCGACATACCTGGCCCCATGCTCAGCACATCTCGACAGGCATTCATAGGTAATGCGATGAAAATCATCCTTGTCTATACACGCTTGTGAAATTAATGAATATACCTTAAGGAAATCTGCCAGGTTATCGTAATCATACAAATCATCCGGTTCCTCATATTCAACAGGAATATGTAAGCCGTGTTTGTTTGCCAATTCAATAAATGTCTTCGCATTTACCGAACCGCCCAGATGAAGGTGCAACTCCGTTTTTGGCAGCATTTTTAATTTTTCATAAAGCATTTTCAGTCTCTCGTGAGAAAATTATCTACGTGAGTTCGGTTCACAGCCGTCCAGTGTGATATTAACAGTGTCAGAATATTCCTGTTACCCGGTTTTTATTTTCAGGGCGATACCATGTATTACAATCGTGAGAAACACTATGCCATACAAGGCAGCCACTACATCAAGCACTGCAGAAACTCCAAACGACTCCACAAATATCCCGCTAACCAGGGGGGTTATCGTCGCACCTGCACCTCCACAGAAAATAATATAGGAAACATGTTTATGTGATGGCCGGCGTAATAAGGCAACGCCGTAAGCAACAAATCCATTCCACAAGACGGCCAACGACAGTCCAAATATACTGACCATTAACGTCAACCCCCCCAGGTCAGGCATTTTTGTAAACTGGAGGCTGCTGATAAAACCGATTAACCCAAGTTTAACATAGGCGTGAACGAACTTGTTGTATATCAGACGGTTACGG
>JAPPLI010000127.1 GCA_028819495.1 Gammaproteobacteria bacterium | reverse complement strand
TGTGCTACCGGTACAAAAAGTGGGGATGAGATAGAATTTTTCAAGCGCAGTTTCGATTACTTCTTATCCGGCAGGGGGTCAGGTTCTGCCAGCGAGCGGTCGATAGTCACACAACCGACCAGGTCGCCGGTCACGTTGACAGCGGTACGGCACATATCAAGTAAACGGTCCACGCCCAGAATTAGCGCGATTCCTTCCGCCGGGACGCCGACGCTGTTCAGAATCGTCGCAAGGATGACGATGCCAACGCCCGGTGTACCGGGTGATCCTATTGCCGCGCCGGTTGCCATCACGACGACCAGGAGCAGACCCGTCATTCCGATCTCAATACCAAATACCTGCGCCAGGAACAGGGTTGCCACACCCTGGTAGAGCGCGGTGCCGCCCATGTTGATGGTGGTGCCCAGCGGCACCACAAAACGGGCGACCTGGGGCCGGACATTCAATTTCTGCTCTGCCACAGTCAACGTCACCGGCATCACCGCGGCCGAACTGGATGTCGAGAACGCCAGCAGAATGACCTCGCGTCCGGCGCTGAGAAAGCCGATCACTGATTGCCGGGTTACCAGTTTCACGATAGCCAGATAGAACAGAAACAGGAACAGCAGGCCAACCAATACGCTGAGCACGTACATGCCTGTGCCAAGCAGCACGGACAGGCCGACCCGGCTGCTAATCTGTGCCAGCAGACCGAACACGGCAATGGGCGTAAAACGCAGCGCCCAGCCGACAATGACCATGCAGGCGGCCTGGATCGAGGCCAGCAGGTCGATGACCGGACGGCGCTGCTCGGCGCTCGTCATCACCAGGGCGATGCCGATGATGGCTGCCGCCACGACAATCTGCAACATGTTGCCGCCGACAAAAGTAGTCAACGGGTCACGGGGGAACAGGCTGACGATAAGATCGGGGATTTCGTCGGCGCCGGGTGTGCTCATCGGTTGCGCGGCAGGTGCTGCCCCGGCGCCGGTGCCGCTTAACGCTGAATTGACCAGTAGATTGTCGATATAGTTGCCGGGTTTTATGACGCCTGCAACGAATAGTCCGATCGCAACAGCTGCAAGGGTAGTCAGGACAAAGAACGATACCGTACGCGCGCCGAGAACGCCCAGACTCCCTGAAGCGCCTTCATCGGCGATACCCCGAATCACTGAAGCCACGATCAAGGGCACCACGACAAACTGGATGGCCAGCAGAAACAGCTTGCCGGGCAGCGCGACCCAGTTACCGATCAGCACCGAGGTATCTGCCGAAACAAGTCCAGTGGTCGGTCCGAACAACATGCCGAACCCGACACCAAGTGCGATCGCTATGAGTACCTGCAGCCATAAGCGCTGCCTGGAGAGGCTTTCCAGTTGCCCGCTCTGTTGTGGAAATGACTTGATTTCATTCATATCTGACACCAAAGTATAATATACCTGCATCTTGGAGAGGGTCTCATGCAGCAGCAATATGATAACTGGAAAGAACTGTTAACCAATAGTTTTGACCAGTTTGTATCCACATTCGTGGCCTACCTGCCTAGCCTGTTCAGCGCTGTGGTGCTGCTGGTTGCGGGCCTGTTCGTTGCGGCCCTCAGCCGTTCATTGATTGTCCGCCTGGGGCAATGGCTGGAACGGTTTGCGCAAAGGGTAGGTATCAGTTCCTACTATTTTCGCGTGCGCTGGCCCATCACACGCATCATAGCGACAATCATATACTGGCTCGTAATTTTATTTTTCGTCACTGCCGCGGCGAAGAGTCTTGGTTTGCCCGGCATCGCCGAATGGCTGAACAAGGTCATTGACTATTCCCCTTCTATCCTGGTCGCCGCGCTGATCATCTGGGCAGGCTTCGTGCTGGGCGACTTTACCCGGGAAAAACTAACCACCAGACTGGGTGGGTCCCGCATCCAGCAAGCAGAACAGTTGGGAACTACCGCAAGGATCCTGGTGATAACCCTTACAATTATCATCGGCCTGGGCCAACTGGGCGTTGAGGTGGACCTGCTGGCACAGTTGATGGTCATACTGGCGTCCGCAGTAATGCTGGCCCTGGCCCTGGCATTCGGCGTCGGCGCGGGGACGACGGTTGCCAATATTATCGCGCTCAGAAACCTGGGCAGGCACTACCAGAAGGGACAGCGTATCCGAGTCGGTGAATTGGAAGGAGAGATTTCCGAATTATCAAAAACCGCGGTGATACTCGATACCGGGACAGGCCAGGCCATAATTCCGGCAAAGCTGTTCCAGGAGCAGACATGTATCCTGCTGGACGGAGAAGATTAGATGGCGGCCGACCCTGTCGTACAGCGCTTCATAGAAAAACATGCGGATAGTGTGGCGCGTTTGCTGGAATCTGTCGACCCGGATGAGATGGGGGATTTTCTGACAACATTATCCACGGAACAGGCGGCAAGCATAGTCCGTCACTTGGGCAGGCGCAGCGCCTGCCATTACCTGGAGGCACTGGAGACGGAGCAGGCCGTGGAGTTCATCAAGGCCCTGCCCATCCAGTATGCTGCCGCCCTGGTCAGGGATATGCCGGCGCCGGGAAAAAAAGCGCTGCTTGCCAGTGACGGCGTCCCTTACCGGATTAAAACAATCCTGCGTTTTCCAAAGGGGAGCGTGGGAGCCGAGATGGACAGCAACCCGGTTACCTTGAACGAAGGTCTGACCGTAAAACAGGCCAGGGCATTCCTGAAAAAATACCGGGAGCATATATCCGACACCTTGTTTGTGACAGGAATCGAGCAACAGTTCGTCGGCGTGGTTCCCCTGAAGGACTTGTTGTTTGCCGATCATACGGCCGATGTCTCACAGGTTTGTAAACCGCCGATACACCGGTTGTCTCCACGGGAGGCGCTTGTATCGGTAGGGAGTCACCCCGTGTGGAGGCAGGTTTCGGCGCTGCCTGTCGTCGACAGGGGAGGCCGTTTGGCAGGTGTATTACACAGGGACATGGTGCAGAATACCTTGAATACGGCGCCCGCCAGCCCGGCGCTGACCGGCGACGTTGCGGACGGCATGTTTTCGTTAGGCGAACTGTTCTGGACCACCTGTGCGGACATGCTGTCCGGCTATAGTACCTCAGCCCAGCCTGAACGATCCTGAAATGAAAGGTTCAATCGCCGATATCAGCGCTTCCCTGCGCCAGGACTTCTTTCAGAACTACCCGGCAGAAGCGGTCCATTACATTGAAGAATTACCGGCGGAACAGATAACCGAAGTGCTACAAAGCCTGCCGCACGCTTTGTCGGTCAGCATCTGGGAAATGCTGTCGCCTGTCATCGGCGCGCGCGTGCTGGCAAACCTGGATGACAAGTCGATTCAACAGGTGCTTTCCAGGATCGACCCCAACAGGGGTGCACTTGTTTTATCTTCTCTGTCCGACGAGGAACGCAGGCGATACCTCGCTCTGTTGAATTCTCACGTCGTTCAGGATTTCGAGCGGGCATTAAGTTATGAACCCAATAGCGCAGGCGCCCTGATGAACACCAGGCTGGTTTACTATACCCGGGACATGAAGGTGCGGGATGTAGTGAAAAAACTGCGCGTTCACAAGCAGACAGGGTTCAGGGTCTTGTTTATCACGGATGATGAGAATACATTGACCGGCATTGTTGAATTGCAGGACCTGGTCCTGGCGCGCAGGGAGAATCGTCTGGGTGATATGGTTCTGCCGGCCAGGGCAATAGCCCGGGTAACGACTTCCCGCGAAGAGTTGCTGGATATCTTCGAGAAACAACGCTTGACGGAATTGCCCGTAGTGGATGCGGATGGACACCTGATCGGAATTATCCAGCACCATATCCTCATCGACGCGGCCAGGGAAGAAGCCGTCATCGATATGCAGACAATGGTGGGCGTCAGCAAGGACGAGCGGGCGTTGTCGGACGCATCTTTCGCAATCAAGAAACGCCTGCCGTGGTTACAGGTAAACCTTGCCACCGCATTCCTGGCAGCGGCCGTAGTCGGCGTATTTGAACATACCATCGCCCAGGTAACAGCCCTGGCCGTGTTATTGCCGGTTGTGGCCGGGCAATCGGGAAATACCGGCGCCCAGGCCCTGGCGGTGACCATGCGCGGCCTGGCTCTGCGTGAAGTCTGGCCGCGTCACTGGTTCCGGCTGGTATTCAAGGAATTCAACGTGGGTTTATGGAACGGCATTGCGGTGGCGCTGACAACCGCATTGGGTGTGTATATCTGGAGTCAGTCGTTGGGCCTGTGCCTGATCATCGGCCTGTCTATGGTTGCTTCCATGATTATCGCATCGGTTTCCGGCGCGTTGATCCCCATCCTGTTAATCAAGGCGGGCCAGGATCCGGCCACCTCGTCTTCCATTTTTTTAACGACCGTAACTGACGTTATGGGTTTTTTAAGTTTTCTCGGGATTGCGACTTTGCTGATGGGAATGATTTAATCCGAACCCAGTAATTCCAGGGCGCTGGTGGTCATCACCTCAACGCCGGTCGTGATGGTCGGTTGCGGGTCCGGGGCGAAGAAAGGGGAGTGCAGGGAGGGCAGAACCTCACCCGATTCCATGGCCCTGGCATATTTATCGGCCTCTACACCGCCAATCCAGAGAAAAAGACTGGGTATTTTCGGTTCCACACGGCCGTACTGGGCGAAATCCTCACCACCCATAACGGGTTCTCCGGGGATAAGGCGTTCATCGTCGAACTTCGTCCTCAAAACCTTGACAATGCGGTCAGCCAGTTCCGGGTTGTTATACACGGAGGGGGTGGATTCATCCTTAATCTTCATTACGGGCAATTTGTCCCGGGGCAGTCCCATAGTCATGGCCTGGCCTTCTGCTATCCTTTTTATCCCTTCAAGTAACGTAGCTCGGGCCTCATCCGTATAGGAGCGCACCGTCAATTGCAGATGCACCTTGTCGGGGATGACATTGTGTTTGGTGCCGCCGTGAATCGAGCCGACCGTGACCACGCCGGCGTCAATGGGTTTCAACTCGCGTGATACCAAGGTCTGCAGGGCGTTGATGATCTGGGCGGACAACACGACAGGGTCCTTGGTGCGATGCGGATAGGCGCCGTGCCCGCCGACGCCGTAAACGGTAAGATCGACGCTGTCAACGTTGGCCATGACATAGCCTTTGGTGTAAATGACCTTGCC
>JAPPLI010000070.1 GCA_028819495.1 Gammaproteobacteria bacterium | reverse complement strand
GGGAATGGCGAGTCCTTGCCAAGCGGCGCAACGCCGCGGGCGACCGCTTCCCGGCCCGCCCGAAGGGAGCCACACAGCGACGCCAATACGGCGTTGCAGCCCTTGGCAAGGACTCGCCATTCCCGGCGGGCTGCGCCTTGTCTTGTCGTCGCTGTGTGGCTCTGAACATGGCAATATCACCTGGAAAGAGTACTAGCGTATGGGTTCCACGTAGACCTTGATGCGTCCGCCGCAGGCCAGGCCGACTTCCCAGGCCATCTCGTTGGTCACGCCGTATTCCAGCATACGCGGCTGCCCGGTCCTGATGACTTCTTCCGCCTCACCGATGACGGCTGTCTCCACGCAACCCCCGGAAACGGAGCCGATGAAGTTGGTCTGCCCGTCCACCAGCAACTGGCTGCCGCCGGGGACCGGCGCCGACCCCCAGGTCTCGACCACGGTCGCCAGGGCGACGTCCCGGCCCTCGGCCAGCCATTGCTGCGCGGTATTGAGAATGTCCTGTTCCGCCATATTTGTTCAATTGATTCTGTTTATCCCAACCTCCAGTATAATAAAACAAAAACTGTTTACGAGATATAAATGGCCAAACTGAAATACCCCGGCTTCGATACCATCAGCCTGCACGGCGGGCAACGCCCTGACCCGGTGACCGGCGCGCGCGCCGCGCCCATCTACCAGACCACCTCGTTCGTGTTCAACGAAACGGACCAGGCCTCCTCCATGTTCGACCTCGCCAGGTCGGGCCACGTCTATTCCCGCATCTCCAACCCGACGGTGGCGGTGCTGGAAGAACGCATTGCCGGGCTGGAAGGGGGCACCGGCGCGGTGGCGACGGCCAGCGGCATGGCCGCCATCCACCTGGCGGTATGCACGCTGATGGACGGCGGCAGCCATATCGTCGCATCCCACGCCCTGTACGGCGGCACCCATAACCTGTTCAGTTATACCCTGCCCCGTTTCGGCATCGAGACGACCTTCGTGGACCCGCGCAACCCGGAAGCGTTCAGGCAGGCCATCCGCCCGGAAACCCGCCTGGTTTATGCCGAAACCATCGGCAATCCCCGTTGTGAAGTGCTCGACATCGAAGCGGTTGCCGGCGTAGCCCACGCGGCGCAGGTCCCGCTGATGCTGGATTCGACCCTGACCACGCCTTACCTGCTGAAACCCTTCGATCACGGCGCGGATATCGTCATCCACTCCCTCACCAAGTTTATCGGCGGGCACGGCGTCGCCATCGGCGGCATCGTCGTGGATTCCGGCCGCTTCGACTGGGATGCCTCCGGCAAATTCCCGACCCTGACGGAACCGTACGACGGGATCCTGGACATCGATTTCGCCGAGGATTTCGGCCCGGATGCCTTCCTGCACCGGGCGCGGCGCGAGGGTCTGAGGGACTTCGGCGCGGCGCTCAGCCCCGCCAACGCGTTTTACATCCTGCAGGGTGTGGAAACGCTGGCGCTGAGAATGGACAAGCATGTGGCCAATACCAGGCTGATCGTTGAGTGTCTGACCGGTAACGAGGCCGTGGAATACGTTACTTACCCGGAACTGCCGGATCATCCGGACCACGATCTGGCAAAAAAGTTGTTGCCCGGGGGATGCGGTTCGGTGTTCAGTTTTGAACTGAAAGGCGGGCGCGAGGCGGGCCGCAGGTTCATCGAATCCCTGCAGGTGTTTTCCCACCTGGCCAACGTGGGCGATGCAAAATCCCTGGTGATCCATCCGGCCTCGACCACCCACAGCCGCATGGACGATGACGCCCTGAAACAGGCCGGCATCAGTGAAGGACTGGTGCGGCTGTCGGTCGGCCTGGAAGACCCGGAAGACCTGGTCAACGACCTGGAACGGGCGTTGTATCAATCACAAAAATAGAAATGTAATTTTACCGTCCATTCCGGCGAAAGCCGGAATCCAGTCAAATAATGCGTCGCCTCCGGCGACACTCTGTTTCACTGGATACCGGGTCCAGCCCGGTATGACGATGTCGGACTGCAGACAAATGGAAATAAGAGTAGATAGTCATAGTGTATTTGCCGCGACCGGCCGTGAAGAATTCATGCCCGGTCTGCCGGGCATCATCTTTATTCATGGCGCCGGTCTCGATCACACGGTCTGGACCCTGTTCAACCGCTATTTCGCCAAAAAGCAGTTCAATTCCATCGCCGTGGACCTGCCCGGCCACGGCCGCTCCGGGGGAGAACCGCTGCCGTCAATAGAAGCGAACGCAGCCTGGTTGCTTGATGTAATCCAGGCCCTGGAACTTGAAGATGCCGCCCTGGTGGGCCACAGCATGGGAGCGTTGGTTGCCCTGGAGGCGGCGCACCGGGCGCAGGCCGGGATCAGCAGGCTCGTATTGCTGGGGGCGGCGGCGCCCATGCCGGTGGCCGAACCCCTGCTGAATGCGGCGCGCGGGAACCATCACAGCGCGATCGACATGATCATGCTGTATGCCCACGCCTGGCGCTCGCAACTGGGCGGCAACCCCGTTGCCGGCATCCATATCATGCACAGCAATATGCGCTTACTGGAACGGTCCCTGGACAACGTCCTGTTTACGGACCTTAATGCCTGCAACGAATACACGAACGGGATAGCGGCGGCGCAGGACATCCCGATACCGGCAAACCTGGTCCTCGGAACACAGGACCGGATGACGCCGCCGGCGTCGGCAGCCGGCCTCATCGACGCGCTGGAGCAGGCACAGGTGGATACGCTGGAGGATTGCGGACACATGATGTTGTCGGAGCAGCCGGAAGCCGTGCACCGGGTGCTGGCCCGGATATTCCGTATATAATGACCCCAGGACAATAGTAATGAATAACCTGGAAACCTCACTCAACGAAGGCAGGTTCTGTTTTACCGCTGAAGTGGTGCCGCCGCTGGCGGCCTCTGCCGGCAGCCTGCTGGAAGAGGCCGGTATGCTGAACGGGCGGGTGGAAGCCATCAATGTTACGGACGGCGCCGCAGCCAGGACCACCATGTCGAGCGCCGCCGCCGCCGCCCTGCTCGCGGTCAACGGCATGGAGCCGGTGCTGCAACTGACCTGCCGCGACCGCAACCGTATTGCGCTGTGCGCCGACCTGGTCGGTTGCGCGGCATTCGGCGTCTCCAACCTGCTGCTGCTGACGGGAGACGACCCGGCCAGGGGCGACCAGCCCGAGGCCAGGGCGGTCCATGATATCGACAGCACCGCCCTGGTCGCCCTCGCCCGGGACATGAGTGAGAAAGGCATCCTGCCGAACGACAGGGAGATCGATCCTCCTCCCCATTTCATCATCGGCTCTGCGGACGTACCGCAACAGCCTGATGACAGGAGTGTCCCGCCCGGTATCACCAGAAAGATAGATGCAGGCGCGCGTTTCATACAGACCCAGTTGTGTTACGACATCGGCCTGATCGAGGCGTACGCCGGCTACATGGGAGAATGGGGCATAGCGGAGAGGGCCGGCATTCTCATCGGCCTGGGTCCCGCGGCTTCCGCCCGGTCCGCCAGGTGGATGCGGGAGAATCTCTGGGGCGTGGTTTTCCCGGACTCCCTGGTTCAACGACTTGAAGACAGCAGCGACCCGAAACAGGAGGGCCGGCGCATCTGCATCGAACTGATCGAACGCATACAGAAGATTGACGGCATCGCCGGCGTTCACCTGATGGCGCCCGGCCAGTCCGCCCGGTCCATCGCGGAATTGCTGTCCGAACTTGGAAAATGAATACGGGGGACGGAACTAAGGAAGCTCTGATCAAGTCCGTCCAGGACTTGTCAGAGCACGCAATACAAAAATGCGATTTTTGTATTGCTCTCAAAATCAATGCTTTACAGTCATTGATTTTGACGATACATCCCTGTATCGTAGGAACCTCTGACTTAATCAGAGGTTCCTAATTCTGTCCCCGGAAGTTACTCAAGGTATAATTGCGCTTATGAAAAAACTTCTCACGGTTATCTTCCTGGCGTGTGTATGGGCCGGGCCGGCGCTCGCGGATTTTATCGACGGCGTGTTCGCCTACAATCGGGGCGACTACGAACAGGCCTACAACACCATGCGTTCCCTGGCCGAAACCCGTGAGGACGGTCTCGCCCAGTATTACGTCGCCATGATGTACCTGCAAGGCCAGGGCGTAGGGCAGAGCTACGAGGAAGCCGCCCAGTGGTTCCGCAAGGCGGCAGAGCAACGCATCAAGCAGGCCCAGTATCGGCTGGCGGAGCTGTACATGAGCGGCAGGGGGGTGCCGAGGGACTTTGAATACGCTTATGCCTGGTACCGCACCGGGGCCGAGCACCAGCACCGGAAGTCCATCGATGCATTGCCGGCGGCCCGCGAGAACCTGTCGGCAGAGGAACTGGAAGAGGCGGAAAAGCTGTCGCGCAAATTCATCCGGCAATACGGGCCCCAGGAAGAAAAACAGCCTGGTAACCAATAAAATTCGTCGGCTACCGCGCCCGGCTTACAGGTAGCGCAGGTCCCCGGGGCGGTCCAGGTCGCGGCGCACCGGCAATTCAAACAGTTTCAATCCCAACTGCGCAACGCGCTCCCTGGTTTGCTCCAGCACCCGGTCCGTACCCCACTCGATGCCGGCAAACAGTTGCCGGTATAACCTGGAAAGTCCAATAAGATAATAGCCGCCATCCAGGGCCGGGCCCAGGACTATGTCTGTCCCGGCGGCCAGTTGTTCCAGGGCAAGGTCGATATCCGACGCGGCCAGGTCCATGCAGTCGCTGCCGATCAGCGCCACGTGCCGGTAGCGCTCCAGGGCCTGCTCCATGGCAAAACACATGCGTTCACCCAGGCCGGCGCCGGCCTGCGTGCGCAGCGTCAGCGAAAACCTGCCCTCAAGTTCGAGCAGGATGGGATGCTGCGTAGTCGGCGTACACCAAAGTTCGATATCATCCGTTGTCGATGCGCGCGCCGTTTCCAGGGTGCGTTGCAATAACCCGGCCTGGATTGCCGCGGCGCGCGGCGCGTCCATCACCGACAACAAGCGGGTTTTCACGTTTCCCGGATCGGGCGTTCTCGTGAAAACCAGCAATGCCGTCTTTTGTTTAATTATACTTCCCGGCAAGTTTGTGGGGGTCGGCGCCGATTGCATAACGGCACCTCAGTTGCCATGAAAGCAGTACGGTCCTGGCTATGCCGTGCTGCTCCCAG
>JAPPLI010000121.1 GCA_028819495.1 Gammaproteobacteria bacterium | reverse complement strand
GTGCAGTATATCTGCCTTACCTGAGGAGCGTTGCGACGGGCTGTGCCTGCCAGGCTCGGGTAAGGCCCGCAAGCACAAACCAACGGCGCTCACTTATTTTTGAATGACAAGATAAGTGAGGCAGTCCGGTTCCATCACTTCCCTGCCTCCTGAGAAATGCAGGGTCAGAGTAAGAAATTCGAAGAATTTTTACTCTGACCCCGGAAATCATTATGGTTAGCGAGACCGAACGACAACTGCGCGGGCTGCTGAAGGAACGCATTTTGCTGCTGGACGGGGCCATGGGCACCATGATCCAGTCCTATGGCCTGCAGGAGGCTGATTACCGCGGCGACCGGTTCGCCGGGCACGGTTGCGACCTGAAAGGCAACAACGACCTGCTGACGCTGACGCAGCCCGGCATTATCCGGGACATACATACAGCATTTCTCGATGCCGGCGCGGACATCATCTGCACCAATACCTTCAATTCCACGGCCATTGCCATGGCCGATTACGAACTGGAGGACCATGTCCGTGAACTGAACCGGAGCGGCGCCATACTGGCCCGCGCGGCCGCCGACGCAAGCTCCACGCCGGAAAAACCCTGTTTCGTGGCCGGCGTGCTCGGTCCCACCAACCGCACCGCTTCCATCTCGCCGGACGTGAACCGGCCCGGTTTCCGCAATATCAGCTTTGCGGAACTGGCGGACGCCTACGTCACGGCCGTGCAGGGACTGGTGGAAGGCGGCGCGGACATCCTGCTGCTGGAGACTATCTTCGACACGCTCAACGCCAAGGCCGCCATCTATGCCATCGAGACCTGTTTCGAACAAAGCAGGCAGCGCCTGCCGCTGATCATCTCCGGCACCATCACCGACGCCTCGGGCCGCACTCTCACCGGCCAGACCAATGCCGCCTTCTGGCACTCCGTGCGACATGCCAACCCACTTGCGGTTGGGCTTAATTGTGCTATGGGTGCTAAAGACTTACGGCAATATATTCAAGAACTTTCTAATATAGCGAATACGCATATAAGCATACATCCCAACGCCGGATTGCCGAACGAATTCGGCGAATACGACGAGACGCCCGACTACATGGCCGGCGTGCTCGAAGAGTTCGCCGCCAGCGGTTTTATCAACATCGTCGGCGGTTGTTGCGGCACCACGCCGGAGCACATCAGCCGCATCAATGCGCAGGTATGCAGCCGGGCGCCGCGCGTTGTTCCTGAAGTCCCACCTCGTTGCCGTTTGAGCGGTCTGGAGGCGCTGACCGTGACCCCTGCGGCCAATTTCATCAATATCGGTGAGCGCACCAACGTGGCAGGCTCTCCCAGGTTCCTGAAACTGGTCAAGGAAGAGAAGCTGAACGAAGCCCTGGATATCGCCCGCCAGCAGGTGGAAAACGGCGCCCAGCTTATCGATGTGTGCATGGACGAGGGGCTGCTGGATTCCGAACAGTTGATGCAGGACTTTCTGCAACTGGTCGCGGGCGAACCGGACATCAGCCGGGTCCCGATCATGATCGATTCATCGCGCTGGTCCGTTATCGAGACCGGACTGCGCTGTATCCAGGGCAAGGGCGTGGTGAACTCCATCAGCCTGAAGGAAGGCGAAGATGTATTCCGGGAACAGGCGCGCCTGGTCAGGCGCTACGGCGCGGCAGTCGTGGTAATGTGTTTCGATGAACAGGGGCAGGCGGACACCACCGAACGGCGCTTCCAGGTGGCGCAGCGTTCCTACCGGATACTGGTGGATGAGGTCGGTTTCCCCCCGGAGGATATTATCTTTGACCCCAATATCCTGACCGTCGCCACCGGCATGGCAGAGCATAATAATTATGCCGTGTCATTTTTTGAAGCAAGCCGTCTGATCAAGGAGCACCTGCCCGGCGCCTTGGTCAGCGGTGGTTTGAGCAACGTCTCGTTCTCGTTCCGCGGCAATAACCCGGTGCGGGAGGCCATGCACTCGGCCTTCCTGTACCACGCGGTGAAATCGGGTATGGACATGGCGATTGTCAATGCCGGGCAACTCGGCATTTACGACGAAATCGCGCCGGACCTGTTGGAACGGGTGGAGGACGTCCTGCTCAACCGGCGCGCGGACGCTACCGATCGGCTGGTCGGGTTTGCCGGGACGGTCAGGGACACCGAAGGCAACAGGAAGCAACAGGATGAGCAGGCGTGGCGCAGTGACAGCGTGCAGGATCGCCTGTCCCACGCCCTGGTAAAGGGTATCGACACCTGGATCGAAGCCGATACGGAGGAGGCCCGGCAACAGTACGACCGGCCGCTTCAGGTCATCGAGGGCCCGCTGATGGACGGCATGAACATCGTCGGCGACCTGTTCGGCGCGGGCCGGATGTTTCTGCCCCAGGTGGTAAAAAGCGCGCGCGTCATGAAGAAGGCGGTCGCCTGGCTGGTTCCGTTCATCGAGGAGGAAAAAAAAGGCGCCGGTGATTACCGCTCCCAGGGCAGAATAGTCATGGCTACCGTAAAAGGCGACGTCCACGATATCGGGAAAAATATCGTCGGCGTGGTCCTGCAATGCAATAACTTCGAGGTGATTGACCTGGGCGTCATGGCGCCTGCGGAAACCATCCTGAAAACGGCCCTGGACAACCAGGCCGACCTTATCGGCCTGAGCGGCCTCATCACCCCGTCACTGGACGAAATGGTACATGTGGCGCAGGAAATGCAACGCCGGGACTTCAATATCCCCCTGCTCATTGGCGGCGCCACGACCTCCCGCACCCATACGGCCGTAAAAATCGAACCGCGTTATTCACAGCCGGTGATACACGTGAAAGATGCGTCCCGCGCAGTCGGGGTGGCGCAGAGCCTGCTCAGCGCAGACCTGAAGACCGATCTCTGCAGGCGGATCGAGGAAGAGTACGCGACGTTGCGGGAACGTCACAAAGGCCGGCAGGCCGGGATAAAATGGCTGTCGCTGGCCGAGGCCCGTAGCAATCGCCTGCCGGTAGACTGGCAGGATTATGAACCCCCTGCACCGAAAATGACGGGCATACAGGTATTCAACGACTATTCACTGGCCGAACTGCGTGATTTCATCGACTGGACCCCGTTCTTCGTCGCCTGGGAACTGGCCGGCCGTTTCCCGCGCATCCTTGATGATGCCACGGTGGGCGCAGAAGCGAGGAAACTCTACGACGACGCCCTGGAGATGCTGGATATGATCATCCGGGAAAAATGGTTTACGGCGCGCGCCGTCTTCGGCCTGTTCCCGGCCAACGCCATCGGCCACGACGATATTGAAGTCTATGCGGATCATGACCGCAGGGGGTTGCTGACCGTACTCCACAGCTTGCGGCAACAGACCCGAAAACCGCCGGGCCAGGCCAATCTCGCCCTGGCGGACTTCGTCGCGCCGAAAGCGACCGGGAAACAGGACTACACAGGCGCCTTTGCCGCGGCTGCCGGGTTCGGGATGGAAGAGAAACTGCGCGAGTTCAAACAGGACCACGACGACTACCGCGCCATCATGCTGAAAGCCCTGTCAGACCGGCTGGCGGAAGCCCTGGCAGAATGCCTGCACCAGCGGGTCAGGAAGGAATTCTGGGGGTACCGGGAGGACGAGACCCTGGACAATGATGCGCTGATTGCCGAGAAGTACCAGGGGATCCGCCCTGCCCCCGGTTATCCGGCCTGCCCGGACCACACGGAAAAGCCGCTGATCTGGGACCTGCTCAAGGTCGAAGCGAATACCGGGATAACCCTGACGGACAATTACGCCATGTATCCGGCCGCGTCCGTATGCGGCCTGTATTTCTCCCATCCCGCGGCGCGTTACTTCGGCCTGGGCAGGATCAACCGCGACCAGGTCGAAGACTACGCCTTGAGAAAAGGCATGGAACTGCGCCAGGCGGAACGCTGGCTGGGACCCAGCCTGGGTTATGATCCCGAGACCGGATAGGTCTGCCTGTCAACGAACCGGCACGGCAAAAAGCAGGCCGCCATTTGTCCAGAGTGCATTCAGGCCGCGCTCCAGCCCGGTGTAACCAAAGTTACGCGTCCAGATATCATTATAATTGCCGACCAGGTAAATCACGTTGTATGCCCACTCATTGGACAGTCCCAGGCGCTTTCCCAGCCCGCCCGTTACCCCCAACAGTCTTCTTGTTTCCGGATCGGTTGAGTTGGCCCTTAACATGGCCACGTTTGACTGGTTTATATTCAACTCCTCCGCCGCCACCCTCACGTTAAGAGACCAGAATACAATGTCACGCCAGCGCGGGTCGCCCTGCCGGACGACCGCAGCCTGCGGCTCTTTTGAAATCAGATCAGGCAGGATGACATGGCGGTCCCTGTCGGGGAATTTCATGGCTCTTATGGCAAGCCCTGCCCGGTTGGTCGTGAAGGCATCGCAACGGCGCATGTGATAGGCATGCAATCCCTTATCGAAATCGCTGAAGGTAAGGGCCGTATAGGTCAGGCCGCGACTATAAAAATAGTCCGCAAGGTTCTGTTCGTTGGTTGTTCCCTGGGCCACACAAACAGTTGCTCCATCCAGTTCCCGGACACGGCTGACGCCAAGGTCCTTGTGCACGATAAAACCCTGGCCGCCATAATAATATATCCCCGAGAAATCGAGACCCAGCGCAGTATCCCTGAGATACGTCCAGGACGCGCCGCCGCAGAAAAGATCAACACTGCCTGATTGAAGCGTGGTAAATGCCGTGTGCGGTGTAAGAGAGACATATTCAACACTTATTTTTCCGAATACCGCCGCGGAGACGGTCTTGCAATGATCAATATCCATACCGGCGCGTTCCCCGTTTTCATTGATGGTGCTGAATGCCGGGCTGTTCTCGGTAATACCGCAGAGCAGATACCCTCTTTCCCTGACTTCATCCAGGGTGTCACCGTGAGCCGGGTTGCCGGCTGCAGCAACATAAGGGAACCTCTATAAATAGACCATTTCAGGTCTGATCAGGTTCTTTTTTGATATATTTGTATGTAGTAAGGCGCACAGGGTCTTCAATCACCTCGCCAGCGCCCTCATCGTGCCGTTTTATGGCCTTCATCTGTCGTTCTGACACCATTTTATCCTTGTTCTCCGTCAAGCAGGCGCACTGACCCCTTGCAGGTAACACAATCGTCGCATGTTATACACCAGGTTCATCATGCCGATGGCCAGGGTGCTGCGCTTGAGC
>JAPPLI010000131.1 GCA_028819495.1 Gammaproteobacteria bacterium | reverse complement strand
GATCAGAAACACGATGAACAGCACCACGATGCCGATGGGTATCAGCGCGCTTGACCAGTCGGGGTTTTCCGCTTCCCTGCTTTTCTTCATCGCGGCCTTCGCCCCGGGCCAGAACAGGAACAGGACGCCGATTGCCAGGATTCCGACCAGAACTTGTTCAAACAGCCCCATGACGTTATGGTTCAATTGCAGGGGTCAGAGTAACAACTCTGACCCCAATAATCAGTCTGATCAATTTGAAACCCCGAAATTACGGGGTTTTATCAAGCGAAAATAACCTGCTCAGCTTAAAACGACCACTTCCGTGGCATGGTATCCCTTCGGTCCCTGTTCAGCGGTGTAGGAAACACTCTGTCCCTCATTCAAGGTCTTGTAACCTTCAGATTTTATGGAAGAATAATGTACAAAGATATCATCTCCCCCATCTGACGGTTCGATAAAACCAAATCCTTTCGCATTGTTGAACCATTTGACGGTTCCCCTCGTACTCATACTGCTCTCCCCCTTAATAATATTATTATGGAATTCTGGGTTTCAGCTATCCGGTGTACGGCAGAAAAAACATGATATACCACCTACATCTGTGACAGCACAACGACAAGCATAATCAATTTTTTCCCGTTTGCCAACTGTTTATTCAAGATATTATGGATATATGGGGTCAGAGTAAAATTGTCTGAACCTCCGGATTACCCGGATATCGAAAATTATTTCTCTGACTCCGCAATCTCCGAAACATCGAATAATTTTACTCTGACCCCTCCAATCTTGGGCAATTTTACTCTGACCCCGCTGACTCCTGGCTGACGCGTTTGCTCCTGTGGCGCCGGATCAGCACCAGGGTCATCAAGGGCCCTGACGCGGCATAGATCAGCGCCAGCAAAAACAAAACCACGGAGGGTCTGACGGCAACCAGCGCGATGACCAGGACGATGAACAGGACGCTGAAAAACGGCACCTTGCCGTGCAAATCGAATTGCTTGAAGCTGTGATAACGAATGTTGCTGACCATCAGCAGACCGATGAGGATGGTCAGGATGAATGCAAAGAAGGTTATCGCAGAGTCATCCAGCGGTTGGCCGACACTGTCGAACCAGACCAGGCCGGCGATGGCCGCCGCGGCCGCCGGACAGGGCAGTCCCTGGAAGTAGCGTTTGTCGGCGCTGCCGGCCTGGGTATTGAACCTGGCCAGGCGCAATGCCGCCGCGGCCGCGTAAATAAAAGCCGCCAGCCAGCCCAGTTTTCCCAGGCCCTGCAACGACCATTGATATACCACCAGGGCGGGAGCCAGTCCGAACGACACCATGTCCGACAAGCTGTCATACTGAACGCCGAAATCGGTTTCCGTCTTTGTCATCCTGGCTATGCGGCCATCCATGCCGTCCAGGATCATCGCTACGAACACGGCGATGGCGGCAGGCTCATAGCGCGCATTGAACGCGGCGACGATCGCATAGAATCCCGCAAACAGCGCCGATGTCGTAAACAGGTTGGGCAGGAGGTATATTCCTCTGCGACGCTTGGTCATATCCGCAATTGTGGGGTCAGAGTAAAATTACTCGATATTTCGGATGTTGTGGGGCCAGAAAAATAATTTTCGATATCCGGGTTATCTGGAAGTTCCGATAATTTTACTCTGACCCCGTATATCTCTAGTTCTTTGCCTGGTCCACCAGCTTGTTTTCCCTTATCCACGGCATCATCGAGCGCAGTCTTTCACCTACCTGCTCGATCTGGTGCTGCTTGCTGATTCTGCGCATCGCTTTCATCTTCGGCGCGCCGGTCTGGTTTTCCATGATGAACTCCCTGGCGAAATCCCCGGTCTGGATTTCCTGCAGGATTTCTTTCATCACTTTTTTCGATTCGCTGCCGATAACCCTCGGCCCGCGGGTAAAATCGCCGTATTCCGCGGTATTGGAGATGGAGTAACGCATATTCGCGATTCCCCCTTCATAGATCAGGTCGACAATCAGCTTGGTCTCGTGCAGGCACTCGAAATAAGCCATTTCCGGCGCGTACCCTGCCTCTACCAGTGTTTCAAATCCGGCCTGGATCAGCGCGGTTATGCCCCCGCACAGTACCGTCTGCTCGCCGAACAGGTCCGTCTCCGTCTCTTCCCGGAAATTGGTTTCAATCACGCCAGCGCGCCCGCCGCCATTGGCGCTGGCGTATGCCAGCGCGATATCCCCGGCCTGGCCGGAGGCATCCTGGTGCACGGCAATCAGGGTGGGCACGCCGCCGCCTTCCACGTAGGTGGAACGGACCAGGTGCCCGGGACCTTTCGGCGCGATCATGATCACGTCCAGGTCGGCGCGGGGCTCAATCTGGCGGAAATGGATGTTGAACCCATGGGCAAAGGCCAGCGCTGCGCCATCCCTGATGTGCGGGGCAACCTGTGCCCGGTACAACGCGGCCTGGTGCTCGTCGGGGGCCAGCATCATCACCACGTCCGCCCAGCCGACCGCCTCCTCGATACCTTTCACGGTGAGGCCTGCCCCCTGCGCCTTGGCTGCGGATGAGGAACCCTGGCGCAGACCGACACATACTTCCACGCCGGAGTCGTTCAGGTTGTTGGAATGGGCGTGGCCCTGTGACCCATACCCTATAACGGCCACTTTTTTGCTTTTGATTACGGACAGGTCCGCGTCTTTGTCATAATAAATATTCATCTTTCAGTTCTCTTATATGGATGCCTGGGGATACCAGGGGTCAGAGTAAAATTATTCTATATTTCAGTTGTTGCTGGATCTGAGAAATAATTTTCGATATCCGGGTTATCCGGGAGTTCCGATAATTTTACTCTGACCCCTGGATTTACTCGTACTCTGACCCCTCAATTCATTAAACCCTGATTGCCTTTTCTCCGCGGGCGATGCCGGAAACGCCGGTGCGGACGGTCTCCAGTATCAACTCGGGTTTCAAGGCCTTCAGGAAGGCATCCAGCTTGTCGCCGTTGCCGGTAATCTCTATCGTGTAGGAATTCTCATCCACGTCGATGATGCGCCCCCTGAAAATGTCGCTCAAACGCATCAGTTCCTCCCGGGAGGAATCGTCAGCCCTGACTTTGACCAGCATCAATTCCCTTTCTATATGCTCACTCTCATTCAAATCCACGACTTTTATTACGTCCACCAGTTTGTTCAGGTGCTTGGTGATCTGTTCGATAATCGCATCGGAACCGGACGTGACTATGGTCATGCGGGAAACGGTGGGATCTTCCGTGGCCGCCACGGTAAGCGATTCGATGTTGAAGCCCCGGGCGGAAAACAGGCCGGAAATTCTCGACAAAGCCCCGGCCTCGTTCTCGACCAGGAGAGACAGGATATGACGCATCAGGCCAGTTCCCGCTCTTCCGAACCGGGCGCCAGGTGCATTTCATGCTGCCCCTTGCCCGCGGCTATCATCGGATATACGTTCTCGGTCTGATCGGTGATGAAGTCCATCAATACCAGCCGGTCTTCCATTGCCAGCGCTTCCTTGAGCGCCGGCTCCACATCAACGGCTTTCTCGATATACATACCCACGTGGCCGAAGCTCTCCGCCAGTTTGACAAAATCCGGCAAGGCATCCATGTAGGAATGGGAATAACGTTTCTCGTAGAAGAACTCCTGCCATTGCCTTACCATGCCCATGTAGCGATTATTGAGATTGATGATCTTGATCGGGGTATCGTACTGCAGGCAGGTTGAAAGCTCCTGTATGCACATGACCAGGCTGGCCTCGCCGGTGATGCAGGCCACCGTTTCATCCGGGTAGGCGATTTTGGCGCCCATCGCCGCCGGCAAGCCGAACCCCATGGTGCCGAGACCGCCTGAATTCAACCAGCGCCGCGGCTTGTCGAATTTATAGAACTGCGCGGCCCACATCTGGTGCTGGCCGACGTCGGAAGACACGTACGCATCGCCGCCGGTCAGTTCATACAGGAGTTCGATGACCCGTTGCGGCTTGATCAGGCTGGAGTCCCTGTCGAAACGCAGGCAATCCATGGACTGCCAATCCTTGATCCGGCGCCACCAGTCGCCGATGTCGGGCCGCTCCCTGATGTTCTTCAACCCGTCATTGATATCCTGCAGCACATGCTTGACGTCACCGACAATGGGGACATCCACGGGCACATTCTTGGCAATGGAGGACGGGTCGACGTCGATATGGATGATCCTTGCATGAGGGCAGAATTTCTCCAGGTCTCCGGTGACGCGGTCATCGAAGCGCGCGCCGATGGCGATCAGCACGTCGCACTGGTGCATCGCCATATTGGCTTCATAGGTGCCGTGCATTCCCAGCATGCCGATAAATTGCGGGTCCGTAGCCGGGTATGCTCCCAGGCCCATCAGGGTGTTGGTGATGGGAAACCCCAGGGCGCGGGTGAACTCTGTCAGCTCGGCGTCGGCGTCGGAAAGGATAACGCCGCCGCCGGTGTAGATCATCGGTTTACGCGCCTCCAGCATCAGGTTGATTGCCCGCTTGATCTGGCCCGGATGGCCTTTCACGGTGGGCCGGTAGGAACGCATGTCCACTGTTTCCGGGTACTCGTAGGCGCAGGTATTTGCCGTGACGTCCTTGGGAATGTCCACCACAACGGGACCGGGACGGCCGGTGCAGGCGACGAAAAACGCCTTCTTCATGATGCCGGCCAAGTCTTTCACGTCGCTGACGAGGAAATTGTGTTTTACGCAGGGCCGGGAAATGCCGATGGCATCGACCTCCTGGAAGGCATCGTTACCGATATAGGAAGTGGCAACCTGGCCGCTGAAGACGACCAGGGGGATGGAATCCATGTACGCCGTTGCAATACCGGTAATGGCGTTGGTGATACCCGGACCGGAGGTGACCAGCACCACGCCGGGACGGCCCGTAGCCCGGGCATAGCCGTCCGCCGCGTGCGCCGCGCCCTGCTCGTGGCGAACCAGGATATGTTCCACCTCGGTCTGCTTGTACAGTTCGTCGTAAATGTGCAATACGGCGCCGCCGGGATAGCCGAAAACATGTTTTACCCCTTCATCTTTCAGGGCCCTGACGAAGATTTCGGCCCCGCGCAGTATCGGTTTTGTTTTTCCCACCGGTTGATTCCACAGGTTGATTAACAACAAGACATGGTAACTTACTGATATTCTTTGCAAGCGTCAAGTTGCGCTTTGCAAAAACAGATGCTCCCGCTAACATCGACAGTTGGCGGTCTCGTCGGGTCGGTCTCAT
>JAPPLI010000032.1:1410-5197 GCA_028819495.1 Gammaproteobacteria bacterium | reverse complement strand
GAATCATTACCATATTGGCATCAATCCTGTTCATCTCGCGACTGGCGCTGCAACCGCCGCGGGAGTAGAAATAATTACGCCGGAATATGGTAGAGTCCGCCATTACCGAGGAGGAGAAATATACGTGAGCTTGATCGGTCTGGAACAATATCATCGGCCGCGGCGCCTGCAGGATGTGGCGGCGCTGTTAGCACAATATGAAGACGAGGCGTTAATCGTAAGTGGCGGAACCTTTATTCACGGGCTTGCCGCACGCGGACTGGTTGCCGATGTCAAGCACCTGATTGATATCAACGACCTGGACCTGGACTACATAAATGTAAATGGTGAGCAATTGCGCATCGGGGCTACCAGCCTGCTTCGGCAATTGGAAAACAACCCGGATATACAACAGGAACCCGGTCTCGGCGCAATCAGGGATGCGCTGAAATACCCGCCGGCCCAGATAAAAAATGCCGCCAGTATCGGCGGCTCGGTTGCCTCCGCCTGCCCGTTTCTGGACCTGCCCATCAGTTTACTGGCGCAGGACGCCGATATTGTGGCGTATGGTTCGGGAGGCGCAAGAGACATCAGGCTGGAAGCATTTTTTCTGTCGCTGTTTGAAAACGCACTGCATGAGGATGAACTGTTGCAGGAAATCCGGTTGCCGCTGAAACAGGACAGCGCCAGCGCGTTCGAGAAACTGGAAACCAATGCCAATGACCTCGCCATATTGAATGCCGCGGCAGCCATCAGCGCGAGTGGTAATTCCTGTACTGCCGTCCGGGTGTTTGTCGGCGGAGGAGTCGGGGAAGTTCCGGCGCGCGCCGTGTCCGTGGAAAAGGCCCTGAACGGCAAGGAGTTGAACCGGGCCGGAATAGAGCAGGCGGCTGCGCTGGCAAAAGATGATGTCGACCCCTTGTCCGATCATCGCGGCTCAGCCCGATACCGTACGGCCATGGCGGAAGTGCTGGTGCGCCGTTGTCTCAATCGCTGCCTTGCACGTTTGGGAGTCAGTGGGTGAGTTCATTATGAAACAGCTTGTCAGTCTGAACATCAACGGAGATGTAACGGAGACCGCCATTGAACCGGGCGCGACGCTGTTACAGGTATTACGGGATGAACTGCTGCTGGTCGGTCCCAAACGCGGGTGCGACACGGGTGGTTGCGGTTGTTGCACCGTATTAATTGACGGTTTTTCCCGGTATTCATGTATGACCTATGCCCAGTCTGTCCAGGGACGCGCCATCACCACGGTCGAGGGCCTGGCGTCCGGCGGTACCGTAGACGCCGTTCAGCAGGCTTTTGTCGACCAGGGCGCAGTACAATGCGGCTATTGCAGTTGCGGGTTTATCATGGCGGCGGAAGAATTGCTTGCGCATAACGACAATCCGTCTGAAGCCGAGATCAGGCAGGCCATTGCCGGCAATCTTTGCCGCTGCACCGGTTATCAGAAGATAGTGAAGGCCATCGGCGTAGCGGCCGGAGGGTAACCCGGTATGCCGGAATCAGCGTATATAGGCACAAATGTCCGCAACGTCGACGCCCTGGATAAAGTCATGGGCGGGCGCGGTTACCCGGTAAACGTAACACTGCCGGGCATGCTGCACGGAAAGTTGCTGCGTAGCAGTTACCCTCACGCCAGGATCCTGTCGATTGATACCACCGAAGCTGAAAAACTGCCCGGTGTCAAAGTAATACTGACACCGGATGACGTACCGAAAAAGAAATTCAATCCGATCTATTTCATGCCGGTACAAGGTCATGGCGCCAATCACGATATGGAGATACTGAGCGATGTCGTGCGTTATGCGGGGCAACCCGTAGCTGCCGTGGCCGCGACCTCAATCGACATTGCCGCACAGGCCCTGGAATTGATCGACGTCGAATACGAGGAGCTGCCGGCGCTGTTCAACACCGGCGAGGCCATGTCCGACGGCGCCCCGGCGCTGCATGATTACACGCAGAACAATATTGCCAAGCATCCGTTTGTTGAAACGGGCGACGTGGATACCGCGCTGGCCGAGGCGGACCGTGTCTTTGAAAACAGCTACCAGACCCAGCGGGTGCATACCTGTTATATGGAGCCGCGCCTGGTTCTGGTGGATGCCGATGCCACCGGCAACCTGACGGTGCACAGTTCTAATCAACATTTGTTCGGCTTGCGCGAGAAACTCGCGTTTGTGCTGGATATCCCGGAAAGTAAAGTTCGCGTAATCAAGCCGCCTTACATGGGTGGCGGATTCGGCGGCAAGCTGGACCTCGGTTATATCGAACCACTGGCTGCGTTGATGAGTCTGAAGACCGGAAAACCGGTCAGGTTCGAACACAGCCGGGCCGAAGAGTTTATTACCGGAGCGAGGAACCCGGTAGGGATGGAACTCAAGACCGGAATGAAACGGGACGGGACCATTATTGCACGCTGCTGCAAGAGCACCTTTGACGCCGGCGCGTATGCCACTCACGGCTCCACCGTAATCATGGTGCATGGATTGTTCGGATTCATGTACACCTATAATTGCCCGAACCGGCGCTGGGAAGGGGTGTCGGTACACACGAATAATATGATCAGCGGCGGCTATCGCGGCTACGGTGCGCCGCAGGCCGCGTTCGCGGTGGAATCGCAACTGGATGAGATTTGTGAGGAGATGGGACTGGACCCGCTGGAGATCCGGATCAGGAATACCCACAAGGAAGGCGAGCCTCATCCGCTGCTTGACCAGACGTTTACCACCTACCGGTTGGAAGAGTGCATCCGTCAAGGCGCTGAACGCATCGGGTGGTCCCGCCGCACCCGGCCCAGCAGCGACCCGGGCACATTGCAGCGCGGGCTGGGGATGTCCTGTGTGCCCACCTGGATCTCCAACTGTTACGGACAGCCGGACCTGTACGAGCACTCAGGCGCCCTGGTGAAACTGAACCCTGACGGTTCGGCGGATATCGCCACTGCCTGTATGGACATCGGCTCAGGCCAGAACACGGTTTTCTGCCAGATGGTGGCAGAAGAGCTTGGCATTCCTTTTGAACAGGTGCGGATGAGCAGTGTCGATACCGGAAACGTGCCGTTTGACGCTCCTACCCATGCCAGTCGCGGCACTAACGCGGCCGGCGCCGCAATCAGGCAGGCCGCGGAAAATGCCAGGCTGAAAATGTTTGAGGTCGCGGCGACCATGCTGGAGGCCAATCCCCGGGACCTGGAGAGCAGGGATGGCAAGGTGTTCGTCAAAGGCAGCGCCGATGCGGCGGTAAGCATCCGGGAGGTCGCGTTCCGGGCTGATTCCCCATTGGTGCAGGACACCCCCCAGGGGCCGCAACGGAATTCCACCCCGTTCCGCGGTACTATTATCGGCGTATCCAGCATGAACCCGAAAATAAGCCCGATACCTTGCGGGGCAATGTTTGTGGAGGTGGAGGTTGATATTGAAACCGGCCAGGTGCGGGTTGAACACGTGGTCTATGCCCATGACATCGGGCGCGTGATCTATCCCCAGGGCGCGGAAGGCCAGGTGGAGGGCGCGGTGCAGCAGGGCATTGGTTACGCCCTGATGGAACACGTCCAGTTTGACCCCGATACCGGCGCCTGCCTCACCGGCGATTTCCTCGAGTACAAAATGCCTACCGCGGTGGAGATGCCCGGCAGGATAGAAAGTATCTTTATCGAATCAAACGATGAGCATGGACCTTTTGGCGCCAAAAGTATTGCCGAATGTTGCCTTATCGTGCCTGCGCCGGCAATTGCCAATGCGATTTATAACGCAATCGGCGTGCGCGTCAGGGAGTTGCCCATGACTCCCGAGAAAATACTGGC
>JAPPLI010000032.1:0-1310 GCA_028819495.1 Gammaproteobacteria bacterium | reverse complement strand
ATGAAGATTGAAAAATCCTTTACCGTCGCCGCGCCCCGCGCAACAGTCTGGCAGTTCATTACCTCTCCCGAGTCGGTTGCCGCCTGCATCCCCGGTTGTGAAGCGGTTGAACAGACCGGCGAGAACACTTACCAGGCCGCCATCAAAGTAAAAATCGGCATGATCAAGGCGAAGTTTAACGTTGACATAGAGACCATCGAAGAATCCCCCCCTGAATTTGCCCGTTACCGGACCGGAGGGTTCGAAGGCGGCAAGGCAAGCAGGTTAAAGGCGGAGAGCAAACTAATGCTCACGGCGCTCGATGAAGCGACAACAGAAGTCATGTACAGTTCTGAAATCAGCATGATTGGGCGTCTGGGCAAATTCAGCCAGGGGATGATGAACAAAGTCGCAGATTCAATAGGGGAGAGTTTTGTGCAGGCCTTGCGCAAGGAAATTGAAGTAGGCGGGGAGGCGGAATAACGGCGGCGCAGACCGCGATGATGCCGGCTTCACCGTAGCCTTTGGCGCCGAGAGCGTGCCATGTCCTGCTGTGTATGCTGCCTCCGCGTTCATAATTTCGATAAATGAGAAGGCGGTGTAAGGCGGAAATGTCAAAAATACAAGGTTATTTGTGACAGTATTTGTCGAAAATACAAGGTAATAAAAGACATTTCCTGTCAGAAATACCACCATAAAGCGGATTTATGCAGCGGAGGTTAAGGGGTCTTCAGGCCGGAACAGCCCAACCGCGCAGATGAGATTATCAGGTCCAAGCTGACAGAAAAGAAAGTGTTTCCGTAAAGCAAAATAACAAAAGGGGCTCCGGAAAACTCCAGAACCCCCATGTTTTGTCGCTGACAAAACATGACCAGGTCAAAATTCATAGAGGCTGGCCCATTTCAGGCAATACCTTTCCCTATCAATATAATGCCGAAAGTCGACCCATCCGGGCCGGTAATATAGAGATGTGGCCTAAATTTTGGATTTCAAGTTGCCGAGTAACTTTTTTCGGCACAGTTACCCCTAACTACAGCGTGGAAAGGATCCCCCGTAATTGCTGTTCAATCTCAGATTTTGGGAGGAAAACTGTTGCATCGTCTTTCCAGATTTTTAAGGCTCTAATGAGAAGCGCATCGTCACAAACATCGGCTGCTATAAGTTCTTTGATGACCCAGAGCACACCATGGACTTTAACACCGAGCTCAGTCGCGACTTTGCGTAGAAGACTATCACCGGTCAGAAGAATTCCTCCCTCGTGGCACTGTGTGGCTATCAGGCAAAAACAGTCGTTAGCTGTTAGCCTGCCGTGTTGCCTCTTTAGTGCGAAT
>JAPPLI010000028.1 GCA_028819495.1 Gammaproteobacteria bacterium | reverse complement strand
CCGCCCAGTCCATCCCTGTATCACCATCCAGACGGTCGGCGCCGGCGCCGCCTTCTAGGATGTCATCGCCGCCACTGCCCCGTATCCGGTCATTGCCCTCGCGCCCTTTAATATCATTGGCAACGGCATTGCCGACGATAAAGTCATCGCCCGACCCGGCTATGAAGTTCTCAATCCAGGTATCCCGCGCAATAATCACATTGCCAATCAGGCCGTACACGTCGGAGATTCCTTCCGGGCGCAGGTCAACCCGCTGGTCTGTTCTATCCGTGCGCAGATCCAAGGTGTCGGTGCCGCCGTTGTCGTAAATGGTGAAGGCAGTTGGGATGGAGAGGCTTTGTGGTGAGAATTCCGGGTTCTCGGGGGTGCCGGTATTTTTATAATAAGCAATGGCGCCTTCCTGATTGCCAACAATGAAGTCAAGATTAGCGTTGCCGTTAATGTCAGCAAAGCCCAGCCCAATCCAGAAGCCCGCAACAGCCCCCTGGAAAGGATTGTCGGAGTCCTTGCGCTGGATGAAATCCGGTCCGGTTGTTGTGCCGGTATTCTCAAAATAGAGAATGTCACCATCAATGTTTCCCACAACGAGGTCAAAATCATCGTCATTATCGACATCGACGAATGCGGGTGTGGCATAATAGCCTGCGGTAACGTTACTGGTTGGGCTGCTTGCGCCGGCGCGTAATGTAAACTCCGGATTGGTGGATGTGCCGGTATTCTCATAGTAAAGAATGTCACCTTCATCAACGCCAACGGCAAGGTCAAGGTCCCCATCACCATCCAGGTCTGCCAATGCCAGTGTGCTCCATGAACCCATGGTTACGTCCTCAAAAGGATTGGCTATGCCGGTTTGTTGCGTGAAATGGCCAGAGCTCGCGGTGCCGGTATTCTCGAAGTAAGTGATATCATCGTCGCCATTGCCGACGATAAGATCCAGGTCTCCATCACCGTCAAGGTCGGCGAAAGTCGGGGCGCTGTAAGACCACACCGAGACACCGTCCAGCGGGTTGTCTGCGCTGTTGCGTTCCGTAAAACCAGGGTTGGCAGGCGTGCCGGTATTCTCAAAGTAATACAACAGCCCGGTGTCATTACCAACCACCAGATCCGGATCGCCATCCCCGTCAAGGTCGGTCAATACCGGTTTAATAGTGGGTGCATCATTGTTGCTCGGCCCTTCTATACCAGAAAAGGGATTTGCCTCACCAGTCCATAACTTGAAAAACTCGCCCATATAGCCGTCCAGGTTGGACTGGTAACCATAAATTGTGTCGCCTGTGTTGATACTGTCGGGAACACCGTAGAGATTTTGGATAGCGATGATGTCTGCAATCATCGGGGCGACTGGTACAGCCCAGCTTGCGTTCAGATAGGTGTTTCTGCCTTGAGAAAAATATGACATCAATGTCACCTGCTCTGAGTCAATCAGGTAAATATTCTCAATTCCATATGTAACACTTATGTCATCGTGGTTTGTTGGATATGGTCCAGGGTGTCCTAAGCCCAATGCATGGCCGATTTCGTGGACAAATACTAAAAAGGAATAACTATCAATCGCGGCTGCCGCTCCATCAAGATAATCATTAGGAACGTTTACACTTCCAGAAATAATTATTCCGTCACTTGTCGAAAAACCACCTGTGGCGTATTTGGCTTCTCGATTGTCGAATGTGATATCTGCATCATCGTCATCGATAAATTGAAATTCAATGCCAGTCACATTGGTCCATGCTTCAAGCGCCCAACGGGCCAGTTGCTGGCCCACTTCGGTAAGGGCAGTGATATTGACTGTCAGAATACCGCCAGGTCCGACATCAAAAGCACTCCTTGATCCATCCCAAAATCCATCTGTCAGGTACTCAGCAATCTCGTCATAAGTTCCCACCGGGATTGTATTCTCAACCAGGGAAAGCTCGTAGTCACCTGTGAAAGGGCCAGCGTAACTGTAGCTACCTATCCCGATATAATAAGTCCCACTGACATTCGGACTGAAAATCAGTTTTGCGAGGGAGGAACTATAGTCACCATAGACTATCTGGTTCCCAATAGAATCAAACAGCGCCAATTCACCTGAACCAACACCGGTGAGAGTAAAATCGTATATCGTCTCCGCGTCCAGTTCGACCTTGATCCAGTCCTTGTCATCAACCGGATCGATCATTCCCTGGAACACGTCTCCAAGAGATAGCGCATATTGCGTTTGCGCATCCGCGCTGGCATCGCCCTTGTCTTCTTTGATAACAGCCAACTGTTTTCCTTCTCCTCGCCCGTAAAAACGGGCAAATTATGCTTCTGTATTTCAATAATATGTAGTGAGCATATGGAATGTAAACAAAATTCTGTTCATCTGTTGTTCATTACATGTCTGGACGGATCAGGATCGATGCACATTCGATGGCAAACAAAACACTGCTGGAAATCAACGTCAGGAAGCATTAAGATAATTCCATCCAAGTTTTGCATCGGCGCTGCCGACGCCGGAAAATACGTTACCCTGATGTCTGAACAGCCACACGAACGTTACAACGAAGATCTGGCCCTGCTGGAGGCCAAGCCCAAGTTAAAACGTCCGCCTCTGTACAAGGTTATCCTGATCAATGACGACTACACGCCCATGGAGTTCGTAGTGCACATCCTGGAAATTTTCTTTTCCCTGGACCGGGAGACCGCAACGCGGATTATGCTCGAGGTACATACGCGCGGCATGGGAGTGTGTGGCATCTTTACCCGCGATATCGCCCAGACCAAGGTCGTCCAGGTAAATCACTACTCGCAGGAACACGAACATCCGTTAAAATGTACAATGGAGAAAGCCTGACTGTACCCGGACGAACCGTTATGCTCGATAAAGACCTTGAACAGACACTGAATGACGCGTTTCGCAACGCCCGCGATAAACGCTACGAATTCGTGACGGTTGAGCATTTATTGCTGGCCTTGCTGGAGAACCCGGCCGCAATCAAGGTGTTGCGCGCCTGCGGCGCGGACGTGGATGAGTTGCACAATGAACTTACGCGCTTTATCGAGGATAATTCCCCGCGCCTGGCTGACGACGATGAGCGCGAGACCCAACCCACCCTGGGCTTTCAACGGGTATTCCAACGCGCCGTTCAGCACGTACAGTCCTCCGGGAAGAAAGAAGTCAGCGGCGCCAATATCCTGGTTGCCATCTTCGGCGAACGCGAGTCCCATGCCGCTTTTTTCCTGAACAGGCAAAACGTCGCGCGGCTTGATGTGGTGAACTACATCGCTCACGGAATATCAAAAAACGTGGAAAATGAAGCAGGTTCGCCTGACGCTTCCACAGAGGACGATGAAGCGGCCCATGATGAAAACAGCCGGAACCCACTGGAAAATTACACAATCAACCTTAATCAACAGGCGGAACTCGGCAAGATAGACCCGCTCATCGGACGCGAGCATGAGGTGCAACGGACCATACAGATACTGTGCCGGCGGCGCAAGAACAACCCGATTTTCGTCGGCGAGGCCGGTGTCGGCAAAACCGCCATCACCGAGGGTATTGCCAAGCAGATAGTTGACAAGATGGTGCCGGAAGTGCTGCAGGACTGCACCATTTATTCCCTGGATATGGGCGCCCTGCTGGCGGGGACAAAATATCGCGGTGATTTCGAAAAGCGGCTCAAGGGGGTCATTGCGGAACTTATGAATCGCCCGGGCGCGATCCTGTTCATCGACGAGATCCACACCATCATCGGGGCCGGCGCCGCCTCGGGCGGAGTCATGGACGCTTCCAACATCATCAAACCGGTACTGGCGTCCGGCGACATAAAATGCATCGGCTCTACTACTTTCCAGGAATTCCGGGGCATCTTCGAGAAAGACCGGGCCCTGGCCCGGCGTTTCCAGAAAATCGATGTGGCCGAGCCTTCCATCGAGGAGACCGTCAAAATATTACAAGGGCTGAAGTCCCGTTTTGAAGAACATCACCAGGTGCGCTACACCCACCAGTCGTTGCGCTCCGCGGCGGAACTCTCAGAGCGTTACATCACCGACCGGCACCTGCCCGACAAGGCAATCGATATCATTGATGAGGCGGGCGCGTCACAACGCCTGTTGCCGCCTTCGAGGCGCAAAAAGACCATCGGGGTCCAGGATATCGAAAGCATTGTGGCCAAGGTCGCCCGCATCCCGCCGAAGACAGTTACCACATCACACCGCGATATTATGAAGAACCTGGAACGCAACCTGAAAATGGTCGTGTTCGGCCAGGACAAGGCTATTGGAAGTCTTGCCACGGCCATCAAGATGTCGCGCTCCGGACTTGGCAACCCGGAACAGCCTATCGGCGCGTTTCTGCTCGCAGGGCCTACCGGCGTCGGAAAAACGGAGATCAGCAAGCAACTGGCCAATGCCATGGGTATCCAGTTGATCCGCTTCGATATGTCGGAATACATGGAACGCCATACGGTGTCCCGGTTGATCGGCGCGCCGCCGGGCTATGTCGGTTTCGACCAAGGCGGCCTGCTGACCGATGAGGTTACCAAACACCCCCATTGCGTGCTGCTGCTGGACGAGATGGAAAAGGCGCATCCCGATGTCTTCAACCTCATGCTGCAGGTGATGGACCACGGGACTCTCACCGATACCAACGGGCGTCACGTTGATTTTCGCAATGTAATCATCATTATGACCACTAACGCCGGGGCGGACCGCATAAGTCGGGCTTCAGTCGGATTTACGCACCAGGATCATACTTCGGACGCCCTGGAAGTCATCAACAAGATATTCAGTCCGGAATTCCGCAACCGCCTTAATGCCATCATTGAATTCAATGCGCTGGATCACAAGACCATCCTTAACGTGGTGGATAAATTCCTGGTCGAACTACAGGCGCAGCTCGATGACAAGAAGGTCATCATTGACGTGGATGAGGCCGCCCGCCTGTGGCTGGGCAAGCATGGCTACGACAAGGTGATGGGCGCCCGGCCCATGGCGCGTCTCATCCAGGAACAGATCAAGAAAAAACTGGCGGAAGAACTGCTGTTCGGCAAATTGCTGCACGGCGGCCATGTCATCGTCTCGGCAGAAGACGATGAACTCACCATCGAGATAGAGGAAAAAGAGACACCCGAACTGGCCTGATCCGGGGATTAGCACAGACAAAAACCCTGACAAAGTACCCTGCGTGCATTTTTGGATATAATTCGAAAAATGCGTCAAAAACATCGTAACAGTGAGACCGGGCCGGTAATGCCG
>JAPPLI010000082.1 GCA_028819495.1 Gammaproteobacteria bacterium | reverse complement strand
CGCACCAGTTCAACTACATCCTGAACGGCGACCTGCAACTGCAGTGCTGGGCATCGCCGGAACAGAAAGCGGAAGAAATCAGACTGACAAAAGACTTCTACTTCGAAAAAGCGCCCATGGCCATCTCCGGCCTGGCGGATGGTGTTGCCAGCGAAACCGGCTGTGTCTGGTTGCAGGTCACTTACGCGAAGGGTACGTCTATTCCGAATATACCCATTGAAGACGCGGTGTATATTTAGGGAACCTCTGTCTTAATCCCGGAGGCTCCATAATCTGTTCCGTAATACCCGTAGCTCAGTCGTGGGAATGGTGATGGTGCTTGTGCGTGTGCCAGTGGCTGTGCTTGTGGCCGTCGGTTTCCGGTTCGTTGTCCGGGAATTCCGGGCCGCGTAACTTTTGCGTTTGCTCGAAGTCTTCCGGGCCGTGCGGGTGGTTGTGGGAGTGGCTGACCATCCACTTGTATAACAGCGGGTCGCGCTGGTAGACGCGGGCCGCCGCGCGGGTCTGGTTCTCCTGCGGTGTCGACCAGGGATTGTAGTGGAAGTAATTGAATAGCTTGGAGTCCACCCTGCCCAGTGCGATACAGCCGAATTCCGAGGCAAACGCGCCGTGGTTGATATACGCCGGGCGCCAGAAATAGCCGCCCGTGGGAATTTCGCCGAACTGCATCATCCACGAGGTTCCCCACAGGTGGTAGGACTCTTCCGCGCAGTCGTGGTAGGAGATGTTGTCCTGGTAAAACGCCGGCGTCATGCAGTAGATGAAAGTCATGGCGTGTGAAATCGGGTTGTAGTTCAACAGCTTGATCATCACGCCGGATGCGACTGCGGGTTTGACGATGTTGCCCGGCGTCCAGGTGATGTCCAGGTAGGAATCGACGTCATGGTACAGGTTCGTGTGGGCCAGGTGATGATGCTCGGTTGCCTCGACCAGGCTGGGCTCACCCGTGTTGTACATCATCAGCAGTATCGCGCCCTGTTCCGATTTGATTGCAGGCATGGCATAGCCCGCCGGCACGAAGAAATAATGCCCCTTGCGCACCGTCCTGTCATCCAGTTGCAGTTCTCCCTCTACCACCATCATTTCCCATTCCGACCAGGAAAATCCGGGGGGCTGTCTGTAACCGCCGTCCAGTTGCACCGTCATGGTGCAGGCGCCGGTATCGGTATCCATGCTCAGCATCTTGTAGTGCATGCCCCGGCCGAAGCCCGGCAGCAGCATTCTTTTAAACGTAACGTCCCGGTCGACAAAAGGTTCTATGTGTGGACGCGCCATATCGTTTCTCCTGCGTTTACAAAAGGGACAGAATTGAATTCTGTCCCCGGAAATTTGTTACTCACCATCAACCCCGTATTTCCAGACGACCCGGTCTTCTCTTCCTTCGGGTTTGACCGGCAGGTCCTCGCGTTTAATCTTCACTTTCTGGTCGCCGTCGGCATTAAAACCGCGCAGGGAAATCCGGTCAAAGAATTCCTCGTACCATTTTGCCCGCACCGGCGCCAGGTCGTTCATCTGCGCGTCGATCTTCGCAAAGCGCTGCTCCTGCTCGGCAATTTCTTCGCGTACCCACTCTTCCTCTTCTTTGGAACGTTCGTGGTCTATGAACAGGTTCTTGAAAGTCATGGCTTCCTCCTTAACTGGATTCCGGCACACGCCGGAAAGACAATTGACACGGCATATTGTACTCAGAAAACGGCAACGTCGGCATAACCCGCTTGTTTGTTATCGTAGGCTTGCCAGTCTTCGCTGATGCGTTGCTCGTCTACCAGGGTTCGCATAAACAACCGGCCCTGGCGAAACCATTGCCATACCCTGGCCCGGTACTGCCCGCAGTCGCTGATCTGGATCATCTCGTAGAGATACAGGTCCGGTTCATTATTCCGGGTCCAGTGCAGCATGATAGTCCTGTTGTTTTCATCCAGCGGCACCTCCGCGGCCCAGCCGCTGATTTCCGTATAAAACACCAGGCGGTCCTCCTTGACGATGGCCGGAAAATCGCGGGTATCTTTCCTGCCGTCGGCCCAGAAGTAATAGTTGGTCTGGTGGTAGTCGTCGGCTCCGAGCATGCGGCACAGAATCCGGGACTTGTGCTCATCGACCTTATTGCCGCTATTGTCAAAATAACGGTAGTAGCCGTCCCACACGCCTTCGTGTCTCGCCAGCAGCGGCATTCTTTCTCTCAGTGACATCTCAACTCTCCTCAGAATGTGAAATCGTTTGACACCAGCGTACAATTCCGCCCCGGCAGGCTGCGCCTGCCAACCTCCACCAGCGGGTCTGTCGCTGTCATGCTCAGGTCCGCGGTGCAGCCAAGTCTATCCAAATGCTCCGGCAAAGGATAGTTCAACACTTGCCGTCGCAGGGTGTTCAGGACAGGATGCGCCTGCCAGAATTCAGTGACGCGCCCTGTCAGGTAGTCCGCGTCCAGGTTTGCATGTCCGGATAAGGCATGGTCGGCATCCGCCGCATACCAGGGCCAGAATAACTGCCGGTCCCGCAACAGGTGCCAGGTCTTGAGAAAATGAGCGCCTTCGTTGTCCGGTTCAAAATCATGGCAGAACTTTTCTATGTCCCATTCTCCGGCGAGCGCGGCATAATCGACCGGATTCAACAGCTTCATTTCCTCTATGGCCTGCCCCGACCTTTCAGCCAGTTCCACGGCAATGGCCGCGCTGTCCCTGTCGGCCAATATCCGGAAACTGTCCCAACGCAGGGTATCGACCAGTTCCACCAGCGAGTTGGCGATGGCGTTGATTCCCCGCAGGTCTTCTTCGGGCAGATATGACAGGCCGTGTCCCGGCAGGTCGGGAGCGATGACATGGTATTGCCCGGACAGGGAAGCAAGCAGCCCGGACAAGGAACGCCCGGAACCTCCGATATCGTGCAATGCCAGTAATGGAGGCTGTTGCATATCCCCTGCCGAAAAGTAATGGCACTGTCCTCCGTCCAGGTCGAGAAAGCCTTTTCCTGTGCTGCCCGTTTTTCCCGGACGACTGATATGCAAATCCCTGCCGCGTGAATGAGCCAGCCGTTCAGTAAATATGCTCCTGAATGTTTCGATGCGCTGTCCACGGGTCGGGCCGCTATGCAGCATGGTGAAATTTTCCGGCCACTCCACCGAGTCGAAGCGGTCGGTATAAGGTTTCAGGATACTGCCCTGCCAGCGCATGATGATCACGGGAACGGTAAGGGGCTGCACCCGCTCCATTTTTTCATTGGCAAACGCGGCCCGGTAGGCCCGGTCATAGTCTTTTCCCGCCTGCAAAAACTCCATGGCCATCTGGTGTACTACTCCGGTATTGATGCCGCCTGCCGGCAGGCGGGTTTCGGGGGTTGCCTGGTGCCAGGGGAAAAACAGGCACTGGTCACGGGCCACCGACCAGACCCTGGTCAAATGGCTGCCGGTTACATCCGGAGTCAAATCAGGGAAATACCTGGATACGATGTTGTCCCTTTCTTCATCGGTAAAATGGGCGGCATTGTCCAGGATGAGGTAATCCACCCTGGCGCCGTAGGTCTTGCTGAATTCTATGGCAATTTGCGCGCCCGTGGCCGTCCCGTACAGGCCGAAACTTTCCAGGCCCAGACGCCTGGTAAATGAATACAGCGCTTTCACGTAACCCGTCAGATCTTCTGCCGGGTCCTGCAAAGGGTCGGACCAGCCGTAACCCGGCGTATCGGGCGCGATAACCGTGTTGAATTCCGCAGCCACCCGGATGAACGGCAGCAGCGCGGCGGAGGACATGGGCGAGGCATGCAACATGACCAGGGCCGGCCCCGTCCCGGCAGTGCGGAAATGGACCAGTTGCTGATGTTCCTCGCTGCCGATGTTGACGTAATTCTGCCTGATCTGCATGAGCTACTGTCCGCGCGTTACAGTCCAAGGGCGCCGGGGTTAATACGGTTGCCCGGATCCAGAATATTCTTCAATTGCCGGACCAGTTCCCAGCTCGCCGGTTTCAATCCCTTTTTATACGGGTAAGCCTTGCCCACCTGCAAATGCGCCGCGCCCATTTCACAGAAAAATTCGATCAGCCTCTCCCTGATCAGCGCCACCGCCCGGCGCGCTTCCGGGTTTTCCTCAAAGCCGGGAAGTTTTTTCAGTACGCCCGGTTCGACGGTATCCCGGTGGATTTCGGTCATGGCGTCCGGCCAGAAGAAAACGGGTTCGACCACAAAGCAATTTGTCGATACCGTTGCAAACAAATAGCCGGCGCCGACACCTTCCCGGTCCATGAGATCATGCTGTTCGGAGAATATTTTTTCGACTCCGTCGATAACGGAAACGGCTTTGGAATGGGGGATCAGTGCATGAATCGGCGCCCAGCGTTCTCCACTGGGACCGACAACATTGTTGAGAGGAGTAAACGGGTTCGCCCTGAGAATTTTCGGGATACTGTTTTCAATCTCACGGCTCCCGCTATCCGAACAAATCTGCCTGGTTCGATCCAGCCGCTCATCAGCGAGGGATTCACCGCTTTCCTCTATCATCACATGCAAGGAGTAAGTCACGCCGTCCATGAACCCTCTGCCGGCGACCGCGGTTTTCAACCCGTCCCTCACCGCTGCAACCACACTGCCGCTTGCTTTTACTACGCCGGCCAGCGTTTTTACATCCTTCAGCAGGCTCTCGCGTTGCAACCGCTGGCGCTGCAGATAAGGGTCGAAGCCGAAACATTCCATGGCAAGCCCCGCCCTCGAGATCGCGCTCATGGCTCCGGCCATGGAACGGTAATCATCAAAGTCAAAAGAGGCATAGCGCCTGGCGCTCAATTCAGGGACCAGTTGCAGGGTGGCCCTGGTTTTTATACCCAGCGCGCCGGTGTCACAGCAGAACAGGCCGGT
Source organism: Gammaproteobacteria bacterium (assembly GCA_028819495.1). Lineage (GTDB taxonomy): Bacteria > Pseudomonadota > Gammaproteobacteria > Eutrophobiales > Eutrophobiaceae > JAAXHV01. The sequence continues at coordinate 45,892 of JAPPLI010000082.1, read as the reverse complement.
CAGATCAGGACCGTAGTGCCTGAAAAAGGGCGTCCCGCTGCTCTGGGCATTCGAACCGGTATCCACTATTGTCCCGTCCGCGAGCACCACCTCGAGGCTCAGCACCGAATCCGCCGCACTGCCGTAGCGCCCGGAACCCCAGAAAATGCTGTTCTGGGACAGGCTACCGCCGACCGTGGCCTTGATCCCGGAGAGCGTCCCCCAGTACGGCGTGCGGCAACCTGTCCCGCTCAATGCCTCGTGCAGGCTTTTCCATGTGCAACCGGCTTCCATGGTCACATACATGTCTTCGGTATTACATTCCACTACCCGGTTGAGCCTGCCCATATCGAGCAGGATGGCATCCGGTTCCGCAGGCACGTAGCCGCTGGTGTAGGACATACCACCGCCGCGGGTCACAACCGCATGACCGCGTTGGGTCGCGGCGGCCACGACAGCGGCGATTTGCGCCGTTGATTCGGGTTGAACCACCGCCAATGCGGCCAAGTCCCTGGTATAAATGTCCTGGGAGTAAAAGGAACAACTCGGTTCGTCGGTCAGGACCGCATCGGCGCCGACGATTGCGCTGATGGCATCAATAACTGATGATATATTTGCTGCAGACTCTTCCAAGGTACAAAAAAACGCTGATCAAGTTGTATTGTACTTATAACATTATACCATTGTAGAATGAACCGTTAACTTGAAAAACACCGGTTGGACACATCGTGAATAATACACGGGTTTTGTTGAAGCGACGATCCGAGGGCGTTCCCAGGGTGGAAGATTTCGAACTGGTGAGCACGCCGGCGGGTGTTCCGGCAACAGGCGAATTGCTGTGCGAGACCCTGTACCTGTCACTGGACCCCTACCTGCGCGGCAGGATCAGCGGGCGGCACATCTCCGGCGCCATCAATGCAGGCGATCTCATGGGCGGCGAAGCCGTCAGCAGGGTCATCGAGTCGACATCGGATCAATTCAAGCAGGGCGACATCATCGCCGCGCATAGCGGCTGGCAGAGCCGCCCCGTTGTTGAAGCTGATACGGCGAGACCGTTAAACCCGGAACTCGGACCACTATCCACCCTGCTGGGCATACTCGGCATGCCCGGCCTGACCGCCTATGCCGGAATGACGCGCCTGGCGGAATTACAGGCGGGCAACACGGTGGTCGTCTCGGCCGCATCGGGGCCGGTCGGGTCGATGGTCGGCCAGATAGCGCGGCTTCACGGCTGCCGTGTCGTGGGTATTGCCGGCACCGCGGAAAAGTGCCGCTGGACAATAGAACAGGCCGGTTTCGATCACTGCATCAATTACAAAACGGAAACGCTCAGGGACGGCCTCAGCCGCGCCTGCCCTGACGGCATTGATGTCTATTTCGACAACGTGGGCGGCGATACCTTGCAGGCGTGCATGGAACAACTCGCTCTCGGCGCCCGGGTCATCCTGTGCGGGCTGATCGCGCAATACAACACGGACGAAATGCCGCCCGGACCCAACCCCGCCTTCATTATCAAGGCCAGGGCTGCGGTGCGCGGCCTGGTCGTCTACGACCACGAAGACCTGCGCCCGGAGTTCGAACAGCGGGTCAGCCGGTGGCTGAAGCATGGTGACATAAAATACAAGGAGGACTGCGTGGACGGTCTTGCTGCGGCGCCGGGGTTATTCTGCCGGCTGATGCGGGGAGAAAACTTCGGCAAGGCCGTAGTCAAGGTTACAGAGTGAAACTTTACATTACCCGGGAGGATTCCTGCCATGAGTAAAATCCCCACCGATTTTCGCCGCGCCACCATGCTGGTGAACGAGATCGAAACTCCTCTGAAAATCTATCGCGACATACTGGGCATGGAAGTCTATTACGACAACGAAATCATCGTTTCCGGGGTCGGCGTGCCGGCCGGTGAAGCGGGCGGAAAAGTCCGCCTGGTGATACTTCAGGCAAACGATCCCTATATCGGTATGCTCGGCATATTGCAATACCTGGACCCGCCGCTGCCTGAGCGGGATGATTACCCGAAACGACTGGGCGTGGGAGACACCGTGTTCGTGATGAACGTGGAGGATGCCCAGGCTGTGCATGACAAACTGCGGGAAATCCCGGGCGTTTACATACAAAGCGAACCCCACGTCAGCGAATACCCGAAACCCGGCGGCGGCGTATTCAGGTTGCTGTGCATGAGCTTTTTTGACCCGAACGGGTATTTTATCGAAGCCAACCAGTGGCTGAGCCGGTGACCAGATCCGATTTTTTATCGTTTGTCCTGGCGCCGGCCCTGTTTTTTGCGCCTTTATGCGGCACACCGTCCGAGCTTGAGAAAGCAACCTGGTACAAAGGCTGGATGGCCGTGAAAAAACACATGGTCGAACCTGATGCGGACCTGTCGGAGTGGATATTCGCAAGGATAGAACGAATGCATAACCAGGGGCAGAAAATACCCTTGCTGGACGAATCCGGCAATAAGACCGGCTATACCCTGTCCCTGGAATCCGTGACCTACCAGGAAACCCAGGTACCGGTGCTGAAAGTAGGCGTAATCGATGACCGGACCGGCTACACCCTCTTTTATTCCTGGGCCGACCCGGAGTCCCATCGAGTGGGTCTGAACGTGCGCTGGTTCCAGGCCGGACTGACGCGTATCGATGAATAATTCCTCACCATCAGGACAAGCCGCCAATACCGGCTATCCCGGCGCCCGTTATGCGTGGTACATGGTGATGCTGCTGACCGTCGCCTACGTCTGTTCCTTCATAGATCGGTTCATGCTCGGCCTGCTGGTGGAACCGATAAAAGCGGACCTGGGTTTCACGGACACGCAACTCGGCCTGTTGCTGGGCCCCGCTTTTGCCATCTTCTACGCCACCATGGGACTGCCCCTGGGCTGGATGGCGGACCGCTACAGACGCGGCTGGATTGTAGCCGTCGGCATTACGGTCTGGTCTGCCGCTACCGTCGCCTCCGGTCTGGTGAAGAATTTCTTCCAGATGTTCATCGCCCGCATGAGTGTGGGCATCGGCGAAGCGGCCCTCAGCCCCTGCGCCGTCTCCATGATCTCGGACAGCTTTCCCAGGGAGCGCCGGGCCAAGCCTATCGCTTTCTACAGCATGGCCATTTCTATTGGCGCGGCCATCGCGTCATTGTTCAGCGCCACGGTGCTGGTCTGGGCCAAATCCTCGCCCGAAACCAGTCTACCATGGGTCGGAACCGTTGCTCCCTGGCAGTTTGCCTTCATCGCCGTCGGCATGCCGGGGTTTATCCTGGCGTTGATGTTTTTCGCGCTGCGCGAACCGCGGCGCCAGGAAGTGGGCATGACCGGCGGACTGGGCAACGCCTCGTTGATCGACACCCTGAAATTTATCCTGCAGCGGTGGAAAGCCTTCGCCAGCTTCCTGACCATCTTCTGCCTGATGACCACCGTTGCTTACAGCCAGGGCTGGCTCGCCGCGCTGTTCATGCGCACCTGGGGCTGGGAAGCGTCAAAGTTCGCCCTGGTTAACGGCATCGTGTTACTGGCCGTGGGGCCGGCGACAGTGAACCTGGCCGGCTGGCTGTGCGACCGCTGGTATGCCCGGGGGGTAACCGACGCCGCCTTGCGCATTGCTGTCATCGGCGCGTTCATCATGGTGATCACCGGGATTATCGCACCGCTGATGCCGACCGGGAATACGGCCATGCTGATGTTCGGTGTCAACGCGGTGGGACTCGCCATGATTACCGCGACCGGCGTGACCGCTCTGCTGAACATGACACCGGGCGAGATCCGCGCCCAGGTCGTCGCATTCTATTACATGGCCATCAGCCTGACCGGATTACTTCTGGGGCCGACCACCATAGGGATCCTCAACGATCAGGTGTTCGGTGAACTGGGCCTGAAATATTCCATGGCACTGCTGCCGTTCGTATACGGCCTGCCAGTGCTGCTCCTGGTTCCCGTCACATTGCGGCTCTATTCCCGCGCCTGCGCCGACATGCTGCGCGACGGCGATTGAGCGGTTGCAACTGCAGTACCGGGATGACACGTATATGTGGGTGATTGTGAGGAAGGCTGGTATTACGGTATTGTTCGGCATGTTGTCGGCAATATGGCAAGCCTGGGCTCTCGACATTGAAAGAGAGCTGCCTGAGACCGGGATCAGCGGCGTGTACGAAGCCATGGTGGGTACGGATGACGCACGGCAACTGGTCGAGTACTTTACCGAGTTCGGTTTCAGCGTGACTAAGGATGCCTCGATTGATGCGCAGGCTGCGGAAAAAATTTACGGGGTGCGTTCCGGTCTGCATTCAATCCGTATGCAGAACGGCGTTGTGGACAGTCACGGCCTGTTGCGCATACTGGAGTGGGAGCAACCCCTGGGTCCGGGAGTGGGTTATGCGCCGCCGGAGACCGTGGGACAGCGCATGGCAGTGATGCGTACCCGCGATATCTTTCGCCTGTACGACACATTTCAGGACCTGCGTGAAAAAGCCGGACAACCCTGGCTGCCCACGGAACCGGTTTTTGATGATTTATACGGCCTGGATACCGGTAATATATCGATAAAGGACCGGCGTGTCGGCGTGAGGGAAAATGCCGTGTATGGCCAGGTCTTCAACCACGTGTTCTTTCAGCGATACGGTTACACCATCCCCGGCTACGGCACCATCAATGAGGCTGCGCCGCTGCAGACCAGTGAGTTCACCCATCATGACTTTATCGTTAAAGGAGACCTGGCGGAGGTGACCGGATATTATATGTCCGTGCTCGGTTTGCGCGCGGAAAATGATCCCGTGATTGACGGCGACTGGCAAAAAGGTCCCGGCAGGGTATTCCTCATGGAACCGGGAGAAAGCCACTGGTACCGGGGTTTTGTTTCACCGAATAATGCCTGTGGCAAATTGAAGTTTTTTTCCGCGATGGACCCGGAACACGTACGCGATCGCAGCCGGCGCCAGCGTGTAGGAGAACTCGGTATTACCTTGCACAGCTTGTATACACCTGAACTTGAGTTCGTCCATGAACTGGCAACCGAACACGGCCTGCAACCATCCGCTATACTGGAAAATGAGTTCTCCGAACAATCCTTTATGTTCACCGGACCGGACGGCGTGACCTGGCAAATCCTGGATCAACCGATCGTGCGGAACAAACCGACAACAAAGTTTGAACTGCTGAGAGTCAACAATTAACTGCGCGTGTTTCGCGATGGCAAGAAATCCCGCTCATGAGTTACTGACTGTACCGGATGCGGATGACGCGGCGCGACGAGGGTTTGTGCTTGCCCTGAAGCTGCACCTGCAATTGTTACGGCCGCAGATCAGGGCGCTCTACGAGAACGAAATCAAGACCAGGGAAAACGAAACGGCCGGAGAAATCAGTGACGGCCTGTACCAAAACGAAAAATACCGGGCAATCTGCTCAATCAGACGCATAGCCCAGGAAATGATGTGGCAATGCGTCAGTTCACCCATCGAACGGAATGCAGAAACCCTGTCTGATAAATTTCAATACTATGCTTCCCGAAAAGACAAGGCGGGGACCCTTATTTTAAACCCGGATGTCGAAATTCCGGAATCGTTAAGCCGTGTGGATGTTCACCTGCAACCAGGCGGCTACCTGCGCAATGAGAGCGGCCGGGACGTTCTTGCCGGAGCGTTGTACGAGGCGGGTGGCGCGTTATATTCCCAAGGCCAGAATATAGGGACACGGGAAAGCAAGGCAAACGTAATCATGCGCTACATCGACGCCCGTTACCCGGGTTTCGAACCTGACAGGATCCTGGATATCGGCTGTTCCGCCGGCGCGTCTTCAGTGCCTTACGCCGAGGCCTTCCCCCATACAGAAATCCATGCGGTCGATGTTTCTGCAGCCATGCTGAGGTACGCCCATGCCAAGGCGGAGGCCATGGGTGCTGCCGTTCATTTCCACCAGATGAATGCCGTTGATATGGCATTCCCCGACGCCAGTTTCGACCTCATCGTCTCGCACAATACCATGCACGAGATGAGTGATGAAACCAGGCAGAAAATGTTTGCGGAGGGCCGGCGGCTACTTAGACCCGGAGGTATCTGCATCCACCAGGACATCCCTCTCAGGTTTAACCGGCTGGATGAGTTTCTGCAGGCGGAGTACTCCTATGACCAGTGGTTTAATGCCGAACCACACTGGCTGGAATACGCCCGTTGCGATTGCGAGGAGATGATGCTGCGGGCCGGGTTCGCACGGGAAGACATCCGGGCGGAGAGCCTGAAACAGTCCGATAGCAGTTTCAGTTGGTATGCCGTCACCGGTATTAAACCTGCGTAAGCAACCCTCCCATGGTTAACACAGGTGACAGAAGTGCGAGCCGTTTGCCCCTGTCCCTCTGTGTCGGCTGGGGCATCGGCACGCTGGGCATTTCCATCATGTTCAATACCCTCAACGTTCTGATGCAGCGGTTTGCCACCGACTACCTGGGCGTAGCAGCCATCACCTGGGGATACATTTACCTGGGCGCCAAGATCTACGATGCGGTGACCGACCCCGTTATGGGCGTCATCTCCGACCACACCCGCAGCCGCTGGGGCCGGCGCCGGCCTTATCTTCTCATCGGTGGCCTGGTATCCGCCATTGCCTTTTACGGCCTGTTTCATGCCCCGGATACGGTAGCGAATAATCATGCCGTGTTACTGCTGGCGCTCCTGATGCTGCTTTATTCCACGGGCTACACCATTTTTAACGTGCCTTACATGGCCATGCCCGCGGAAATGACTTCCGACTACCATGCCCGCTCCCATCTGGTTTCCTTCCGTGTCTACGCCATAGGTTTCGGAACTATCGCCGGTCTGTCGCTCGCGCCCTTATTGATCGGCAGTATGGGCGGTGGGAAACAGGGGCACGAGTCCATGGCGACGATCTATGCCCTGGCAATTCTTGCCACCGCAGTAGCCTGTTTCATCATGACCCGTTCGGCCAAACAGACCAGCCCGCGAGCAGACGCAAGCCTCGGGTTTGCGCATCGCATGAAGCTGATCGCTACCAACAGACCGTTTCTGCTGCTGATTGGCGTAAAGTTCACCCAACTCGCCGGTCTCGCGATCAACCAGGCTGCACTGGTATATTTTATCGTCCACGTGCTCGGCAGGGGTTATGCTTTCCTGGGTATTTATGGGCTAATCGCAAGCATCTGCCTGCTGCTTGCTCCACCGCTGTGCCTTTTCGCCGGGCGCCGTTATGACAAGCGCCTGGTCTTTATTTACTCTTCCCTGTTCTATGCCGCTATCATGCTGACCTGGCTGTTTTCCGGCCCGGAAGAAACGACTTCCATGTTGCTGTTGCGCGGCGCACTACTGGGCCTGAGCGGCGGCGCCATGCTCATGATGGGCCAAGCCATGCTGCCTGATACCATCGGTTACGATCACGCACGCTCTGGCTTGAACCGGGAAGGCGTCTTCGCCGGCATCTATACCACTGCCGAAAAACTCGCTTTCGCTACCGGGGGTGCGCTTGCTGCGTTCGTCCTGGGCTACATGGGTTACCAGTCTTCCACAACCGGCTATGCACAGCAGCCTGACAGCGCAATTGTCGCCATTTACCTTTGCATGGGCGTCCTGCCTGCCGTCATGGTATTGCTGAGTTGTCTATTTTTATACTTTTACGACCTGGATGAACTCAGAATCAGGGAAATGGCCCGTTCAAGACTTTCCGTACAAAGGTAAATCAATATGCAACCCCGACAGGCTTCAACAGTCCTCACACGCCGAAATTTCCTGCAGGCGGGCAGCGCCGCCGCATTGTCTGTCTTATATCGACCGGTATTCGCGGCCCGTAAACACTACGACGTCATCGTTGTCGGCGCCGGTCTTGCCGGATTGCAGGCGGGGCGTAAATTATATCAGCATGGTGTGGATTTCCTGCTGCTGGAAGGGTCGGAGCGCGTCGGCGGCCGGGTTTTTACATTCGACGACCTGCCCGGCCGGCCCGAAGCCGGCGGCACCCAGGTCGGCACGAATTACCGGGCGCTTAACCAGGCGCTTACGGAGTTGAACATAACGACGACGAATATCAGGCCCGGCGCGCCCGGAATGACCCTGCTGGTCAACGGCCACCTCAGTTCCCTCGAAAAATGGACCGGAAGCCCCGGCAACCTGTTGCCGGAGGCCCTGAAAGATACCCCGCCGTACGGGTTGTTGCCCAAGCTGCTGCGCAACGGCAGCTTCCTGTCAGGCCCGCTGGATTGGTGGAAACCTGAATTCAGCGCCATGGATATCCCGTTGCAGGCATACCTGAAACAGATGGGGGCGGATGACGAAGCCATCAGGCTGGTCGATGCCAACCTGAACGGGGAGAGTGTCGGGACGCTGTCGGCCCTGGACCTGTTGCGCAAACTTGCGGTACTGCAGGCTGCCGGAGCGCCGCAAGACATCAACGGAGGCACGCAGCGGCTGCCGGACGCCATGTATGCCTCGATCAACACCGCGGTAGTGACGGGAAAGCAGGTCACGGCCATCAACGCGGCAGATACGGGGATTAAGCTGTTTACTGCCGATGCCGACAGCTACACCTGCCGGCTGTGCCTGGTTGCGTTGCCGTTCAGCGTGTTGCGGCGGCTGGACATTCAGGCGCCTTTGTCCCCTCTGAAACAACAGGCGATAAGACACATGGGATATACGCCTGTGACCCATGTCTTCATAAAACCCAAAAGCCCGTTCTGGCTGGCCGACGGCCTAAGTCCGAACATGTGGACTGATACCGACCTGGGCAGGATCTTCACACAGACCGATGAACAGGGCGAGGTGATACGATTACGCGCCTGGATCCAGGGCCCCGCGGCTCAACGGGTTGACGGCATACCGGAGCACGAACTCGGAGAACATATCGTGTCACTGCTGGAACAGGCAAGACCGGTAGCGAAATCGAAACTCGAGGTGGAACGGGTCATGTCCTGGGGGAAAAACCCCTTCGCCAACGGCGCGTTTTCCCATTACCTGGCGGGCGGGGTCGGTCAATTCAGCCGAGACGTCAGCCGCCCGGAGGGATTATTGCATTTCATCGGCGCCCACACCGAACCTTCCGCATCCGGGATGGAAGCGGCCGTCAAATCCGGTGTCCGGGGCGCGCAGGAAGTCATCAATCGTCTGTCCTGACTCCTCATCGGGTGTAAGCTGCAAAATAATGTTGACTCTGACCGAAGTATCGTCTTAAATGACATAAAGTTATATCATTCTTACATAATGAATTTATGAGCGGGCATTCTCATAAATTATGGTTGGGAAGGGGGATACCTTCATGTTCAGAAACTATTATCATCGATTTGGCGTCCGTCTGGGCGGGCTGTTATTCAGCATCGCCTTTACTCTGACTTCCTTGTTTCCAGTGACAGTATCCGGACAGGGCATGATTGAAGAGATCCTGGTGACCGCCAGGAAACGCGAGGAAAACCTGCAGGATATCCCCCTGACGGTCAGCGCATTTACCGAGGCGGCATTGGAAGAGCGCGGAATTACGTCCCTGCAGGACATTGCCGACTTTACCCCGGGCTTCGACTTCGCCCAGGCGTTCGGCCGGCAGGATTTCCGTCCTTCCATTCGCGGCCAGTCCAATATCCTGGGCCGCGCCAATGCCGGCCTGTTCCTGGAGGGGATCATTATTGAGGCAGGCAACGCTTCCGTTCCCTTGTCGGCGCTGGAACGGGTCGAAGTGGTAAAAGGCCCCCAGAGCGCCCTGTACGGCCGTTCCACCCTGGCCGGAGCAGTGAATTACGTGCTGAAAAAACCCGGTGACGAATTCCAGGGCGAGGTCCAGGCCGAATACGGAGAAAGAGACCAGGTACGCGTCGACCTGCACGCCGGCGGACCGGTTTCCGATGCAATGGGCATTGCTGTGACCGCCAGCCACTATGAGCGTGATGGTGAATACGATAATAGCTACCCGGGCAACGCGCTGGGTACGCCGGCTATTGACGACGAAGTAGGTGGGGAGGAATCAACCAGCGTTGCCGCGGTCCTGTCCCTTAACCCCACGGAGCAGTTCAGCCTGACCGGCCACATGATTTATGAAGATACTGATGATGATCACTACGCCATCGCCATGCAGCCGTCCGGCTTCAACAATTGTTTCCAGGTCACCCGGGGCGGTCCGCTGACGCAGCCCCTGCCGCCCGCCGGCACTCCTGAAGCAGGCGCCATACTGGTCGGTTCCGCGGGTTACAACGGCAGCGGCTACTACTGCGGCAGGGTTGACGTCGACGACGTTCTCGAAGCCAGCGGCGGGGGTAACGATACCAACCTGGAGACCAGCTTTTTTGATGATTCAGGCGTGGAAAGGGAAAGTCTGCGGCTGGGTGTGAAACTCGATTTTGACCTCACCGACGCCTTCACGTTCACTTCAGTGACCGGTTACAACGACGTTGACACCGAAGCCCGCACCGACCGCACCTTCGGGGGTGGCGATACCCGCTTTCCCGTTGTCGGCATTGGCAGTCCATTCTTCGTCCAGCCGTTCGGCGCTCCCCCGAGTGTCGTTTCGAGGGTGGGATTTATCACGGACGTACGGAGCCAGTTCGATGATTTTTCCCAGGAAATCCGGCTGTCCTACGACGCAGGTCTCAGAATGCGTCACATGATAGGTTTTTACTACTACGAATCTGACTTCGCGGAGACCCAGATCACCTCGTTCGATACCACCACTTCGGTCTCGACAAGGGGTGTCCCGGTATTCTCTCCGTTCAACCCGAGGTTCATACCTGCCACCATATCTACCAGCGCGTTTTATGAAGGTGCAGCACCCCGGGACAATGGCCGGGAAGAAATAGAGAGCTGGTCGGTATTCGGTTCGCTGGAGTTTGATTTCACGGACAAACTGACCGTGGGCGCCGAGTTCAGGTATAACGAGGATGACTTTGAAATTACCCCGGCAGGGGCCGACGAAAGCGCCGAAGGTTCGTTCAATGCCTTCCTGCCCAAGGTTTTCGCAAAATACCAGGCAACGGACCGGCTGCTGGTCTATGCCAATATCGCCAAGGGCAACAAACCCGGCACCCTTAACACCGACCAAGGCGTGCCGGCGACCGACCTGGAAGTTGATGAGGAGACAGCCTGGAACTTCGAGCTCGGGATAAAGTCCGCCTGGATGGACAATCGCGTCATTGCCAATGCCGCCGTCTATCATATCGACTGGGATGATCTGCAACTCACGTCCACCCGCGCCGCCACCGTCAACGGCCAGCCGCGCACCTTTTCCATCCTGGAAAACGTCGGCAAGGCCACCATCAACGGGATCGAGCTTGACCTGGCCATGAGCCTGACTGATTTCTGGGACGCCCGTATAGCTTATGCCTGGACCGACAGCGAGATTGATGAATTTATCCAGTCGGTGGACGCCGGCGCGGCCGCAGGTTCGGCGTTCCGCGAAGCCGCGTTGATTAACGGTTACTCTCCCAGCGGTGACGTCATAATAAGCGGTTCGCAGTTGCCGCAGTCATCCAAACATCAGCTTAACCTGTCCAATACCCTCCACGGCAACATGAACGGGGACTGGTCCTGGTTCCTGCGCGGGGACTTCAACTACAACTCGAAACGCTATGCCCAGGTATATAACCTCGCCCACACCGGCAACAGGGAAATCGTCAACCTGCGCGGTGGCGTAAGCAACGGTAATTTTGATATCGAAGTCTGGGTGGATAACGTCTTTGAAGATGATGCCCCCACCCAGTTGATCCGCTACGTGGCGGCGAGAAACCTGACCTTCAATCCGTTCAACCGGGCCATCGGCGTTACGCTGCCCGAAAAGCGACGTGTCGGCGTCACTGCACGCTATCGTTTCTGAGCAAACCTTGGTATTCCCCCCAATTCTTACCTGGCTTGCTCACCTGCCGGTAGTTTCATAGAAGCTACCGGCAGTACTTATTGGTAATATTACCGTGGTTTGGCTTGTCAACCCGGAAAACCCCTTAATCAATCTTCAGAATAAAGAACATGAGACATAAGTTGAATTTGCTGATTTGCGCCGTTCTGGCCCTGGTTACACTGAATGCTCCCGCGCAAATCGATTTTGACACCGGCAAAGGCTACATACAGGCGCAACGCAAAATCCACTGCTCACTCGAGGACAACGATCCGGTTACCTACACGTGGCAAGGCCGGGCTTATGCGCGGGTGCCGGGCGAACGGGACAAGCTGTTGTTCCAGGTTCTGGGAATGAACGTGAGGCAGTGTGTGACGCTTGACGATCCTGAAAAAGGCGAAGGCTACCGCATGGTGTCACGGGAAATCATGCTCTACCAAAATCCGAAATCCGGAGAGATCTTGCGCGACTGGGACAACCCCTGGACCGGTGAAACGGTCAAGGTCCTGCACGTGGCCAATGATCCGGTGAACGGGCGCCCGCAGTTTTCCGTGGACCGAAACGGCAAGGAACGCAGCTTTAACCCCCTGGTGATCGGCGATACCGCATTCCTGGCGTTCGAAGTGCCCTTGTTTTATACCAACGTGCTGGGAGGGGATTACCAGCCCTATGTGGGCAACACCTACCACGCTACGGAAATATTCGATTTTACCGCCAACATCCACGATATCGCCGACCTGTCGAAAACTACCGCCGACATCAACGTCGCCTGGGTGCGCATCGCCCCCTGGTTACCGTGGATGAAAATGGGAGGGCGTGCCGGCCTGATGTATTTCAACGCCGTAGGCAGCAAGCTCGGTAGCTGGGATGATTTGCCGGCTGTGCTCAAGGATGAGATCAAGGCCAACTACCCTGAATACACGGCGCCGCCACCCGGTGACGACCAACGTCCGAACGAAACCAGCTGGACGTATTTCAAGAAATATCTCGACGGGCAAAAAAACTAGCAGGACAGGCCCCGGCTCCAACCGTGGCCAAAGTATAATACCCGTCTTGAAACAGCCTCCCTTCATTCTGCTGATCGCGGCCAGTTCGTTCTCCCCGCTGGCCATGACCGCGTGTGTGCCGGCGCTGCCCGCCATCGGCCATGAGTTCCGCCTGCCCCTGTCAACGGTGCAGTTCGCGGTTTCGATTTACCTGCTGGGACTGGCCCTGGCCCAGCCCGTCCACGGCGTGCTGGCCGATCGTTTCGGACGGCGTCCGGTATTCCTGCTGGGCTTCGGCGTATTTACCCTGGCAAGCCTGGCCTGCGCCCTGAGCGGCACGATGCTGTGGTTCATCTTTTTCCGGCTGGTGCAGGCTACCGGCATAGCCACGGCCACCGTAGTGACCCGGGCGATGTTCCGGGACGTACTGCACACCGACGATGCTGCCCGTTACACCGCTTACCTGGCAGGTGGCATGGGAGTGGCGACGATGCTGGCGCCGGCTTTGTCAGGCTACCTGATTGAAAGCTCGGGATGGCGCATGAGTTTTTATGCCATGACCGTCCCCGCCCTTCTCGTCTTCGTCCTGCTTTGGACGGAACTGCCGGAAACCGGGAACCATGGAACGGCGGCGGAGAGCGCCTTGCGCAAGATACGCGTCGACTTCAGCAGCCTGGTCCGGTCCAGGTTGTTCTGGGGTTACACCCTGATATTTGCCTTCGGTAACGCCGCATTTTTTGCTTTCCTGACCAGCGCGCCCATGTATTTCATGGATCACCTGTTTACCGGGCCTGCCGGGTTCGGCATGTATATGGGCAGTATGGCGCTGGCTTATATCTGCGGCTCCTTGATCGGTGGCCGGATGATCAGGACTTACGGTTCCGAGCGCACCCTGCAACTCGGCCTGTGTGGAACCTTTGCCAGCGCGTGGCTCATCGTGTTTTCCCTCTGGACGCTGCCGGTCAGCGCTTTATCCATTATTTCCCCCTTCCTGTTCCTGTTTGCGTTTACCGGCCTGGTCAACCCACCCTCCATGGCCGGGGCTGTAGAGCATCATCCGGACAGGGCCGGGACCGCGTCAGGAGTCTCCAACAGCATGTCAATGACACTGGGCGCCCTGGCGACCGTCATCGCCGCGCGAATGTACGACGGCAATATCCTGAGTCTGTACCTGCCCGTGGTCCTGACGACCACCCTGTCGGTGCTGGCCTACCTGACGCTGGTTTTCCGCTATCGCCCTTAAAATCGCTTGTTCAGGGTCACCGACCAGGTCGCCGGGTCTTGCAGGTAGAGAAAACCCGCCAGGTAGGACACGTATTGATCCCTGTCGGTGCAGTTCTGGCAGGATGCTGTCAGGGTCCAACCCGCGCTGTGCTCGATGCTGACGCCACCGTTGATGATGGTGTAACCGTCCAGTAACGCGTTATCCTGCCCGCTGGTGCTGATATTGTGGTCGCCGTAATCGATTACATTGATGCGCGGGACGATGTTGATGCTGTCAGTGACCGGGATCTCGTACCAGCCGCCTATCGACAACTGGTGCTCCGGCGCCCGCACCGGCGGCGCGATGTTGCCGTGGGGATTGACGATGCCCTGAGCGCACTGCAAGCCGTTGGTCAGGCAGTTCTGGCGTTGCGCGACGATGGCCGGATCCAGGTTCTTGTATTCCGATTCCATGATGCCGATATTGGCGAACAGTGTCAGGTTGTCGACCGGGTTGGCAAGCAGTTCCGCCTCGAATCCGTAAATCTCGAGATCGGCAAAGTTCTGGGTGATAAACACAATAGCCCCGCTGGCCGGATCGGTATAGGCCGAGGGCAACTGGAAGTCCGTAATATCCGAGTAAAAGCCGGTCAGGTTGACCCGCAGCCTGTTGCCGAACCATTCGGAGCGGATGCCGCCTTCATAATTCCAGATTTTTTCCGGCGAGAAGGGAGAGAGGGTGCCCGGGGCCGTTCCACGGGCGTTCCAGCCCCCGGACTTGAAGCCGCGGGTGGCCGAACCGTAGATCATGAAATTGTCATTGGCTTCAAACTCGATGGCGAAACGCGGCGTGACAATCGACTCACTCTGCTCCAGCGGGATGCCCAGAGCTTCTATATCGCGGCTGTTGAATACGTTTCCGGCGCGGGGATTGCCGTTGTCGGTGATGCCGAAGTCCTTCTCTTCATCCGTGTAACGGATACCTGCCGTGAACGTCAACTGTTCGGTCACGTGCAGGTCAAACTGGCCATAGACGGCCCAGGAGTCCACACCGTTATCCATGGTACGGTCATACTGGAACAACGGGAATCCGGTGGGCAGGAACAAGCCGATGGCGCCCAGGTTGAAAATCTGCGCCAGGTCGGTCTTGTTGTCTTCGTTGAAATAGAAAACGCCGGCGATGTAATCCACCTTGTCTCCGAAGGAACCGGTGAGCTTGGCTTCCTGTGAGAACTGGTCGTGCTCGCCTTCGTTAGCGATGGTAAACCCGCCGGTGGCAAACGGACCTTCAAAAAAGTCCAGCAGGAAATCCTGATCCAGCGTCAGGTAGCTGGTCAGGATATTGACCGTGCCGATGGCGGTTTCCCACTCGATATCGGAGGTGAAATGCAGTGACCGGGTTTCATTGCCCAGGCCGAAGTTCTGCTTGTCGCCGGTCAACAGGCCCGCGTAGGGAGCGCCGTCAGTGACCAGGCCGGTCCTGGTGAACCGATCGTCATCTTCGACGTAGTTGTACATGTTGGCGTGTTCGTTTTCAATGTAAGTCAGGGATGCGTTCCACGAGGCATTATCGGAAGGTTGCCATAATATCGCTCCCCTCACGCCGAAGTTGTCTTCATAATTCAGACCATCCTTCCCGGTCGTCACATTATCGACAAACCCGTCATCATTGATGTAGTAGCCGGAAATTTTCAGTCGGAAATTTTCCGCTGCAGGTATATCCACGCTGCCCCTGGCGCTGATCTTGTCGAACCGTCCGCCGCCGACTTCCGCGTAACCGCCGAATTCCTCAGCCGGTTCCTTCAGGATAACGCGCACGGCGCCGCCGGTCGTGTTCCTGCCGAACAAGCTGCCCTGGGGACCTCTCAATACCTCAATCCGGTCGATGTCGAACAAGGCATAGTTATTGGAATTCTGGCGCTGGATGAAGAAATCATCGACGTAGGTACCCACCGGCGGGTCGAACGTGGCAATCGACTCGGTATTGTTCAGGCCGCGCAACGAATAGGTGTTGGCTGTTCCCAGCCCGGTGTTGTTGTGCGCGACAAAGTTCGGGACGATCTTGGCGACGTCCAGGGTCTCGGTCACCCCGAGACTGGCCAGGTCATCGCCGGTGAACGCAGACACGGCAACGGGAATGCTCTGCACATTCTCGGCCCGGCGGGTCGCGGTAACCACTACCTCCTCTATGCCCTGGGACCAGGCTGGCGGCGAAAAAACGATAGCCAGGACAGTGCCTGACAACAATGTGTTCTTGATGGAGTTACATACAGGATTCACAGCCAATCTCCTTTTTGTAATGGTTGTATCAATTAAATGTTTGAATGTTATATCAACATATCATTTCTGTCTATTGTTGTAAAACATTATCAACACCATAACCAGGATTGCGGAAACGGCACAGACCACGATCAGCAAATCGAACGCGGGCAGGTAAGACCCCTGCGCAACCCGCACCTGGCCGAGGTAATTTACGCCGGCGGAACCGGCGAGAGAATCCACCATGGTTATCAATGCCAGGATTTTTCCGTAGGAAGCGCCGGAGAAATACTCGGCGAGCACCAGTTGGATCATGCTGAACGTGCCGCCGAAACCTATGCCGAAAATCGCTGCATATCCGTACAGGGCCAATGTATTATCGGCAGAGACGGTACGCAACAGCAGCAGGCCGAGAATCAGGCTCAGCACTGCTGTCATCATGATCGACAGTTTATTGAATTTATCACTGAGCCAACTGAGCGTGAGCTTGCCGATAATCGCAAACCAGAAGAACAGGCTGAATATCAGCGTCAGGCGCGCGGAGTCGACCTCCAGGTCCTTGGCAATGAAAATGGACTGGTGCTGCAGCATGGCGAAAGTGGTGAACCAGAGTGAAGCGGTAACCAGGGCCAGGATATAAAACACCGGCTTTTTGACGGCCTGTTTCAATGTCGGACCCGAAGAGCCTGTTTCCGGGATGGTATCGGACTCATTATCGGATGCAAAGCCATCCACTTCCAGTCCCATTTCCGCGGGGCGGTTGCGAACCAGGAACAGGGCGGCGCCTATCATCATGACACTGCCCACTATGGCAATCATCAGGACCGCCTGGCGCCACCCCTGGGTGACCAGGGTCTCCCGGGCAAAGAGCGGGAAAACCGCGCCGCCGATAGTC
This sequence comes from Gammaproteobacteria bacterium, assembly GCA_028819495.1. Taxonomy (GTDB): domain Bacteria; phylum Pseudomonadota; class Gammaproteobacteria; order Eutrophobiales; family Eutrophobiaceae; genus JAAXHV01. The sequence goes on along the minus strand of JAPPLI010000082.1, from coordinate 28,773 downwards.
GAGCCCATCAGCAGTAACCCGGCAGCCCTGCCCCGATAACGCCTGAACCAGCGGGTTAATATGAGCATGTTGGGCACCAGTCCGCATAGGGCAAGACCAAGGGCAAACATCATGTAAATCGCGGTCAATTGGCCGAGCGAGGTAATGGAAGGATAAAACCCGAGACCGGCCACCAGGGCAAGAATGCCGAGGATCATGATCAACCGGGTGGAATACCTGTCAAACAACACGCCTGCGAACGGGACGATCAAGGCGGCGACAATCAATAACAGCGCGGCCGGGCGGGTCACCTCTTCGGCATTCCAGCCGAACTCATCAATAAGTTCGGGGTAGAACAACGGTAATGTGTAGATGATAATACCGTTATTGGCGCTGTATATCAGGAACAACCCCAGCAGCACCCACCACCCGTAAAAGATTTTCATATCAACCGGCCTCCTGACCTTCACCGAACAAGATGGGTTTCCCCAGGTTCACAGCGCAACGGTTGTTGCATCATAAGTATAAAGACCCAGCGTGTCTTCGTTATACAGACGTTTGCCCTCACCCGGTTCCGGCTTCGCATTCAACAGGTGCAGACCCTGTCTGGCGGATGCCCGCTGGGCATAAGCGGCATGGGCAACCCTTGCATTCTGATAGCGCTCCAGGGCTGATTGCCAACCATCGGATGAAGAAAAGGCCCTGGCCAGCACCATGGCATCTTCAATACCGATGCCGGCGCCAAGGCCCAGGAACGGCGTCATGGGGTGGGCCGCATCGCCCAGCAAGGCAACCCGCCCCTCGACCCATGTCTCCAACGGTTCTCTCACGTGCAATGCCCATTTGAAACAGCGATCAGGCGGGGTCGCGCGGATGATTCTCTGCACGTCTTCACACCAGTCACCAAATTCTGATACCACTTCAGCTACCTCGGACCGTACCGTCCAACCTTCTTCCCGCCAGTCTTCCCTGGTGGATATGGCGACGTAATTCATGAGAGAACGTTTACGTAACGCATACCTGCCGACGATCCTGCCCGGTCCGGCGTACAGCGCGAAGTCGGGATCGATCTCAAATCCCGGCAGACTCTCCATATCCACCAGTCCCCGCCAGGCCACGTAACCGGTGAATGTCGCCGGCGTCCCGGAGAATAATGTTTCCCTTGTTGTCGACTTTATCCCGTCAGACGCAATCAATACATCACAGTTTTCCGAAACGCCATTGGCGAATTTGCAGGCCGCCTTATCAGCCGACTGAGTAATGCCCGTTACCTGGTGACCAGTCCTGAGTTCTGCTCCTGGATCATCCGATAACGTATCCACCAGGACCTTTAACAGGTCCGCCCGGTGGATATGCCAGAATGGTGAACCGAATTCGGAAACGTACCTGTCACCTCGCAGGGCATAGGAAACAGGGTCGCCGGTTTTGTAATGCAGGACACCTGCATGGCGCGGGGTCCGGATGTATGGTTCCAGTCGTTGCTGCAGACCCAGGGCAAGCAACACCCTGGATGCGTTAGGGCCGATGGTTATGCCGGCTCCCACGTCGCCGAACTGCTCCGACTGTTCAAACAATACCACCGGAAACCCATGTTTCCTGAGCGCTATGGCCGCAGTCAAACCGGCTATGCCGCCACCGATGATGTGGATGCGCAATGTGCTGTTGGCCGGCATTTGCGGTGACAGGTGAGGCGTTATTCCAGGTGTGATGGGATTTCAATCCTGCCGCCACCTACGGCAAGTCCCCGGGCATACACGACCTCCAGCCATATCACGCCACCTGTCGTGGCAGGTCCGTCGGCAAAACCGAACAGGCTGTACGGTGCCTGGTAGACGAAAAAGTCCCTGGTTAACGTTACCGGCGTTGTCGCGTCGCCAGGTTCACTGCGCCGGTCAACAGTCAGGTCGCCGTAGACTATGTAGATAAAACGGCTGGCTTGTTTGTAATAACTCCTTGTGTGCTTTTTCGGCGCCTGCCAGCCTGGAGGCAATTTAACCAGCCTGGCTCGGAAACCCTCTTTCTGGTCGTCGCTCAGCCACTTGATCATGCGGCCCGCTACCTTCGCATCGGTTTCCCACTCCAGGTCAGTGGTGGAATGCACTATCCATGGGTGGTTGAACTGCTGTACCGCCCGCCAGTCAGGCAGGTACGGATCCGGTTTATCGGGAAAATCCGGTTTGAAATGATCGCCTTCAGGACCCAGGGTGACGACACTGCCGTCGCCTTCCTCGAATATCAGCAGGGTGCAGGCACTCTGCGGGCGCATTCCACCCACTTCCCAGGTACCGCCGTGCAGGGTATAGGCGGGCCGGTCCAGCCACGTGCCCTGGGTAAAATGTGACAGCATCCCGGATTTCTGTTGCGGACTGACCGGTTCATGGATGACGAAGTCCCCATCCAGAACATAAGCCCATTCATGCCAGTGATGATAGTGGGGGCCCAGGGGGTCGGCGGGAGGCGCCATGTCCCAGCGCGGGAGAAAATGCGCGTAGATCAGGCTGCTGTCACTGGGCCCCTTGAAAAACGTTTTGGTCTTTGACTTGAAGCGGGGACTGGCATCCCAGGGATAGTTGCCGACATCAATGATTTGCAACGGCTGCCATTGCTCAGTTGCCGTAGAAACGGTACAGATACCAAATACCGCGAACGCGGCAACCAGCAAAATACCCATTCTGTTAAGAAACATCATCCTCACGCTCTCCTGATTGATGGACTGAAAGGGAATGTATCATGCCGGCGACCTGTTATGGAATGTATTATTGATATAACATTCCTATAAGATCATGGCAAAACCCGGTTTAATCCACACGAGGACGAAAAATGACCGAAGCCCACGCTATAGAATCGACCGTAATTTCCCGCCTCAAGGATATCGTCGGCGCCGAATTCGTCATTACGGACCTCGCTGAACTACGTTACTACTCACAGGATGTATACCGCGGTTTTGAAACGGCCCTTGCCGTCATTCAACCGGCAAATGCGCAACAAGTCTCTGAAATCGTGTCAATTTGCAGGGAAAATGGTTTGTATATCGTCGCCCGTGGCGGCGGCATGTCGTATACGGATTCTTACCTGCACGCGACCCGGCGCGGCATAAGTATCGACATGCGCAGGATTAACAGGATTATCGATATCAATACCCGGGATATGATCGTCACCATCGAATGCGGCTGCACCTGGCAAAAGCTTAACGAAGCCCTCGCTGTTCACGGACTGCGTTCCCCCTACTGGGGGCCGCTCTCCGGCATGCGGGCAACCATAGGTGGGGCCTTGTCACAAAACAGCGTATTCTGGGGCGGTACTTCATATGGGACGGCCGCGGAAAGCGTGATCGGTCTGGATGTTTTGCTGGGCAACGGTGAGATTCTGCCCACGGGGGCGCACGGAAAAAAGGAGGGCGTGCCATTCATGCGTTATGACGGTCCGGATCTCACCGGACTGTTTATTGGTGACAGCGGCGCCCTGGGCATCAAGACAGTGGCAACCCTGCGCCTGGTGACTATCCCGGCCGTGGTGAAATACGCATCGTTTTCTTTCGATACTCATCAACAGATATGCGCCGCCATGTCGGAGATCGGTCGCCGGGGTCTTGCCGCCGAGTGTTATGGATTCGACCCCTTCCTGCAGAACAGCCGCGTGCTGGGTGGTGACACCGATGTCGTCGAAGACGTCAAAACCCTGGCGCGGGTGGCCGGGAAAAGCGGCCTGAAAGAGTCGCTCAAGATCGCGGCCAGCGGCCGCAGGTTCGTCAAAAAAGTGCAGTGGGGGCTGCACGTCAACGTAGAGGACCGGTGTGAAGCCGGTGCGGATTATGCCCTGGCGGAGATTCGCGGAATCGTGGGGGAGAACGGCGGTGCGGAAATCCCCAACAGCCTGCCGACCATCGTCGGAGCTTATCCGTTCCCGCCGACGAATTCAATGGTGGGGCCGGACGGCGAACGCTGGGTGCCCATCCATGGCAAGGTCGGCCACTCCCAGGCTGTGGAGACCATTGACGAAATACAGGAACTGTATCGGCAAAACAAGGAAATTCTGGAAAAATACAGGATCGATACCGGCTACCTGATATGCACGGTCGGCAACACTACATTCCTGGTGGAGCCGGTGTTTTACTGGCCCGATGAGTTGAACGAGGTACATCGCCGCAATGTCGAGCCGGATGTGTTTGAGGGGTTCACGCAGGTTCCTGCCAACCCGGAGGCCCGTAACGAGGTTGAACGGCTGCGCAACGAGGTCCGAAACATCTTCCTCAGGCAGGGAGCGGTGCATTTCCAGATCGGGAAATATTACCCGTACAGGGACAGCCGGCGCGCTGCCGCCTGGGAGATGCTTGGCCGTATCAAGGAACTGCTGGACGAACACGGGATCATCAATCCCGGACAGCTTGGTCTTAATGAGGTTGGTTAATATCAATATTCAAGGGGTGCCATAATGCTTTGTTTTACTAAACTGCTCCAAAAACCTGCAAAACCGGTTTTGCTCATAGTCCTGTTCCTGCTTTTGTCAAGTAAGGCGACTGCAGATGAGGCTGCTGATATTGCCGCCGTAGAACAGGCAGCCCGGCAATGGATTGAGTTGTACACCGGCGGGGACCTGGATCGGTTGATGGACTTGTATACAGAGGATGCCATCGTCGCCCTGCATGGCAGACCCGCTTTACGCGGCGTGGATCAGGTCCGCGACTTTTTTGCGCCTGGTATGGGCAAATCCAGAGTGACGTTCGAAATAGATATAGAGGAGATACAGATTCACGGCGATACGGCGCACCTGCTGAGCAAATATTACCTGACCGCCGAACCGGTGAACGGTGGTGAGGTTTATCGCGACGCCGGCCGCTCACTGATCATCTACAAGAGAAACGAGGACAATGAATGGAAGTTGTACCTGGATATCGACCAGGCCACGCCTGACGCACAGTTTCAATAACAGCACACAGGGGTCGGAGTAAGAAATTCGAAGAATTTTTACTCCGGCCCCACCTATCTCGAAATGCAGGGGTCAGAGTAAAATTTCTGGCGAAATTCTTACTCTGACCCCGAGAATTCCGTGTTCTGACCCCGGATCTCCGGCGCTAGAAATCGATCTTCGTGACACAGATCCAGGCTGCGGCGAGGGTCGATGCATACACCGCCAGTACAGCCCACATGGTTTGGTCCACCGTCCGGGTAATGCCTGCTTCGATTTCCTCCGATGATCCTTTTTCCGCCAGTTCCGCCGTCAATCTGCCCACCGGCAGGAACATCCAGTCTATGCCGATGGCAAACCAGTAGACCAGGCCGTAAATGACGATCTTGGCGGCCAGCCAGGAAACCATGTACGGGGTCCCATTGACCAGTGAAGCCAACCCGGTAGCGATCAGCAGCAGTCCCGCAATACCCAGTCCGGTCCAGTTGAGACGTTGCAGCCTGGCTCCCAGGGGAGTGCCGATATGTTTCGCCGCAGACATGTTGACCGTCAGCAAAACTGCAGCAAGCAGCCACAGGCCGACCAGACCCGGCATTTCGACATTGAGTAACCCGGCGGCATTGGCCAGGTGCACGCCCACGGGCAGCATGACGATAAAACAGATGCGCGGCAGGGTATCGATGACCATCGCCATGTGCAGCAGCGTCAGGCGTGTTTCCACGGACAGGCTTGCATCGCGGAATCTCCTGGCCAGCAATAAAACGCCGACGTCCGTTCCCAGCCAGAAAACCAGCAGCAGGACGTGGATAAACTTGATGACTTCGTAGGACATGACCAATTATTAAAACAGATTCGTCACGAGTATACCGGCTATGGCCAGCGGCGTCACGGTCCTGATCAGGAATTGCCAGGTACGAAAAAGCCAGGGCGTGTTTATCCGCAATTCTTCCGCCAGTGTACTGTCCCGCATAAACCAGCCGGCAAAGATGGCGATAAGCATCCCGCCTATCGGCATCATCAGGTTGGCAGTCAGGTAATCCATCAGGTCAAATATGTTCATGCCGGCGATGGGTCTGACTTGTTCCCAGATGTTGAATGAAAGCACACTGCCGATGCCCAGTAACCAGAGCGCGAATATGGTGATTATCGCGCTCTTCCTGCGGGTCATGCTGCGCCGTTCCTCCACCCAGGCCACCGCAGGTTCCAGGATGGCGATGGAGGAGGTGACTGCGGCAAACAGCAGCAAGAGGAAAAACAATGCGCCGAACAGGCCCCCGGCCGGCATGTTGCCGAATGCGATCGGCAGGGTGACGAAGATCAGGCCCGGCCCTTCCCCCGGTTCCAGGCCGTTCGCGAACACCAGCGGAAAGATAGCGATACCGGCCACGATGGCGACAAACGTATCGGCGCCGGCAATGACGACCGCGGTCCTGGGGATGGATATTTCACGGGGTATGTAGGCGCCGTAAGCCATCATCAACCCCATGGAGACACCCACGGAAAAAAACGCATGCCCCACCGCCGACAGCATGACACCCGGACTGATTTGCCCGAAGTCCACGGCAAAGAGAAACCTGAGCCCCGCTGTCATGTCTCCCGCAACGGCGCTGTAGACGGTCAGCGCCAACAGCATAATGAACAGCGCCGGCATAAGTATCCCGGTCGCCCGTTCGATACCTTTCCGAAGTCCGCTACTGACGATAAGACCGGTCAGTCCCAGGAACACGGTAAACCACAACAGCAGGCGTAATGGATTCGACAGCAGGTCGGCAAAACGCGCCTGCGCCTCGTCCGGGCCGACCCCGGAAAACCCCGCGCTCATCGATACATACGCGTAGTCCAGCACCCAGCCGCCGATTACGCTGTAAAAGCCGAGAATAAGAAAACCGGCGCCGGCGCCGATCCAGCCCACGCCGGACCACCAGCGGGACTGGTTTTCCTTCTCTGCGTTCAACAGCATTGCGGTGGGCGGACTCTGGCCGCCATACCTGCCCAGCATCAACTCGGCAACGAGGATGGGAATGGCGACCAGGGCAACTGCGAACAGGTAGACGATGACAAAAGCGCCGCCGCCGCTGGACCCGGCCATATAGGGGAATTTCCAGATATTCCCGAGACCGATGGCCCCTCCTATCGCAGCCAGGATAAACCCGGTGCGGGAGGACCATTTTTCACGTATGGTAGTTCTGGTCACCTGTGACAAAAAACAAAGCGCATGCTTATTATATTTTTCCTTATAATTGTCGATTTTACAGACAACCGGATATGAACAACAACTACATAGACGACCACCTGGACGAAATCCGCGCCGAATTCAAACTGCTGGAGCACTGGGTCTACCTGAACGCGGCCGACCAGATGGTGCCGGGCAATTACTGGCTGAGCGCGGTGCGCGACTTTTACAATTTCGTCGAATTCGGCCGCATGGAGGACATCCCCGCCGCGGATATCGCCACCCACCCGTTTCTGCTGGCCAAGTGGGATGAGAGTGTGCGCCTGAGCGCCAGCTTCATCAACGCCGACAAGGACGAGGTCACCAATGCCTACCGGCCGGCGATAACCGCAAACCTCATCCTGTATAACATGATGGAGTGGTCGGAAGGCGACAACGTGGTGATCACGGACCTGTCCTACCCCTCCATTCCCTATATCCTGCAGGACCTGAAGCGCCGTTATGGCATCGAGATCCGGGTGGTGCGCAACGTTAACGGCGAGATCCTCATGGAAGACATGGAAAAACTGGTGGACGGCAAGACCCGGATGGTGATCGTGGACCGCACTGCGGCATTCTGCGGGTTCACCTATGACATGAAGGAAGTCTGCCGCATCGCCCACGCTCAAGGCGCCCTGGTGCTGGATGACGCCATGCAGACCCTGGGCGCAGTGGACATTGACGTCAAGGATGACGGCGTCGACTTCCTGCTATCGGGCGCCTACAAGTGGCAGTGCGGCCCGGAGGGCGCCGGCATCTTCTATATCAAGCGTTCCGTCATGGACCGTATCGACGCCCGCTACCGCAATTACATCTGGGCGGACATCCCCGGTCCCATCCCGTTCGCGAACAGGGACCATGACAACCTGGCAAGCTGGTCCTATCCCCCTGTGAACAACGCCAACCGGTTCTCCCAGGACACTACCATCGGCCCGTCCCTGTTCGGCTGGGTGGCCACGCTGAAGTTCTACGAGAAGATCGGCATCAAAAACGTCGAGGAACGGGTGCGGCGTCTGGGCGCCTATACCATCGACAGGCTTCAGGAAATCGGCTGCCGGGTAACCTGCCCCACCGACCCGAATAAACGCCACGGCCTGATCACTTACACCACGGGCGATTACGACAAGGACCTGGCCTTCTTCCAACGCTGCGCAGCGCCGGGCCGATGCATGAAACCCATCAAGATCTCAATGCGCACCCTGGGCGGGGTAGGCAACCTGCGCATCAGCGCGCATTTCTTCAACACCGAGGAGGAGATTGATTACCTGATCGACCTGCAGAAAGAGATGATGTGAGCGATTGCCTATGCCGCTTTCGCAGCAGGAAACACGCCGGCGCGGGTGAGCATGGCCGGCATGGGCGCGTCGAGTGGGCCTTCCAGCCATTTTGCGGTGTCGATGATGCTGTTGATGTCGATACCGGTCTCAAAACCCATGCGGTGGATCATGTACAACAGGTCTTCGGTCGCCACGTTGCCGGTCGCCGCCGGGGCGAACGGGCAACCGCCCACGCCACCGCAGCTCGCGTCGAAGGACCTGACGCCTTCCTGGATGGCCGCATAGGTGTTCGCCACCGCAGTATTGCGGGTGTTGTGGAAATGGCAACCCAGGATCAGGTCGGGTTCAAGGCTCCTGATACGGCTTATCATGGCGGCAACGTCTGAAGGACCGGCGGCGCCGATGGTATCCGCCAGGGAAATTTCGGGATACCCCATTGCGGCGAGACGCTGCACCAGGTTCACGACCTTCTCCATCGGCATTTCGCCCTCGAAGGGACAACCGAATGCGGCGCTGATTGTCACTGCCTTGCCGATGCCGGCTGCCTCAACTTCCCTGGTAATCTCCGCGACCAGTTCCATGGTCTGTTCCGTGGTGGCGCCCTGGTTGCGCAAACTGAATGTGTCCGAGGCCACCACTGCGCATTTCACTTCATCGACGTTGCAGGCCATGGCTCGTTCGAAACCGCGCAGGTTCAGCGCCAGCCCGATATACGACACATCGTCCCGTTGCGGCAGGCCGCGCACCACCTCTTCCGCGTCCGCCATCTGCGGGACCCGCTTCGGGTTGACGAAACTGGCCACCTCCATACGCCGGACGCCGGCGTCTATGAGCCGGTTGATCAATTCCAGCTTGTGCTCAACGCTCAATACTACCGGCTGGCTTTGCAGGCCGTCGCGGGGGCTGACGTCGACGATTTCGATAAAATCCGGCATGGTATGTTCTCAATAAAGTACAGCTTCATATAATATACGAATAGTGGGCCAGCAATCATTATCATGCCCGTTTTTTGTTTCGGACATTTGGGGTCAGAGTAAAAATTCTGACGAATTTCTTACTCTGACCCCAGGTATCATATACCATAGTCAGGCAAGCCGCTTCAGTGGGAGTTATTCATGATTATCAAGCACCTGTCCCGTCGTCAATTTTCCGTATTGGCCGGCCGGCTGTTCGCCGGACTTACCGCTTTTTTTTCGTTTGGCGGTTGCTCAGTTCCCTCCCCCGGCAACAAATCCTTCAGTGACCTGGCAGCGAAAATCGCCGGGGACGTCATTACCAGAGACCATGAGAATTACACAGCCCGGCGACGCAGCCTGACCTGGCAATTGCTCAAGACCAACCGGGAACCGGACGCGATAGTACAGGCAGAATCGGTGAATGACGTGATCAATACCGTGAAGTTTGCCGGACAGAACGGCATGAAAGTGGGGATTCGTACCGGCGGTCACAGCTGGGTGTCTTCTGCGGTCCGGGACGGCGGCCTGGTGTTGGACATGAGCCGTTTTCGCGATCTTGAGGTCGACGCCGAAAATAAAATGGCGGTAGTCGGTCCGGCAATTTATGCCCGGGAACTGGCGACTGTGCTCGGCCGGCAGGGTCTGGGGTTTCCCACGGCCCATTGCAGCACCGTTCCCATGGGCGGTTACCTGCTGGGGGGCGGCCAGGGCTGGAACTGGGGCTCCTGGAACGGTGCCGCCTGCAACAGCGTGCTGGGACTCGACGCGGTCACGGCGCAAGGAGAGCTGATACGCGTTGATGAAGATAATTATTCTGACCTGTTATGGGCCGCGCGCGGATCCGGCCCCGGGTTTCCGGCTGTCGTGACCAATTACCGCCTGAAACTGTATGACCTGCCCCGGGCGATGCACATGAGCAGTTATACCTGGCCGCTGCAGGACACCCTGGCTGTCTCGGAATGGCTGCCGGAGGTCGGTTTGACCCTGTCAGACAAGGTCGAGTTGTTCATGTTCCTGTCAGGTCTGCCGGAACCGGTAGACGGCGTGACCAAGGCCGTCAACGTCAGCGCGGTTGCATTCACAGACACGGAAGACGAGGCGCGCGAAATCTTGTCACCCTTGCAGGCGGCCCGTTCCGTGGCACAACCGTTTGCGCTGGATGAGGTCAGTCCCACCTCGTTCCATGACCTGTTCAACCTCATCGATGTTTCGTTCCCGCCGTGCCGGGTGGCAGCCGATACGTTTTACTTCGATCTCTCCATGCGCGAGGTCATGGAACACTATGTAGACCACTTTGCCACAGCGCCGTCACCGATGACGAACGTGTTATGCGAAGTCAAGCCCAAGCCCATCAAGCTGTACGATACCGCGTATTCCATGCGCCGCCTCACGTTCCTGTCGCCCTACTCTTTCTGGATGGATGAAAAAGAGGATGAGCAAAACATCGCCTGGCTGAAGCGGACCCAGGAGATACTGGCGCCGCTATCCGCGGGACACTTCGTCAGCGAGGCCGATCTCGAGGCAAGTCCAGAGCGTGCGCAACGCTCATTCAGCGAAGCCAGCTGGCAAAAGATACAGGCGGTAAAAGACAAATATGACCCCGATGGGGTATTCCATACCTTTCTCGGGCACTAGACGGGACAGGATGAAGATTTGCGTGATCATGCTCGCCAGGAAGTTCGGCGGGGCGGAAAGGTTTTACGTGGACCTGACCAACGGTCTGGCCCGGCGCGGTCATCATGTTCTCGCAATCTCCCACGCCCGTTCAAAAGCTGCACAACACCTTGATAAACTTCCGAACGTCAGTCGAGAAGCGATCCAGGTCCTCGGTCCGTGGGACCCGCTGGCGCCCCGGAAAATCCTCAAGCTGGTCCGGGTTTTCGCCCCGGATATCATACAAACGTCCTTGAGCCGCGCCGCCCACCTGGCGGGTCCGGCAGCGCAGCAACTCAAAATCCCGCTGGTTGCCCACACCCACGATTTCGTCGACCTGAAGTATTTCAGACACGCTGACGTCTTCACCCCCACCACGGCGGCGCAACGGGATTACCTGCTCAGCGAGGGAATTCCCATCGGCGGGGTACGGTGGATACCCAATTTTTCCAGTCTCTCACCCGTTACGGCAATACACCGCAGGGATAAGGTGACGACGATAGTGGCTCTCGGCAGGTTCGTACACAAAAAAGGTTTCGATATGCTGCTGCGCAGTTTCAACCGGCTGGCGGATGACAATATCCGTTTATACCTTGCCGGGGATGGTGCCGAACGGCAACGGCTTATGAACCTGGCAGCAACCCTGAACCTGGATAACAAAGTTCACTTTGCCGGCTGGCAGGACGATATACGCAGCTTCCTGCTCCAGGGCGACCTGTTCGTGCTGCCCTCCAGGTATGAACCCTTCGGCATAGCTGTGCTGGAAGCGATGGCTTGCGGTCTCCCGATCATCGCAACGAAATGCCACGGCCCGGTGGAGATCCTGGATAACGACAGCGCCTGGCTTTGCGACGCCGATGAGGACGCGCTGACCGGCGCGCTGAATACGGCAATCAGCGACCCGGACGGCCGCCGGCAGCGCGCGCAAGCCGCGTGGACGTCGTTCCGGGAACGCTATGCCGCCGACACGGTGATCCCGAGATTCGAAAGCCTCTATCAAAGCATTTGCAGACGGCATACATTAAAAAAAGATTCAGGGGCATCTGTCGGGGCGTAAGAGCCTTTTATGACTTGATTTGGTGTAAATCTGTCCTTGCCGTCCCATTATTTGTTTATTTTTGAAGTCTTGCATCAGGTTTCTGTCATCGGTACAAAGCAAGTCAACCTGAGCCACTAATGCAAGGGCAATGACGTGTTCATCGTCCGATTTCAATAGCTTCTTTTGGACATGTCTCAGCGTTTCGTTGACCTTTGCTTCGGGAATCAACCTCGCTTTTCCCGCCGTATAGTAATCCTCTAACCGTTGCCGCTGATTACCCCTGATTTCTTTTGCGAATCTTCCTCCAGTAGAATAAATCAGTTTCCCGCCTTTATTCAGCCAGTTGTGGACAGGCTGCATGTCCTCGTCTGGCGGCTCTCGCAAAAATACGCCAAGCCTGTTGGCGTCAACGATAATACACACGTCTCAATCCTTGAAACCAAGAAATCTGTCGGATTCCTCTAGAAAAAACTGCTGGTAGTCAGGAGGCGCGTTAAGCAAGTTACCGGATTCATCAAAATCGATATTATGCACTCTGACCTGTTTGCCCTCGGGTTTAAAATAAACCAGAGAGACGTCATCGGGTTCGATACGGTTTCGACGAATTTCAATGCGCGCGCGTTTAATCATGTAATCGCTATGGGTTTCAACAATAAACTTATGCTGATCTTCCTTAATCGAAGAAATAAACAGGGATGTGAGTTCCGCCTGTCCGCGCGGGTGCAAATGCACCTCGGGTTGTTGCAACAAAAAGAACCGAGGGCCGCGATTAGCAAAAATTCTCACCAAGATCGGCAACAACTGACTTACCCCGTAGCCGACATCCAGAATATTGGCGTCAACACCTCGCACATTGACCTGTAACTGAAAAGGTTCATTCATGCCCTCACCGTAGGTTTTGACGTTAACGGCAGTGAAAAGGCCAGATTTTTTCCCAAAATCGAGAAGAGAGTCCCGTACCTGTTTTTCCTCTCTCACCCCGGTACGTTTCAAACGCATCAGGTACATGGGAACATCACTACCTTCCGCCGTGCGGGCTTCGGTGAGGGGATCATAAGTACGTTGGGGTTTGGACCGAATCGGGGCCATGCTGATGGGCGCCTCGAATTCATTCAGCAGTATATGCAGTAACGGAAAAGATGTTCGCTTCCCAGCTTGTGGATCTTTTTTTACCAGAAATTTTCGAAGTTCTTTGAGTTCCCTGACACCGGAAGCCGTTTTTTCTTCACCGAGCCTCATATCAAAAAGGAATAAAAAACCAGGATTCGTCGATTTCACCACAAAAATATTTTTGCCCTCTTCTTTTTTAATATGAAACTCCGCAGAAGAATCTTTCGTATGGTGCTCATTTCTACTGGAGGCGGACGTGAGCTCGTAAATAATCATTTCTTCTTCCGAAAACTTGAACTTTACTGCCGTAAGAGAGGGCTCAGAACCCACCTCCTCGAACTCGAAAAACACCTCTACAGATCCAATCTCAGGGTTATCCAATCCCAAACCAAGTGTAAAACTCCCGCACTCGTTTTGCGTCACTTTTTCCGTCTTCCTGGCGATATCCCAAAACGCTCCCATCCGATAAGGCTCTAGGTTGAAATCCAATTGCCTGCTTCCCTGAATAGCGGCCCGGTCGATATTTACCATGGCATTAAAACATCCCAAAGCTGTGGTCTTGCCCGTACTGTTTTCACCTACCAGAAACGTCAACGGCCGTATTCGAATACGTTGTTCGCCGGGAAAACAACGGACATCCTTGATAAAAAGTTCTTTAATCATTGTCTCGTCGACCCAGTGGGAAATCTTTGCCGGATATAATCATGAATCTCAGTTAAGGGAACTTCTTGTGAAGAATTTCCTGATCGAACATAAAATTTTTCCTGTTTTTGACCATTTTTATCTTTTACTCCAAGGTAGACCGGATTTTTCCCTCTTGGAATATCAATACGGCATATCTCGTATCCATCAATTTCTGGAAAATTCATGGTTAAATTTACTGTAAAAGTTACACCAAAGGCAGTTCCTAACAAACTTTCATGAGCAGAGGTCTGCACGCCCCGACAATATGTAACTCCGTACGGATTGGTGGGGTCAGAGTAAAATTTCTGGCGAAATTCTTACTCTGACCCCGGAATTTACACAGCAAATTACGCAAATGTTGTTCAAACTCATCCTTTGTTCCATTAAGCGACGAATAATCGTGTTCCAACCCTAACGAATTGCCATTATCATCAATTCCGACCAGTAGCAGACCACCATCTGCATTACTGAACGCGGCAACGGATTTTATTATCACCTGTTCCAGTGCTTTATCAATCCTGCCTTCTTTATAACTCCAGCGGAGTGAGGACTTAAACTCTAATTCATCACTCTCTCCTTTCTGAATCATTTCTTCCAGCGAAATTTCTACTTGCGCTTTGCGTGAGACAGTGATGTTTTCCAGAAACTTATTAAGTTGCGATGTAAGTAACTTTCGTCTTTCTTCTAAAAAATCCTCATACCGCTCGCGTAACCATAAATTCTCATCGCGTGTAGGAATAGACTGTAACTCCAAGGCATCTGGAAATTTCTCATTGACTTCTACCAGATAATCTTTGGCTGCCATATTAGATTTTGATCGATTGGCTTTTTGTGTTAGTACAGCCCGATTCGTTATCTCCTGAGCAAGTTGATATTTAACCTTATTCTCCGTTATATACCCTATTTCTTTCAGGCGGGAATATGGGAATATATGGTCCCACTCCAGTGAGTAGATTTTGCCCATATTTCTACGAATCGACACACCTGTAGTTAAACAAACAGCATCCCTGCTCTTAAAATACCACCGCATTAACCCCCACAGGGCATTTCTGATACTTGCACCAACAAATTCTTCCGAAATAATTTCTAATCGCCCTTCTGATTCAATTACTCTCAGGAGTTCATCAAACGGCTGTTCTGACTTCTGAACAATCTCCAGATCTTTACTTAGCTTCGTTTGTATTTGACTGGTATACCGACTACGAATCTGGGAATAGTAAAACCACTTTTTTGCCCTGTTTATTTCATCCTGCGATAGACTTTGTTTCCCTTTATCAAACGTATAAACAATTATAGGAATTAAGGCATAAACGGAGTTAATTTCGTCAGTGTGATCAATATAGGCGTTAGCCCTCATGATATTCATTACATAGTCAAGCGTATGGCTATCTAATAGTTCCCAAGCTTCGTTTATTTTTATCTTGTTTTCTTCTCCATGCAGTTTCCCCATGTCACTACCAGTGTGGTATAAGCAACCAAGGATCACGTAAATAATGAAATCCAGTTTGAAAACAAAACCATCTTTCTCCAAAGCAGATAATTTCTCTTTGAACCAGTCACGAGCCTCGGGCCAATATCCTGAAATCTGGGCCAATGCCAGTTCAGCTTCAGTTAAATTTACGCCGCTTGCATTGACCACATAAAAGATATCGATTGCTTCCTTAATTTTGGCTTTTACCGGAATGGTCTGCTCCAGAAAATCTCTGTCAGGTATTTTTTCAATTGCAGTGAAATTCTCGTCAATGCGATCTTCTCTTTCCTCTGATACATCCTCGGTTTTTTGAAGTTCTTTATATACATTTCTTGCTTTTATCTTTTTCTGGAAGATATCGGTTAAATTTATCCATAAGGGGTTGTTTTTCATCGTAATCTTTTTGTAGTACTGTAACTCAAGGGTTTCAGCATGAACGTACAGATTACGAATATCAGTTTTAATTTCTTCTTCGGTATAGTAAGGGGGAAATTTACCCCTGACTAGCATATATAGGGTGGTGATTCTCTGCTGCCCATCAAGAATCAGCTTGATTGCTCCTTGCTCTTCATGGTACTTGCGTTTTCCTTTCAACTCTGGTGGATGATTGGTTTCCCATGTCAGCATGGTTCCAGTAGGATAATCTCTGATTAATGAGTCAATCAGATTTTTAGCGTGATTACGTTTCCATACGTATTCGCGCTGAAAGGCGGGAACAAAAAGTTGATTTTCATCTATCTTATCCAGAATTTGCGATATCTTCATGCTCTCCTCTCTGAAAATTATCTGCCTTAGACCCTATCTTCTTGTAAATTCTACCACACACAAACAGGGGGGATATTCCCTAGGATGCCTGCAATCTTCCGGTTCTTGGCTCTGACTCGCATTTCCTTTCGGAGGAGGTGATAATCGGGTGCATGCCATCATGCTGAAACGTGGAGTGGCCTATCTTCGTTTAACTTGCTCTGTGGGGACACGGCCACCAGGATAGTGCAGGAAATAAGCAGCCACAGAAAACCGCTCCAGTATGAACCATAAAACGCCAGGTGCGCATTCAAAGGGAAGGTCGCGGCCAGCAGTGCCGCAGTCCAGGCGCCGCGGGTCGCGGAGTATCTCCCCCGCCACCAGTAGCGCAGCAGGGTGAGGTAGAACAGGATAAACCCGACCAGTCCTATCACCCCGGTCTCCACGGCGATCTCCAGGAAAACCAGGTGCGGGTGAGTCTGGCCGTCCTGCCCCTGGCGCATGAAGTAGTTGTCTTCCTCCGCATAGTCCCTGTATGCGTATCGGAAACCTCTCGGCCCGACCCCGTTCAGCCAGTTGTCCTGAAACATGTTCCTGGCCGTATCCCAGATCGGCGTGCGCATGGACGTCGCCCGTTCGGCCTGGTATTCGCTGCCCAGAATGCCGGTCAGCAACACGATGCGGCGGTTGATGTCCGGACTCTTGTAAAACACTGTCCCGACCAGCACCACGGCCACGCACAATGTTCCCGCGATGATATACCTTGCCCTGGAGGACAGGGAAATAAAGACCAGGGGCAGGTAGGCGGACAAACCGATTATCAGCATGAGCCATGCGCTTCTCCTGCCGCTCAGCAGCACCACCACGGTGAACGGTATCAGCAGCAGCCATGGATACAGGCTGTCCCGGTTGACGTTCCTGGCGGTCTCCAGGGCGACGGGGACAAGCACGGCAAGAATGATGCCCAGGCGCAGCTTCGGGTAGAACATGCCGCTCAACATGCCGTCCTGGTAGGGGTATCCGAACAGGTTGGTCCCGGTTGCGTACTGGACCAGCGCATCTACGCACCAGAAGACAACAACGAGCAACAACGCCAGGGACAAGCGGGAAAGATTGCCGGGGCGCGCCAGTTCACGCAGGATGAAGACCCCGCAAAACAGGTACAGGGGGTATAGCAAGGCGATCCTCGCCGAGCGTTCCAGGTTCACCGCGCCGGCCAGTGAGAAAAGTTGCGGCAGCCACAGGCATAAGAACAGAAACAGCAATACCCGTAGTGTCCTGTCCCGGCAGATTGCCTGCGGTTCCCGACCGAACCGGTAAATCCCCAGCGCCGCCATTATGCCCAACGGGACCAGGGACAGGGTATCGGTAGATAACAGCAACAACGCGGCTGCAACCAGTATCCAGGCGTGGTTTTCGGCCAGAAACCGGCCCGCGGAACTGATGTTGGTGATTGAATTTGCCAAGTGCAATATCTCCGGTCACTGCCTCCTGTCCCGGAAATCAGCAGCAAAAGCCGCCAGGCGCCGGTTATCTATGGCATCGCGAAGCCCGCGCATCAACCCATGATAATAATACAGGTTGTGCCAGGTGTTCAGGCGGGAACCCAGGATTTCATTGGTCTTGTCCAGGTGATGCAGGTAGGCGCGGCTGTAATGTTTGCAGGTATAGCAGTCACATTCCTCATCCAGGGGTTTTTCACTGGCGCGGTGCTCGGCATTGCGTATACGTATGTCTCCCGTAGAGGTAAACAGGTGGCCGTTGCGGGCATTGCGCGTCGGCATTACGCAATCGAACATATCGATGCCGCGCTGTACCGCGGCAACCAGGTCTTCCGGCGTACCCACGCCCATCAGGTAACGGGGCCTGTCCGCGGGCATGCGTTGCGCGGTATGTTCCAGGACATCCATCATCATCTCGACAGGCTCCCCCACCGACAGGCCGCCGACCGCATACCCGTCGAATCCCATTTCAACCAGGGACGCCGCTGACTGTTCCCGCAATTCCTTGTACATGCCGCCCTGGATGATGCCGAACAGGGCAGAAGGGTGATCCCCATGGATGTCCTTGCAGCGCTTCGCCCAGTCAAGGGATAACTCCATGGAGGCGCTCGCCTGTTCCGGGCTCGCCGGATACGGGGTGCAGTCGTCCAGGACCATGATGATATCGGAAGCCAGGCTGTGCTGAACCCGGATTGATTCTTCGGGCCCCAGGAAGACCCTGTCGCCGTTTACCGGCGAACGAAAATGCACCCCCTCCGGCGTTATTTTGCGCGCTTCCGCCAGGCTGAACACCTGGAAACCGCCGGAATCCGTCAGCAGGGGTTTGTCCCAGTGCATGAAGCCGTGCAGGCCGCCGTGACGTTCGATGACCTCCGTACCGGGACGCAGCATCAGGTGAAACGTGTTGCCAAGGACGATCTGACTGCCCAGCAACGCCAGTTCCTCCGGCGTCATGCCCTTAACCGTGCCGTAGGTGCCGACCGGCATGAATACCGGGGTCTCTATAGTCCCGCGCGCGCAGGTGATGCGGCCGCGCCGGGCTTCACTGTCCTGTGCCAACAATTCAAATTTCACGACCGATTTCCTGTTTACTCGTTACGCCGGGATATAAACATGGCGTCACCATAACTGAAAAACCGGTAGCTTGCCTCAACCGCGTGCCGGTAAGCGCGCAGGATATTCTCGCGTCCGGCAAATGCGCATACCAGCAGCAGCAGGGTTGAGCCGGGCAGGTGGAAGTTTGTGATCATGGCATCCACGGTGCGGAATTCAAAGCCGGGAAAGATGAAAATATCCGTCTCTCCCCGGAACCCTTGCAACCGCCCGTCCGAAGTGGCCGACTCCAGGCACCTGACCGACGTGGTGCCCACTGCGATGACCCGGCGGCCTGCCTGCTTCGTTGCGTTGACCTGCTCACACACTGCCTTACTTACCTCGAACCATTCACTGTGCATTCGGTGATTTCCGATAATGTCCTCACGGATGGGCTGGAAAGTGCCGGCGCCCACGTGCAGGGTAACATACGCACACCCCACACCTTTACGCTCCAGTTCACCGATCAGCTCACGGGTGAAGTGCAGCCCTGCCGTCGGCGCCGCCACCGCGCCGGGTTTCCTTGCGTACACGGTCTGGTACCGGTCCGCATCAAGGGCCTCGTCGGCGCGGCGGATATAAGGCGGCAAGGGCACATGTCCCTGCCGTTCCAGCACGCCCGACAGGGCCTGGCCTTCCGCCAGGTCCAGTTCAAACAGGTCATCCCGGCGCCTGCCGACTCGCAGTTCACCCCCCTCGTCCAATATGATCCTGCTGCCCTCTTTGGGTGACTTGCTGGCCTGCACGTGGGCCAGGCACTTATCCCTGTCCAGCAGGCGTTCCACCAGGATCTCAACCTGGCCTCCGGTTTCCTTCCTCCCGAACAGCCGTGCCGGGATCACCCGGGTATTGTTGAATACGAGCAGGTCGCCCGGGTCCACCAGTGAGACAAGGTCTCTGAAATTCTCATCGGAATACCCGCCGGTCACACCATCGAGCAACAATAACCGGCCGCCGTCCCGTCTGGACGCAGGGTACTGGGCAATCAACTCGTCCGGCAACTCAAAGTCAAAATCCTGACGCAGCATAACCGGCGAGTGTAACAAATGCGATGAAACTGTTTAACAAATCCGCCTGTTTCCTTATACTTGGCAGTCCTTCATTCCATTATCAAAAGCCGGGGTGGCGGAACTGGTAGACGCGCCGGATTCAAAATCCGGTTCTGGCAACAGAGTGAGAGTTCGAGTCTCTCTCCCGGCACCAGATTGACGCGGTCGTCCGTTGTTGTACAGATGATATAACCCGGCATTCAAATAATGACAGGCACAAAGTTATCAGATGACAGTTTGTTCCGGACCCGTTCCGGATTATATGCCTGCCTGGTCCTGACCCTGGCATCTGCGGCTTTTGCCTTCGCCCACGTAGTGGGGCGCGGGATTCACTCCGAAGTGCCGCCAGTGGGACTGTCATTCTGGCGCTGGCTGCTCGGGGCGATCGTCCTGTTTCCGTTCATTTACCCGTCGCTGAAAGTGAATGCGCCGGACATCCGCAGGCATATCGGGCCGCTCACCCTGCTCGGCGGTATCATGATTGTAAGCGCGACCCTCTTGATGATCGGCCTGAACTTCACAACGGCGATCAACGCCTCCATTATCAATGCCATACAGCCGGTATCCACGGTGTTGCTGGCCATGCTGATCCTCCACGACAGACTGCGCCTGTCCCAGTCATGCGGCGTTGCGCTGGGCTTCATCGGCGTGATTGCCATGATTGCCAGGATGGACCCGGTGGCGCTGGTCCGCGTGCAATTCAACGCCGGCGACATCCTGATACTGCTGGGCTCGATAGGTTATTCGCTTTATGCTATCAACCTGAGGAAAATCCCGAATACCCTGAGCCCATCTGCAGCGCTGTTCATGATCATCGTGACGGGCTGTGTGATAGTGCTCCCGTTCTATGTCATTGAAACCATCCTCTACAAACCGGTACCGATCAGCGCGCACGCAATCTACGCCATCGTCGCCCTGTCATTGGTGTCAACAGTATTCGGTACGCTGATGTGGAACCAGGGAAACCAACTCATCGGGCCAAGCCGGGCCGGCATGTTCATCAACCTGATCCCGGTCTTTGCTGCCATCATGGCAATTATTTTCCTGGGTGAACGCCTGCACCAGTACCAGGTGATCTGCGCGGCGCTTATTTGCGGCGGAATATTCCTGGTGCTAAGGCGTTAAGCTAACTAAACCTTGCTGACCTCGCACATCAGGCCTTTCAGGTTGGTCGAGCCTGATTCAGGCCCCACGTTCAGGTCATCGGTGAGGAAATTGATGTTGCATTCCCTGAAACCGTAGTCCGGCGCCGGCCTTTCCGGATACCACCAGGCAAACTCGGCAGCTACCACCCGCGGATCAACGGCGTCCGTCACCTTTGCCTTGTGTTTCACCTTGCCGCGCGGGCTTTCGATGTATACCCAGTCGCCATGTTCTATGTTTCTTGCGGTAGCAGTCTCCGGGTGGATGCTCAATAAGGGATCAGGATGTGTCTTGCGCAACAGCGGGCTTTGCCGGTGCTCGGACCCGAAATACTCCTGGACGCGGGTCCCGGTCGTCAGTACCAGGGGGTATTTTTCCACAAATTCCGGTTCCCTGGCCGGACTTTCCGGCGGTTCCTGGTGAGACGGCAACGGGTCGTATCCCCAGTCCTTGTTCTGCTGTATGTAGAAATCCAGCTTGCCGGACTCGGATTTGAACCCTTCGGTCTCGTACTTTCTGAACCGGGGCTCATTGCGCAGGTACTCCATATCCTTGAACTCCTCCCAGGTGACGCCGGCCGGTTCGAGTATGTAGTCCAGTGACTCTTCGTAGTTCTCCCAGAAAGAATCCTCAAATCCCAGTTTCTTGCCCAGCTCGTTGAGGATTTCGACGTCGGCCATCGCCTCGCCCGGCGCGTCCACGATCTTGGGCCTGGGGAAGATATAGCCGTGGGATTTCCAGTAGTCCGCGATGTTGTCGAATTCAATCCAGGTCTTTGCGGGAAGGACGATGTCCGCAAGTTCCGTCGTCGGGGTGGGAAAGATGTCCGCCACCACCAGGAATTCGATCTTCTTCAGTGATTCGTATACCCGCGAGGTATTCGCCCTGACCACCAGCGGGTTGCTGCCCATGATGATCATTCCCCTGACGGGGTAGGGTTCCCCTGTCTCGATGGCGTCCCATATCACATGGGGCGTAATGCGGTTGATGGACGCGGCCAGGCGGTAGCGGGTGCCGCCGAGCATCTTGTCGACGTTGTCCAGGAACTGGTTGCCGCAGAATTCCATGCGCGGCAGGCCCGGCGGGGGGCCGAACATGACGTTGCCGCCGGGGGCATCCAGGTTGCCGGTCAATGCCGACATGTAAATCAGCACCCGGTCCGAGTTGGCGCAGTTGACGCCGTGTTCTATGCCGACGCCCCACTGGATGGCCGCGGGTCTGGTCTCTGCAAACAGTCTGGCCGCGGCGATAATCTTCTCTTTCGGCACCCAGGAAATCTCCTCGCCGACCTCAGGCGGGTACTCTTCCAGGCGCTCGCAGAATTTGTCAAAACCCGTAGTGTAGTTCTCGACGAAATGGTGATCGTACAGGTCTTCCTTGACCATCACGTGCATCATCGCCATGGCCAGCGCGACATCGGAGCCGGGCCGCAGTTGCAGCCAGATGTCGGCCTTCTCCGCCAGTTGGGTGCGCTGGGGGTCGACGACGATGTAACTGGGTTTGCGTTTCAGGTTAAGACCCAGGTTGACGCCGATATATTCATCGGGATTGGATTTGATCGTGTTGCTGCCCCAGGACATGACGCACTGGGGGTGATTGTCATAATCTACGATGGGAACCGACATGCCCAGTTGCTTGGACACGGCCAGCCTCGGCAGGTAACAGACATGCCCGTTCGCCAGCACGTTGGGCGAGCCGAACATGTTGGCGACCCGGTAGACAAAACGATGGTGGCTGCGTCCGGTGCCGTGCCCGAAGATGACGGATTCAGGCCCGTTCTCCGCCTTGATCGTGTTGAATTTTTCGGCAATGGTGCCCAGGGCTTCGTCCCAACTGATTCTTTCCCACTTACCCTCACCGCGTTCGCCGACCCGCTTCATGGGATACAACAACCGATCCTTGTGGTATTGCAAATCGGCGATGAAGCCTCTTGCCTTCCTGCACAGGTACCCCTTGCTGATGGGGTGATCCATATCGCCCCTGATTTTTACCGCCTTGCCGTTTTCCAGCGTGACAAACACGCCGCAGCCGGCATGGCCGCAGGCGCGGCAATTGGTGTGGACGACTTTGGTCTCTACTTTCCCGCCTTCTACAGGGGCTGCTTGCATGTCCATAAGAGTGCCAATAATCTGGTATTCGAACCGTATATATTAGTGGAAAACAGCCGGCTTTTCCAGTGCTGCCGGGGATACCTGGGGACGGATTCAAATCCGTCCCCGAACAGTCCGGCTACTTGATGGCCAGGAAACCCTCGAAGCTGACGTATTTCATCACCGTCATCACGTCCGTGAAACCGGCCCGGTTCAACAGCCCCAGGTTGCCGGCGGTGGAGAAAGGTTTAAGCACGCCCTTCAGGCTCAGTTCCTTGTTCAGTATCTCCTCGGAACTGAAACCCTGGCGCTGTTTGAACTCCCGATACAGGCAGGACATCATATCCTGGAAGCGCGAGTCGGGGGCGCCGACCTTTTCAAACAGGATGAACGCGCCGCCCCAGTTCAGGGCCTGGTAGATCCTGTCGAACAGGGCCTGCCGGCGCCTCTCCTCGACGAACTGGGTCGTGTAATAGGCAATGATCATATCGGCCTCCTTGAGTTCACCGATCAGGATATCCTCGCAATGCAGTTCCACGTTTTCGAGGCCGGCGCAGGTCCTGCAGGCGCGCTCGATCATGGCCTGCTCCCTGTCCAGCCCAATCCAGCGTACCCCGGGTTTATGCCTGTTATGCGCGGCCAGTAACTGCAACAGTTCACCGGTTGCGCAACCCAGGTCATACACGATACTGTCCGGCGCCACGAAAAAATCACTCAGGTGACAGATGAGTTCGTGCCCCTCCCGGTACCAGGGAATGGAGCGCTCGGCGTGGTCGGGAAACGCTTCCGCCACCCCGGCGCCGAAGGACCAGGCGGAACGTTCTGCAGTGATACCGTCGTCGATTTTCATAAACTCACGCCGGGGACAGCCGGTTCAGCACCTTGCCATTGAGGCCTGCTATCACTGTCGCCAGTTCGTCAGCAGCGTCGTTCATCCTGTCGCCATCCGTGCCGCGCAGCACCAGGTTCACTCCCAGCTTTCCCTTCCTGAAATAGGGATAACTGCCCATATTGACGTCCGGGTATTTTTCCTGCAAGGCTTCCAGGTCTTTTGCTATAACGCTTTCCAGGAGGTTGGTCAGGACATTTTCGGTGAGGATGGGGTCGCCGCCCACCAGCCTGTCGGCCAGGCCGTCAAACATGGCTTCCATAATGGACGGCACGCCGGGCAGTACAAATACGTTTTCAAGCTGGAACCCCGGCGCTCCGCTTACGGGATTGTCTATTAACCGTGCGCCTTCCGGTATATCCGCCATTTTCAGCCTGGCTTCCGTCAGGAATCCCGGCTCATAATACCGGTCCAGGGCATCAACCGCCTCCTCGTTACGCACCACTTCCACGTTGAATGCCCTGGCGACGGCGGCTGCAGTGATGTCGTCATGGGTAGGCCCTATCCCGCCGGTGGTAAAGACATAGGTGAATTGCGCGCGGCAGTTGTTGACCGTTGTGACGATATCCGCTTCAACATCGGGGATGATCCTGGTCTCCGTAAGACGTATCCCCAAGGCATCACATTTTTTACCGATGATCGCCAGGTTTGCGTCCTGGGTGCGGCCTGAGAGGATCTCATTGCCGATGATGATCAGGCAGGCGGTAATCTGGTCGGGTTGTTGCACGATAGCTGATCATGGTTTGAGGAACATGCCGCCAGCTTATCATTTTTTGCCGTGTAACGTCCGCGGGGACGGATTTTAAGCATGTCCCGCATGTTGTAAGCGGGGGCCCGTCCCCTGGTTCTTCCACCTAAAACGCGTACTGCCATCCCAGGGTTATGGTCCAGTCGGTTTCCATTTGCGGGCCGTTCAGGTCGCGGCGCAACGGCAGATACAGTTCGGCTGCCAGACGCTGGCCTGCCAGGGCACCCGCCTGGCCCATGAGGTTGACGCCGAAGTTCAGACCCAGTTCATCGCTCCCGTAGTTGCCGGGATCGGCGGTCTGTACCGGGCCCGCGATCATCGGGTCCATACCCTCAATGCTTCTCAGCATCTCGTATTGCAGTCGCAATGACGTACTGATGAACGGGCGCCACTGGTAGTTGAGCCAGGCGCTCAGTGTGTGTTTATCGCCCAATGAATAACCATGATTCTCACCCAACCTGAAAGTGCCCATATACTGGCCGCCCCAGTACACCTTGCCGGAATGACCGTTATAAGTGATGCCCGGCATGAGGTCATAGGTGCCGGAACCCGGTTGCATGGCATAAGGCACGCGCACGGTCGGGCGGGCGCCCATGGGGGTCAGTATCTCGTGGGTCTTTGAGGTGGAACCGGTGGGAAAACTCACTCCGGCATTCAGGTGCAACCGATGGACGCCGCCGTCATGGAGCCTGACCAGGCCGGAGACCCGGGTATCGCCGATACCGTCGGTCTTCACCCTGAAACTGCCGCGTACGTTCGTTCCCATGCCGCCCATATAGGTGGTGTGTTCCATGTCCTTTTCCATGTACATACCCATGACCATCAAGGTCAGCCCGTCTGCCGGCGCGTACATGGCGCCGAACATATGCATGTCCATGCTCATACTGGTGGGCACGATGCGCAGGGTGGGGGGCTGCATGGGCCTGCCGAAAAAGCGGTTGGGGACAGTTGTCACAATGGTGTCCGCGTCAATGCTGTCCGTACCCGCGCGGTTGCCCTGCATGTCCATGTGCATGAAGCGGTAGCTCAGCATGAATTCGCCTTTCTCGTGCATATGGTCGCCCATGACCCCGATGGGGGCATGGTCTGCGGCATTGGGACCGGACGCGTCTGCATGCGCCTGGATGCAGGCAAGGCATACTGTAAAAAATACGCTCGCGGCGATTAACCTGAACATCAGCAATACTTCATCAGTAGTTACAGATAGATGGGGTCAGAGTAAAATTATGACTATCGTGGCCGACGGCAAGAACCGGGGTAATTTTACTCTGACCCCTTAAATCCAGCCAGTTTTAGCCTTACCTTGATATTATCAATCAATCGGGCCGGGCCCAGCCACGCAGCGATAAGGATGGACAATCGAGTGTCTTGTGCACCCGGCAATTTCAGGTCTTCGGTGCGCCGGACGCTGACGTATTCGGGTTTGAACCCTGCCTGCTCCAACCGGCCCATAGCTGACTTTTCGATTTCCTCCAGGCTTTTCCCGCCTTTGCGCAGAGCGGCGGCAGCGGCCTTCAGGGTCCGGTAGATCTCCGGCGCCCTGAGCCGCTCGTCCGGCGCCAGGTACGCGTTACGGGAACTCATTGCCAGGCCGTCGGGCTCGCGCACGATGGGCAATCCGACAATCTCAACGGGCAGGCACAAATCCCGCGCCATGCGTTTGATGACCAACAGTTGCTGGTAATCCTTTTCACCGAACAGGGCTACGTCCGGTTGTGCGTTATTGAGCAGTTTCGCCACTACCGTAGCCACACCGGAGAAATGGCCGGGCCTGAACTCGCCGCACAGAATGTTCGACAATTCGGGCACGTTGATGCGGGTGTCGGTATCGGTGCCGCCGGGATAAAGCGATTCCAGGTTGGGCGTGAACAGCAGGTCAAGCCCGTACTTTTCCAGTTTATTCTTGTCCTCGGCCAGCGTGCTGGGATATTTCTCGTAATCCTCTCCCTTGCCGAACTGTATGGGGTTGACGAAAATACTCACGATGGTGCGGTCCGCGTGCTCGCGGGCGTGATTGAGCAACGAGATATGCCCGTCATGCAGGTTGCCCATGGTAGGCACCAGGGCGATGGTATGCCCTTCCCGCTTCCACCTGCCGATAACAGTACGCAAACCATGCAGGTTCGACACGGTCTCCATGATAGGCGTCCCGGTGAATGGCGCGGTTATATGCTTGTCTACGGCTTGCGAGTTCGGCATTTTATTCTCAGATTTTCTGTGGGATTATATACGCAGTTGCAGGACTTCAGAAAATTTAGAGTGTCTTAATATCTGCTCGTTATAAGGCATAATACTTTGGGACCCCACAAGATCGACCTGTTCTTATAAAATTTGAGGAGCCATTGAAATGCAATTCATCCAGCGTTTTGGTTTGCGTGGTTTGTTGTCTTTTCCGCCGGATATGGAAGACTTTGAGCTCGGGCCTCTTAACATTCTCATTGGCCCAAATGGGTCCGGAAAATCGAATCTTATCGAGGCAATGGAACTACTGCGCGCTACGCCCACGGATTTTGCCGCGGCAATTCGCGATGGCGGAGGGGCGACCGAATGGCTGTGGAAAGGTGACAAGAACCAGAAGTCCGCTGAAATTGATGTGAATTTGACTATTCCAAAACATGAACCTCTGCGCTATCGGCTTGAGTTCGGCGTCAGTAGCAGCCGTGTCGAGGTGTTCGATGAAGTGCTCGAAGACAGCAAACCTAAGCAGGGTTATGATGAACCTTTTTTTTATTATCGTTTTCAGAAGGGCCGCCCGGTGATCAATATCCGACACCAGGAATCAGGGTACAGTACCACTCAACGCAAGCTTCGCCGGGACGACCTGGCCCCGGATCAATCTGTGCTGGCACAACGAAAAGAGCCGGATTTGTATCCCGAACTTACCACAGTTGGGCGTTACCTTGGTGCCATACATACTTTTCGCGAGTGGTCGTTCGGCCGCTACCCGTCAATTCGGCAGCCACAACCTGCTGATCTCCCCGAGGAGCGTCTACTCCCGGATTCACTTAATCTCGCACTGGCGCTGAACCAGATTGAACACAAGGATGGACGGCGCTTCAATCAACTGTTAAAACGTTTTTTCCCCCGTTTTGAACGAATGTCGACGCTAGTGTCCGGTGGCAAAGTACAGTTCTACCTGCATGAATCCGGCTTTGCATCACCGATCCCGGCAACGCGCCTGTCCGACGGAACAATTCGATTCGTCGCTATCCTCGCGATCCTGTTATTGCCAGACCCTCCGCCACTGGTATGTATCGATGAGCCGGAACTTGGGCTTCATCCTGACGCGGTCGCCTTGATTGCCGAACTTCTGATAGAGGCATCTGAGAGGATGCAGCTCATTGTTGCTACGCATTCAGACGCGCTGGTTTCAGAGCTCACCAGCCAACCGGACGCTGTCATTGCCTGCGAAAGACCCGGCGCGGGAACGGAACTTCGTCGGCTGGAACCTGAAAAAATCTCCCACTGGCTGGAAGAGTACCGTCTCGGCGATCTCTGGCGCATGGGTGAACTGGGCGCCAACCCGTGAGCAGCATCGCAATATATATGGAAGGCGGCGGGAAGGGACGTGACACCAAGACCGCGCTACGTCAGGGTATGGACGGGTTTCTGAATCCGATCAAGGAGGCAATTCGAAGTAAATCCTGGCGTTGGAAACTGGTTCCCTGCGGCAGTCGCGATGAGGCGTTCAGGAATTTCAAACATGCCGTCCTGAACGATGATAACAGGATCATTATATTACTGGTAGATGCCGAAGACCCGGTAAAGACTTCCGTACGCGAACACCTGAAATCCAGAGACAGGTGGGAATTGGATTTCACCACCGATGATGATGCCCACCTGATGATTCAGACTATGGAGACATGGATAGTAGCCGACATTGCAGCATTGGCCGACTATTACGGACAAAACTTCCAACAAAGCGCATTGCCGTCAACAAGCGCGCTTGAAGCGATTTCAAAGAGGGAGATTACCCGGGCCTTGAAACTCGCGACTAAAGCTACGCTAAAGAGGGAATACCACAAAATTCGCCATGCCAGTGATCTCCTCAAGCGAATTGATTCGAGCAAAGTCCGACAACGATGCCAAAGTTGTGAGAGACTATTTAATACCGTTCTCCAAGCAATAGAAGCTGTATAAGGGAAGCTCTCGATTCAGCGGATTTCCCGTCAGTCAAACGAATGTTCCGGCCCGGGAAACTCCCCGGCTTTTACCGCACGCACGTATTCC
>JAPPLI010000134.1 GCA_028819495.1 Gammaproteobacteria bacterium | reverse complement strand
GCCGGGAAGCGGTCGCCCGCGGCGTTGCACCGCTTGGCAAGGACTCGCCATTCCCCGCACGGCGCGCCTTGCGCTCAACCGCTTCCCGACCCGCTGAACATGTCAATATTAACTGGAAAGGGTACTAGATTTCCCCGGTTTTTGCGCTTGCCTGTGGCGGACCTGGCGCTTCCATGCGGATATGGCCTCCAGGTCAGGCTGCTTCGATGTCGGTGCGAGAAAAATCCCCACCCTTGAACAGGAGGGGTTCTCCGGCGGATTTGGCAAGCGCATACGCAAAGCAATCGCCGAAGTTGAGCGCCGCCGGATGATTTCCCTTGCCGTAACGGCGCCAGGCGGCGCGAGCTATTTCGAATTGTTCGGGAGTGACGGGCATCAGCTCCATGCCAGCCGTTAGCAGCAACCTGTCCAATTCGCTCCCCGCGGATAGCCCGCCCCTGCTTTCCAGAACTATTGCAGACTCCAATGCGGTTGCTGAGGACATTCGACAAGGCGTTTCTTCCATCATCGCGCGGGCGAATCGCCTGCTATCGGGTTCGTCAAACAGAATTGCGAGCACGGCGGAACTGTCGACGATCACTTTGGCAGGCCCTGTTCGTCGTATAGCACATCGCCATGTTCCACCGCGGACGGCCCCGGCTTGAGCGACCTCGCGCAGCGCCTGCCGATGACGAGCAAATCCCTGACGCCGGCATCCGCATCCATCCGGCGCCTCTCACGCTCAAGGCGCTCGCGGAGCGCCACGGTGATGGCGCCGGTCATTGTCTCGCCTGTCAAACCGGCAAGGTCGCGGGCCAACAGGCAGGTTTCGTCGTTCTTGATATTAAGACCCATGTAAACCTCCGGTGGTGGAAAAATAGCAAGTTTATCTACCCTACATGAATCCGGCGATCCGTGCAACCACCAGTGTTTTCCAATATGAAATGAGCCTGAAGGGCGGAGTTTATCCAGACCAACTAATCTGATATACTTCAAGCTATGCAACACGTTAACCCCGAACGTCTCGCTGAGGGCCAGCGCCACCTGGGCGTCATCCTGACCGCCGCCGGCGTCATTGGAACCCTCCTCGAGAACGCCAACCCTGTACTGGCCGGCATCTGCTGCCTGCTCGGCCTCGCCCTTATGTGGTTAGGCAGCCTGGAGGATTCACAATGAACACAGCTCTGATCACCGCCGTCACCATCACCTTCATAGGTGGACTATTGTTCCATGTTGCACGCCGCCGCGCCAAAAAGTCAAAACATTAAATTATCACACACCCACTAATCATTACTGCATTCACAGCAGGTCAATACGCCTGCGACTGTCTTCCCAATCAGCAAATTCCTCCGCCACAACCAGCGTATCCGGCGCGATAAGATTTATCTGGTTTTTCAGCAGATCCTGCACATCTCGCTCTTTCAGCCCTTGTTGCTCGAAAGTGGTTTATTGCAGGGGGTTCATCTCATTTTTGTTAATTCGGTACAGCATCAGGTACACCCTGTCAGAAGTTCGCCGAGGATGATTATCTCATAATAACCGGTTCATGTGGTTCATGCCGGTTCCTGGTTCAGGGGTCGGACCGGCTTTCAACAACACCGTACGGCACCTGCCGGTGACTGCTGAGCGCAGGCCGTCCATGAACCGGTAACGGACATCCGGACCGGAGCCCCGTACACCCCAAGGCCCGGCGTCACACACCCTCGGACAACGTGTCAGGCCGGGCACTGAAACGTCGTGTCGATGGAATCGCCGGCTTGCAGCAGTTCGTTCCTGAGAAAAAAGGACAGGGGCTCATAGCGGCCATTTTCCGGGCCGGGCGAAAGACCCTGACCGACTCTTTCCAGGAGCGCGACAACATCGCCCTGGCCGAGATAACGGGAGAGGTCGGTGGCCTCGGCGAGGATTCTCCGGAAGAATTCCGTGTTGCTGTTCAGGCGGTTTACGCCCAGGTACCTGAGCATGTTCTCCAACGAGACCCGGTAAGCCGCCATGCGTTGTCCTGCGTCAAGGTCGACCGCCTCGGCCAGGGTGTGATAGATGTCTGCCGTCTCGGGATAACGATTCTCCGCCGTGCGGTGTTCATGGATTTTGTCCGCCAGCAACATGAGAGCGTCGCAGTCGCGCAGGTGCTGTCTCAGGTGGAACAGCTTGACGGCTGCGTCCGACTGCTGTCGGGTGCTCGCCTGTCCGGCGCGCAGCACCCAGATCAGGTGGAATGCCGCCTGCGCTGCATCCCGGCGTTGCGTGCATTCGGGATAATCCGTGCACGCCGCGTAGTACTGGCCCAGGGCCAGGTGACGCGCCAGGGGCATGGCCCTGTCGATGATGTTCCGGGGCAGGTTGTTCAGCCTGACCCGGCCGAGTTGCAGGCCGCCGGCCCGTTGGCTTTTCACCAGCAGGTGCCGGCCGTCCTCAGCCAGTTCCAGGGCGCGTATGGCGTTAAATTGCAGGCCCGGGTCGTCATTGAAGGTACGCGCGGTGACCCCGCCCAGCGTCAGCGCCGTGCGCTGCACGGGCTCCCCGTCGAGCCCGGACAGGTAGACCCCGGTAGCGGGCAGCGGTGGTTGAAACGCCAGCCCTGGCGGTTCGGGGCACGCCGGGCATTCCACGGGTTTGAAGGTTTCGTTGAAGAACCAGAAGCCCGCACCGGCCAATTCCACGATCACGAGCGAGAACAACCAACTGAGATATTTCTCGCGCACCCTGGGTAGAAACCCCGCCAGCGCCAGCAGGGTGATGATGATGGTGGCGGCGAACCCCAGGATGACGATGTAGCCGATGAGCTCGCCGAAGATGCCTGTTTGTGCATTCATTTTATTTTTCCCATTGCCGGAGTGATTATGTGAGAGGGGTAATCGTTGTCGCTTTTGCCCCGGGGCCTGGACGGCACGGCTCCGGGACTCAACTCATCACGCGAGGCGGATCTTCGCCAGGGAGTGGGCCAGCGGTACGGTATCCGTTGCCAGTGACGGGGACTGCAACGTCTGCTCGCCGTACAGCTTGAACCAGGCCTCGCCCTGTCCGGGATCAACGCTGATCAGCGCGTAGGCGCTGTCCGTGTACAGCGCCAGGCGCTCGAAGCGGTAACCTTCCGCGGTCTCCCCGCTGTCCGCCGCGCCGAGGCGGAGCACCCAGGACTGCGGCCGCGTGAGGTTGTAGGTGATGGCGCTGGACGTGAGCTGGTAGATGCGGTGGTTGTTCCCGTCCTCAATGGTGAACACCGCGGAGACGTGGACGTCGCCGCTCAGTATGGCGACGCGGATGCCTCTTGCGGCCGCTGCAAACAAGGTGTTCATCAGGGCCGCGCGTTCGGCGTCGTGCAGTTCGTGCTCCCAGGAGTCGCGCAGGTCGTCGTCCAGGCCGGCCTGGCCGGCCAGCCATTGGTCGTCAGCCTTGACCAGCGCGGCGCGCGTGTGCAGCACCGGCACCGCCGAGACCACAAACAGGAACGGCGTCTGTTCCGGCGTCAGGCCGTCCGCCCAGTCGCGAAAACGGTCCATCTGCGCCTGCCCCAGGATGCGGTACGCCTCGCGTTCGACGTCGCGCCGGCCGCGCCCGTCCAGCACGTAGAACGCGCAACCGCCGCGCCGGAAATGGTAGTCGAACTCCCCCGGTGCGGTGGGCGGGTTATGACAGTGCTGGTATTCCACGTAGGCCTGCCGGGACGCGCGGAACATGCGCTGCACCAGTTCATGGCCATCCGCGCGGCTGAGGCCCCGTTCCTGAAAGTCCGGCAGCAGGCGACGCAGGCCGTCGCTCTTCCCGGTCGGGCGGTAGTAGTGGGAACCCCAGCCGTCGCCGATTTCGTGGTCGTCCCAAATCATGTAAGTGGGGAAGCTGTCAAACACCCGCTGGACGTTCGCAAACCCCCAGTAACCGCGGTAGATGTCCCGATACCAGCTCAGCATCGCCGCCTCGTCCGGCAGCAACCGCCCGTCCTCCTTGCGCATGGTGCGGTTGAGGTAGCGCCAGATGTCCAGCGTTGCCACGCCGTCGCTGTAGCACTGGTCGCCGCCGGCAATGACCAGGTCCACCTCGTCCGAGTGGCGTTGCAGCGAGGCATTGAGAAAGTCCCACATGTCCATGTTCGCGACCTCGGTGCGGTGCTCAAACAGGCCGCTCACGGCGAACGGCATGTGGCAGGAGAACAGCGCGAACTGGAAGGGCCGGCGTTCCTCCTCCGGCGGCGGTGTGCGGAAGCCGCGCAGCCGGTTGTGGCCCAGGGTCACCCGTTGCTCGTTGCGATCATAGAGACAATAGCCGTAGCGGGTGTCGGGATCGAGATTATCGATATCCAGGACCACAGTGCTGTCCGCGGCATAGTCCTTGACCGTGAAATCCTCCCGCCGCGCGCCCGCAAGCCTGGCTTCGATTGCGGCCGAGGCCAACGGCACCGTGCCCAGGACAGCCCGCAATGCCGTCTCGCCGGCCGCCTCGCCGGCGGGAGGTAGCGCCCTGTCCCGGCCATACAGGTACAGAGAAAACTCACCGGGCGACGCCGTGCGCAGCCAGAGGCGCACGCTCTCCGGGGTGGTATGGCCCACCACCGCCGCCACCTTGAGGCGCGCGTTCGGCCAGGGCCGGTCTGCCTTATATATAAAGGAGTCGCTCATCAAATCCGGGAACGGTGCACACAAATCATAACATTTATATATCAATCACGGGGTGAAATCAATCTTCACCAGCGCATCGTCAACATCCGATCCAAGTTTCTGATTTATCTTGATGAGGTCAACGTTATGCGCTACGATTCCGGTCCCGAAATCAGAACCGCAGGAATTACCCCGAGGGTGTGATCATGGCCAATCATCGTTCGGTGCGCTACCGCCTGTTTCCGGAAACCGGTGAGAACGTGCGCGCCCTGCATAGCCTGGCCGGGGCTTGCCGCTATGTCTGGAACCACTTTCTGGCCCTGCACCAGGAGCATTACAAGTTGTATAGGGAAGCAAAAACGCTGGGGATTGACGGCTACCACAAGCCCTCCGTCTCCTTTTTCAACCTGGGCACACAATTCACCGAGTTCCGGGCGGGACACCCGTGGCTGGAGAAGTACGCCGCCAATGTCGTCAAATACACCCTGAAACACCAATCCGACGCCTGGCGCGTCTTTTTCAATGGCGGCGGCTATCCGAAATTCCGCGAGAAACAAACGTCCTCCCCGTCTTTCACCATTCCCCGGAACGCCATCAGCATCAGCGGCAACCGCATCAACGTGCCGCGCATCGGCAAACTGCGCATCCGCGGCAACAACCCCTACCCGTCCGGCGTGCCGCTGCAGGCGGTCATCAAACAGGAGGGGCCGAGACGCTGGTACGCCTATGTGACCTACGAGGTCCCGGACGAGGAATTAATCCCGGTCCGCCCGGCGGACAATCCCGCGCCGGTGATAGGCGTGGACCGGCGCGCAACGGGGGACTTGACGTGTTC
>JAPPLI010000187.1 GCA_028819495.1 Gammaproteobacteria bacterium | reverse complement strand
ACCCCCGTTTTTACCGGGATTCCGGCACCCACCGGGCGTTAGCGGGAATTGCTGACTGTTATAGAATGGCAGGGTTATGAACAGCCGGGACTACAGCGCATTGGATCATTTGATCATGGGGTTTGAGAAAGTAAAAGGTGTCGCCTCCGGCGACAGTTTGCCTGACTGGATTCCCGCATGCGCGGGAATGACCCCCGTTTCCACGAGGGCAGGCTGCGGGGACGCGGGAATGTCGCGAGAGGACGACGGCATGATACGGGAGGACGACGGAATGACCCCCGTTTTCACGGGGGCAGGCTGCGGGGACGCGGACAGGGCGCGCAGCGCCGCATTGATGCGGGTGAACCACGCCGGGGAGGTGGCGGCCCAGGCCCTGTATGCCGGTCACGCCGTTGCGGCAAGGGATGCGCGGGTGCGTGACGCCATGTTGCAGGCTGCCGCGGAGGAAGGCGAGCACCTGGACTGGTGCGAGACCAGGGTCAGGGAACTGGACAGCCATGTCAGCTACCTTACCCCGTTATGGTACTTCGGTTCGTTCGCCATCGGCGCGGCAACCGGCGCGGCCGGCGATAAATGGAGCCTGGGCTTTGTCATGGAAACGGAGCGCCAGGTGGTCGAACACCTTGACAGGCACCTGGAACTGTTGCCGGAACAGGATCGCAGGAGCCGTTCCATATTGCAACAGATGCGCCATGATGAAATGCAGCATGCGTCCGTTGCGCGGGACGCGGGCGGCGCCGAGTTGCCGTTGCCGCTGCGGGCGCTGATGCGCTGTTGCGCAAAGGTGATGACAGGCACTGCCTACTGGGTATAATTATGGGGACACAATACTTAATTCCGGATGAATTGACGGTGGTAAACTCTTAAACAGAATTAAGTATTGTGTCCCCATAATTCCGAAAAGGGAACTTTTGCCCCTGCTGCCTTCTAATAAGTAACCACTGCTTCTTTGAATATCACTATGTATAAAGTTGATTTGGATAAATTCATTTTTCTGAAAACCTGGATTTTGAACCTCTGTTACGGCATAACGCTGATAGCGGCCCTGGTAGTTACCGGGCCCGCGCGTGCGGCGCTGCCCGGCGCCGTAGAGGGGCAGGAACTTCCCAGTCTGGCGCCGATGCTGGAACAGGTAACGCCGACCGTGGTCAACGTCGCCACCGAGGGGCGGGTGCAGGTGCGCCAGAACCCGTTGTTCTCCGACCCGTTTTTCCGGCGTTTTTTCAACATGCCGGACCGGCCAATGGAAAGAAAGACCCAGAGTCTCGGTTCCGGCGTCATTGTCGACGCCGAACGCGGCCTGGTGCTGACCAACAGCCACGTTATCGCCAATGCCGTGCAGATCACCGTTACCCTGCGAGACGGGCGTCATTTTGACGCGGAGATAGTCGGGTCCGACCCGGCCACGGACGTGGCCGTGATCAAGGTGCCGGCGGAAAACCTGACGGATATCGGGGTCGCTGACTCGGACGGCTTGAGGGTAGGCGATTTCGTGGTGGCGATAGGCAACCCGTTCGGCCTGG
The DNA here is from genome assembly GCA_028819495.1 of Gammaproteobacteria bacterium. Classification (GTDB taxonomy): domain Bacteria; phylum Pseudomonadota; class Gammaproteobacteria; order Eutrophobiales; family Eutrophobiaceae; genus JAAXHV01. The sequence goes on along the minus strand of JAPPLI010000187.1, from coordinate 49,983 downwards.
GACAGACGGTTACTTCAGGGATCGTCAGCGCGCTCAGCCGCAGCGGTCTCGGTATAGAGGGTTACGAGGACTTTATCCAGACGGACGCGTCCATCAATCCGGGCAACTCCGGCGGCGCGCTGGTCAACCTCAAGGGTGAACTGGTGGGCATCAACACGGCCATCTTTTCCCGCAGCGGCGGCAACATCGGCATCGGGTTTGCGATACCCATCAATATGGCGCTGCAGATCATGGAGCAACTGCTCGACACGGGGATGGTGGAGCGGGGCTTCATCGGCGTGCAGGTGCAGGACCTGAACCCCGACCTGGCTGAGGCTTTCGGCATAAGGAACCAGAAAGGCGCAGTAGTGAACAGCGTGATGCCTGATTCCCCGGCCCAGGAGGCCGGCCTGCAACCAGGGGATATCATTATCTCCATTAATTCAAAACAGGTCAAAGGGGCTGCCGACGTCAGGAACCACATCGGCCTGCTGCCCGTGGGTGAAGAGGTCATGTTCGAGATCCTGCGCGCAGGGGCCAGGCAGACCCTGGAGGCCAGGATAACCGCTTCCAAGGAATTCAAGCTGGCCCAGGGAACCCGCAACCCGCGTTTGCAGGGGGTGACGCTGGGCGATATCGAGGAGGATCATCCCTGGTTTAACCGGGTCAAGGGCGTGCTGATCATGGCTGTCGAGCGCGGGTCCCGGGCCTGGTCCGCCGGGTTGAGAAAAGGCGATATCATCACCTCCGTCAACCAGCAGGCGGTTCCGGACCTGCAGGCATTCAGGCAACTGGTGGACGAGGTGGACAGAACGCTGGTGCTGAGGGTTATTCGAGGAGATGCCGCTGCGTTCCTTGTTATCAAGTAATTCTGGGGTCAGAGTAAAATTTCCGGCGAGTTCCGGGGTCAGAGTAAGAATTTCGCCAGAAATTTTACTCTGACCCCTGATGTCCTGATCTCGCTAATCCCTAGTCTCTGTTCCCTGTCTTTCCGGGAATGTCGCATTGCCGGATGATCCGGCTGACAAGCTGCGCCAGTTGTTTTTTCGGATAGGTGTTGCGCCAGGCCAGGGCGATATCCCGTTCCGGCACGGGTTTTGCGAACGGCCGGTACTCGACCAGCCCGCCCAGCCCGTCCTGTTCCCGTATCGCGGTGGACGGCAGTACGGTGACGCCGGAGCCGGCCGCCACCATCTGTTTGATCGTTTCGATGGAACTGCCTTCCAGGGTCTTCTGGATTTTGTCCTTGGAAAAAATGTCGCCTTTACAGGCCGGACAGGCGTCCATCACCTGGTCCCTGAAACAATTGCCTGATTTGAGCAGCAGCAGGGTGTCCTCGACCAGGTCGTCCGCCCTGACCTGCTTCCTGCGCGACAGCCGGTGGTTTTTCGGCAGCATCACCGTGAACGGTTCCCGGTAAAGCACTTCCAGGGTGGCCCCCGGCTGCTCGAACGGCGTTGAGATAATGATCATGTCCAGTTCCCCGCGCTTCAACTGCTCGGCGAGGTTGAGTGTAAAGTCCTCTTCGATGATGAGCGTCAACCCGGGCGCCTCCCGCCCGAGTACGGGGATCAGGTGCGGCAGCAGAAAAGGCCCGATGGTGTAGATGACGCCCAGTTTCAGGGAGCCTTGCAACTGGTCCTTCTCCGAACCGGCGATGGTCCTTATGGCATTCACCTGTTCCAGCACGGTAATCGCCTGTTCCACGATGCGCCGGCCTACGGGCGTGATGGTGACGTCATGGGGGCGCCGTTCGAAGATGGTTACGTCCAGTTCATCTTCCAGTTTCTTTATCGCCACGCTCAGCGTAGGCTGGCTGACGAAGCACGCCGCCGCGGCCCTGCCGAAATGCAGTTCACGGGACACGGCGACGATATAGCGCAACTCGGTCAGGGTCATGGCTATATCAGGTTGAAAGAGTACTGTCAGACGGCGGCCCGTGCCCGGCGCGACAGGTATGGCCCGGCCGCGCCGGCGGCGTCGTGGATCGTTCTCAACAGGTCGAGGTCGACGAAGTGGCGCCCGTATGCCGCGCCTGCCGCCACCTTGAAAGGCTTGTCCGGTTCTCCCAGGTGGTTCAATACCAGCGACGCCCCGGAAAAATCATTGTCCACGGTCAGGGGATGGGTGGTGATGACCGTATGTATGCCGGCCGCCAGCGCGGCAAGGTTGCCGTTTGACGTGTCTTCAACGGCGAGGCAGTGTTCCGTCTCCAGTCCCAGTTCCGACAGGGCCCGAATGTAGACGGCCGGAGAAGGTTTTTTCTCTGCAACCACGTCGCAGGTAACCACGACCGGGAAAAAGTCATTGCCGGCGCTGCCGAAGGTCCTGCTCAACAGGGTATTGACGTTATCGGTCGAGGAACTGGTTGCGATCGCCAGTTTCAGGCCGGCCGCGCGGCATTCCTGTACCAGGCGGCGGATGCCCGGACGCAGTTTTATGACATCGGACACCAGTATCTGCCTGTACAAGGCGGATTTTGTTTGATGCACGGCGTCCACAGTCCGCTGCAGTTCAGCGCCGGCCATGCCAGCCTGTTGCAGGCAATGGCCAATTCTTTCCCTGCCGCCGGAAATGGAGAGCAGTTGCTTGTACTCGAGGCGCGACCAGTTGAGGGGGCAGGCGTGTTCCCTGAAGGCGAGATTGAAGGCCCGGCGATGCAACTCTTCCGTGTCGGCAAGGGTACCATCCATGTCAAAGATAATTGCTTTGAGATCGCTCATGCTCCAAGCAGATTATACGCAACCTGCCGGGCCTCATCAATATCCCGCACCAAGTGGTTCTCCGGTATCTGTTGCAGGATATTGAGGATACTGAGCGTATCGGAAATGGTGTCCGACAGGCCCATTACGATGTACTCGGTCTTCTTTTCCGTCGCTACCTCCATGAGCCTCTCCACAACCATGGCGGCGCTGTCGTCGAGATACTTGGTTTCGGTGAAATCAAAGATCACGACTTCATGGTCCTTGATATCTCCGCCGATTATATCAACCAGCTTCCTGGAGGACGCCACGGTGAAACTCCCCTGCAGCGCCACCAGGCCGACCCGCGCCGAATAAGGATCGTCCAGGGCCACGTCATGGTAGTTCGAGAAAAATGTCTGATCCAGTATCGGAATTGAGATAACGCTGTCGAGTTCCAGGGTTTCCAGTTGTTGCGCATGGGTCATACCGGCCGCAATCAACCCTATCGCCACCGCGGTGACCAGGTCGACGAATACGGTCAGGATCAGGGTCAGCAACATGACCAGCAGGTGTTCGCGCCGCATCCGGTGGACAAGGGTCAGGATGCGCCAGTCAATGATGTCCCAGCCGATTTTCACCAGGATGCCGGCCAGCGCGGCGTGGGGGATAGGCTCTACGTGCCGGCCCAGGCCCAGCAACAGCAGTAACAGCAGAATCGAGCGCAGCACGCCTGACATCGGGGTTGAGCCGCCGGCGCGTATATTGGTCACGGTGCCCATTGTCGCCCCTGCGCCCGGCAATCCTCCGAGTAATCCCGCAACCATATTGCCTATGCCCTGGCCCACCAGTTCCCGGTCCGGCTTGTGTTGTGTGCCGGTGAGCGAATCCGCGATCAGGGAGGTGAGCAGGCTGTCCACCGAGCCCAGCAGAGCCAGGATGATCACCGGCTCCACCGCACCGATCAGGAAATCAACAGAAGGCGCGGGAAAATGCAGGAGCGGCAGTCCTGCGGGCATTTGTCCGATCACCGGGGCGTCGTGCAGCCACAGCACAGCAAGCAGTGTGCCCGCAAGCAGGGACGCCAGCGGCGAGGGCAGGTATCTCCCCAGCCGGCGCGGCCAGAGTATGCCAATCGCCAGGCTGACACTGGCGATGAGCAGCGCATCGTTATTCACGTCGGCCAGCGCCTGCGGCAGCGCGTGCAGCGCACCCATGGGTCCGTGCGGCGAGGTGGGCGCGCCCAGGAACGGCAGCAGCTGGATCAGGATGATGATGATGCCGATGCCGGACATGAAACCGGAGATCACCACGTAAGGGGTGTAGGCGACGTAGCGTCCCAGCTTCGATACGCCCAGCAACACCTGCAACAGGCCGGCCAGGACGACTATGGCCAGGGCTTCCCCAAGAGTGGACGCGTGGGTGGTAACGATGACGGCCATGGCCACGGTCATGGACGGTGTGGGACCGGAGATCTGGGAACGGGTGCCGCCGAATACCGAGGCGAAAAAGCCGACCGCGATGGCGCCGTACATGCCGGCCGCCGCGCCCAGTCCCGAGGCAATGCCGAAACCCAGCGCCACCGGCAGCGCGACTATCGCGGAAGTGACGCCGCCGAACAGGTCGCCGCGGAATGTCTGGAAATCGTAGTTCATGGGAGTGGTCTTCGCCGTCCTGCGATAAGATTAGCCGGGGCCACTCCAATGGTCTGACTGATTCTCATTGAGTGATCAGTAATATTTCGAGGTTGTTCTGCGAATGTTTTCGTCAGATAGAGCCTCTCGCACAAGCTTTATTGTCCAGCCGGCTTTGCCTGCTGTTTCCTGATCTTTTCGATCAATCGCGATGCCCTTTTTGGATTCAGGCCAAGCCAGTTCCAGATGTGCAACGACTTTGTTTTGATTTCTTACCTCGTACCCGATTTCAGGAATGCGATATGATTTGCCGCGATACTTGTGCAGCAGACCATGTACGGCGGGGTCTGATAATGCCAATGCATCTTCCCAGTTGTGTGCCTGGCCAAGTCCCTGGTCCCGACGCAAAACTGCGATTTGTTTCATTGTTTCATGAGGCACATGCATGTGTTCGTGGTGAGGTTGTTTGCGGTGGCAGTCCATGCACAAAGCTTTCAGGTTTGTTCTGTTGTTGTTGGTTTTTACCCCGTCGATATGATGTACATGGAGGAAGGTTTCATATCCTTTCAGACTGACCCCGCAGTTTTCGCAAATAAAATTTTTCGAACTTCTGTAACTTCTTGATGTCTCACGCCAATCCGCCGTGTAAAAACCGTCGTTTGCACCGGCATATCGTCTTGGCTTATGTGGAAAGAATGAACTGTACGTTTCAAAAAATTGATTAAGATCAAAACGTTGAAATATTTCATCTTTCGCCCCCCTATTGCTGGCATAGCCCCCGTAATTCAGATAATTGAGACAGTATTTGCATACGTTAATGCGAATTTTCCCTTCTATTTTTTTCTTTCTATTAGTTGAATCAACTCCAGTGATGGGGAATTCTCCACTCAGATCATTGGTGATTACGTAGCGCTGAAAGCGATTTTTGACCCGCATCTCTTCCAGTTTTTCGCAATCAGCGACATGGTATTTATTCGCTCTGTCGCTATCAATGAGGGCTTTCTCTACTCTCGACCCATGATCTTGAATATAAAGCAGGATTTGATCGCCTCTGTGACTTAGCAACCCGTCTTCGGTCTCAATATCGGATAGATCGTCAATTATTTTGCCTTCTTCCAACTCAATATCGATAATCTCACGTTGCGGGCCGTCAAGTTGAAGAATTTCAACTTCAATATTTCCTGCGCCCATGCGCCTGACCGCATTATGCAAACCCGAGAAATCAACATTGAGACGCATAACTTTGCTCAACCATCCAGAATCTTCCGGATTTGAACCTCTGCATCCGTGATGATACGGAACAATACCCGACGCGACGCTTTCCTGTCCTCAAATCCCTGCTGGTCAAGAACAAGACGAGAGGAAGAAAATCCTACTGCGACAACCTTGCTCTTTACCCAGCCTCTGTCATCGGCAACATCAGGAAGCTCATAGACGTATTTAAGCACCGAACGCGTCCGCTCTTGAGACAGCCACGTGTTGTTGAAGTAGGCTTCATCGGGATTGACGGCTGAAGTCCAGCCGCTGGAAGTATGTCCTTCTATACGTACTTCTTCTATATTTTTCCTGAATCGTCTGAGCACTGACAAATATCTCGGGAAAAAATCGTTCAGTATTGCCTCAAAGTGTGATTGCAGGTTAGCCTCCCCTGTTTCAAACAGTACTTCGGGAGATTTGAATTCGACTGATAGAGTGTCCCGGTCGATTCGTGCATCCCATTTTTCCAGATCACTTTTGAATTCATCCATGAGCGCATCATGGATGGCAACCTGGCCCTCCTGATAGGTCACTGCGACATCTTTGATTTGGTCGCGTTCGATAAAGGCACTACGCATGAGGGCAACAGAAATAAGTAGAAATACCATCATCAATCCTGCCATCATGTCAGAAACCGATAACCAGTGCTCACCCTCCTCCCCTGAGCGTATCGTTCCGAAGATACGCGCTGTTTGTGTATTCATTATCTGTTTTCCCATTTTCGGATTATCGCATCCATTTTTGAAACAAGACGTGAATAGTCCTCGGTGAATTTGCCGGCAATCTGTCCCAGTGCCGTTGCCATCTCATTTATAACCCGTTCCAACTCTTGCTGCCGCGCTTCGTCAAATGCCTTAAGTTCGGCGTTCAGGCTCTCTTCAGTTCGAGTTATAGACTTTCTCATTTGTTCGAGGAAGCCTTCCGAGGACTGGTTCAAGGTTTCATTTTGTGCAGTGAGAGATTTTGTCAAGGCGTTTTGAGATGAGTTCAGAAAATTTCTCGCGCGCTTCTTCATCACGACGCTGCTGGTCATTCAGATCGGTGCGCAACAACTTTAGCTGGCCTGCCAGACTCGATTCTTCGCTGCCGGCGATAGCATTTCGAGTAGACTTAAGCAGTTCGGTTTGCGCATCCAGACTTTTAAGGATATGCCCTGGCCCGATATCGGATATGTCCCCTTTGTGGTAAATAATTGCAGAAACGCTTCGAATAACCCAGCCATTATAATTTCCAGGGAAGTCCCGTCTGCATTTTGTATCAACTAACAGATGATGTCGAATCGTCCTGTTAACTGGATAATGATCATGGTTACATAGCGGTGATTCCCCTCATGCTATACTGATAAACACGATGATTGGCACAACCGCATTGACTTATCCTGAGTTCACGCCGGGCACCGGTAAAGAACCCCCGTACCTGGCTGGCCGTGAGGCAGAGCAGGCGGCATTATGCGCTCCGCTGAGCCTGTTGCGGCGAGGAGAAGGCGCTAACAGCGACATTATCGTCATCGGGCCTCGCGGTAACGGCAAGACCGTGCTTTTGGACTGGTTCCGGAAGCAGTGCAAACAGGAAAATACGGTTGCAACTGCGTGGCTTACGCCCGCCAAGATCAAGAATGATTTTGACGAACTGATCCGCGCATTGACACCGCCCGATAGCTGGAAGAAATTTCTGCCCATGGGTATGGAACTGGGACCTGAGGCGTTAGTGAAACTCAAGTGGGAATTCGGTGGTGAGGCACAGATGCTGACCGAGTTGCTTAAGGCTCGTTGCCGTGAACGCCCCTTGGTGGTGCTGCTGGACGAAGCGCATACGCTTGACAAAGAGATAGGTTTCACACTGCTGAATGTCAGCCAGAAGTTACGTCAGCAAGCGCCGTTACTGTTAGTCCTGGGCGGCACACCAGGGCTGCAATACCAACTTAATGATATGAGCGCTACGTTCTGGAACCGCTCGGAGAAACTTGGTATAGGCCTGCTGAATGAGGCCGACGCGCGGGACGCATTGTTGCAACCCTTTAACCTGCATAAAATCCGTTTAGATGAGGCGGTCCTGGAAACAGTTGTTGACGCGGGGCAGCGTTATCCATACTTCCTGCAGTGTTGGGGGGAGGCGCTTACAGGGATTCTGCGGATACGCGAGCAGGAGACGGGGGTCTCGTTGCGACGGATTGACGCCGCTGTGCTGGAACAGGCGCGCCCGGAATTTAACAGGCGTCGCAACGCATATTATGAACCCATGCGCGAAGAATTGGAGCATGCGGGATTGCTGGGTCTGGCTGCCTGGCTGACGCGCGCCTATGACAAACGCGAAGTGGCGCATGAAGGTGAGGTGGACACAGTTATCCGTTCCCATCTCAGTGAGCAGCGAGCTAACGGCGCGCCGACTGAAGAGGAGGTCAGTGTCCTGCGACGACAGCTTGCCGGGTTTGGTTATATCTGGCGCCCGCCCAGCGAAGTAGCCGTCTGGCACTCGGGGATTCCTTCCTTGATGAGCCATGTGCTGATGGTGGCTGAGGAGAAGGAGAGCACATCGGCGTATCATGCTACTCGAATTGAAAGAGTTAACCCGGATTAAGGGCTCATCATTGGGGAACCGAGTTGCGCGATACCAACGAGTTCGCTTCTAAAAGGAACCTCTAAAAATGCCATCCGTGGCATTTTTAGAGACGGAAACGGAAAAGTGCGATTTTCCGTTTCCTTCATTTTCAATCACTTACGTGATTAAAAATGGCAGCATATCCTTATGCTGCACGGGCACCTCTAATTTTTAGAGGTGCCCTAAATTATAAAATTCCCACTGTAGTTCAAGATGTCGTCTCCTTGTCCCTGATGATGATCTCCTGCCACTGCGCCGGGCCGGTCTGGTGGACGGAATTGCCGTTGCTGTCCACAGCGACGGTTACCGGCATGTCCTTCACCTCAAATTCATGGATGGCTTCCATGCCCAGCTCTGCAAAAGCCACTACCCTGGAAGCGGTAATCGCCCTGGATACCAGGTAGGCGGCGCCGCCGACAGCGATCAGGTAGACCGCCCCGTACTTCTTTATGGCTGCCAGTCCTTCCGGCCCGCGCTCTGCCTTGCCTATCATGCCGATTAATCCTGTCCTCTCCAGCATCAGGCCGGTGAATTTATCCATCCTGGTTGCGGTGGTGGGGCCGGCCGGACCGACGACCTCATCCCGGACTGCATCGACCGGCCCCACGTAGTAGATGAAGCGGTTGTTGAAATCAACCCCCTCGGGCAGTGGTTCACCCTGCTTCAGCAGGGTGTCCATGCGTTTGTGCGCGGCATCCCGGCCGGTCAGTAATTTGCCGCTGAGCAACAGGGTTTCGCCAGGCCGCCAATCGGCTGTGTCAGACCGTGTAAGTGTGTCCAGGTTAACGCGGCGTGCGTCCGGGCCGGCCTCCCAGCTTATGTCGGGCCAATCATCGAGGCTGGGGGGCTCCTGCAAGGCAGGACCGCTGCCGTCCAGGATAAAATGTGCATGACGTGTGGCCGCGCAGTTCGGAATCAAGGCTACGGGCAGTGACGCGGCATGGGTGGGAAAGTCGATGATCTTCACGTCCAGCACCGTAGTCAGCCCGCCCAGTCCCTGGGCGCCTATCCCCAGGTCGTTTACCCGGTCGAAGATTTCCAGGCGTAACTCTTCGAGCTTCGATTGCGGGCCGCGTTGTTTCAACTCCTGGATATCTATGGGAGCAAGCAATGCTTCCTTTGCCAGCACGACTGCCTTCTCTGCCGTGCCGCCGATACCGATACCCAGGATACCCGGCGGACACCAGCCGGCTCCCAGGGTCGGCAGCACGTCAACAATCCAGTCGGCGATGCTGTCGCTGGGGTTGAGTATCGCCATTTTTGCCTTGTTTTCTGAACCTCCGCCCTTTGCCGCAAGATGAACTTCCACCTTGTCTCCCGGCACCACCTCCATGTGGATGACCGCCGGCGTGTTATCGCCGGTGTTTTTCCGTATTCCGGCCGGGTCGGCCATGATGGAGGGGCGCAACACGTTGTCCGGGTGGGTGTAGGCGCGCCGGACGCCTTCGTTGATCATGTCGGCGACGCTCACTCCGGCATCGCCCCAGCGCACGTCCATGCCGATGCTGATGAATACCGTGACGATCCCGGTGTCCTGGCAGATCGGCCGGTGACCTTCGGCGCACATCCTGGAATTGACCAGTATCTGGGCCAGCGCGTCCTTTGCCGCGGGGGACTCTTCCCGCTGCCAGGCATTGTGTACTGCGTGAACAAAATCCAGCGGATGGTAGTAGGAAATAAATTGCAGGGAATCCGCTACGCTTGCTATCAGATCACCCGCTTTGATTGTGGTCATCGTATCGGTTCTTTCTGTCTGCCTGGGGCCAGATGATAGTATAACGCATGAAGGTTATGCCGCCGTTGCCAATACTTCAGCGATCACTCGGAAATGCAAACTGCGCCTGCTCCACAGAATCCGTGGACCAGCGCTGGCTGATGGTTTTGCGGCGGGTGTAAAAGCGGATGGAATCCGGGCCGTAAGCGCTCAGGTCGCCGAACAGGGAACGTTTCCAGCCGCCGAAGCTGTGACTGGCCACCGGCACCGGCAATGGCACGTTGACGCCGACCATGCCGACCTTGATATTGTCGGTGAAATAACGGGCGCTGCCGCCGTCACGGGTAAATATACAGGTGCCGTTTCCGTATTCGTGTTCATCGATAAGTCGCATTGCTTCCTGCAGGGTTTGCACACGTAACACGCATAATACGGGGCCGAAAATTTCCTCGCGATAAATCCGCATGTCCGGCGTTACCCGGTCAAACAGGCAGCCACCCAGGAAGAAGCCTTCCGGCTGGTGATGAACGGTCACTTCGCGCCCGTCTACGACAAGTTCGGCGCCTTCCGCCACACCCGCATCCACATAGCCGCGCACTTTTTCGTAATGCGGTTTACTGATCAAGGGTCCCATCTCGTTCTGGTTGTCGATACCCGGTCCGATTTTCAGGTCGGATACCTGCAAGGCCAGTTTATTTACCATCTCATCCGCCACCGCATCGCCCACGCACACTACCGCGGAGATGGCCATACAGCGTTCGCCGCAGGAACCATAGGCGGCGCCCATGAGCGCATTGACCGCGTTGTCCATATCGGCATCCGGCATCACGACGGCGTGATTCTTCGCTCCTCCCAGGGCCTGTACCCGTTTTCCATGGGCCGTTCCGGTCCGGTAGATATATTCGGCCACCGGCGTTGACCCGACAAAACTGACTGCCTGTACCGTTGGGTCAGTGAGCAGCGCATCCACGGCTTCCTTGTCTCCATGCACCACGTTGAAAACGCCGTCCGGCAACCCGGCTTCCTGAAACAGTTCAGCGATACGGGTCGGTGCGCTGGGATCCTTTTCCGACGGTTTCAATACAAAGGTATTGCCGCAGATGAGAGCCATGGGATACATCCATAGCGGCACCATGGCAGGAAAATTAAAAGGAGTGATCCCGGCAACGACCCCCAGCGGCTGGAACTCGGACCAACTGTCGATGCCGGGGCCGACGTCCTTGCTGTGCTCCCCCTTCAACAATTCAGGCGCGCCACAGGCATATTCGACAACTTCCACGCCCCGGGTAAACTCGCCCCTGGCGTCATCCAGCACCTTTCCGTGTTCTTCGGTCAACAGGCTGACGACCTCGTTTGTGTGTTGTTCCAGTATCTCCTTGAAACGGAACATGATCCGGGCCCGCTTCAGAGGCGAAGTGAGGCGCCAGGCCGGATAAGCTGCGGCTGCCGCGGCAACGGCCTGTTGCACCGTTGCCTTGCCCGCCAGCGCCACCTGGCGCACCACCTGGCCCGTGGCTGGGTTATACACGGCCTGGGTGCGTTCACCGGAGACCGTCACCGACCGGCCGTTGATGTAATGGCCGACCAGTCGCTCAGTTTCATTCAGGTTTTCTGCTGCTTGTATTGCCGTCATGGTTCGCTCTACTCGTTACTGTTTGTCTCTCTGCAAAGATTCTATAATCAAATCTGTACAAAGAATACCATCAAGCGCATCATAACGAATGGCATACTGAAATAGCCAGCAAGTGGATGAACCCGTTATTTCATTTTGAACCCTACTCGGGGGAATTTGCCCGGGACCCGTACCCGGTGTATGCGCGCCTGCGCCGGGAATGCCCTGTGTATTACCATGAGAACTGGGATGCCTGGTTGTTCTCCAGGTATGAGGATATAAAAATGCTGGTAATGGACGAGCGCCTGGGCAGGACCATGAATCATGTCATGTCCGGTGATGAGATTGCTGCAGATCGTGAAAGGCGGGACTGGGATGCGGCGCCCAATCACAGCCGTTATGTGAAGGTGTCGATTCTGGAAAGTGAAGGGGAACTGCACGATCGTTTGAGAAAGGCGGTGTTCAGGATGTTTACACCGGCGCGGGTCAACCAGTTGCGGGGCTTTATCCAGGGTTTGGTCGACCGTCAAATCGACGCCCTGGGGCCTGTTACAGAGTTCGATTTCATCGAAGACCTGGTTGCTCCGGCGCCCGGGTTTGTCATAGGGGAGATGCTGGGCGTGCCGGAACCGGACCGTCCCCGGCTGCGCACCTGGTCGGAAGACATCGTCCAGTTTTTTGAGCCGGAACGGACCGGAGCGCACCGGGACCTGGCGGAACGGGCCACGACGGAGTTTGCCGTTTACCTGGCTGACCTGGCGGCCATGCGCCGGGAACAGCCGGGCGACGACCTGATCTCGGAAATGATCGCATGGCGCGATGGCGCCGAGCGACTGAATCAGGACGAATTGATTTCCAACGCCATGATGGTTCTCATGGCGGGACATGGCTCGACCATTGATGCCCTCGGGAACGGCATGCTGGCGCTGCTTCGGCACCCGGAGCAGATGGCCGCGTTAAAAGCCGATGCCGGTCTGATCCATACGGCCGTTCAGGAAATGTTCCGCTATGATGCCCCGTTGCCCTATTTTCACCGCTATGCGCTGGAAGATATGGAATACCGGGGTTACTCGTTTAAAACAGGCGCCAAGCTGGGGTTTCTGTATGCCTCGGCCAATCGTGACGAGGCCTGTTTCGATAACCCGGACAGGTTCGACATACGCCGGGACCCGAATCGGCACCTGGCCTTCGGCGGCGGCGTACATCACTGCCTGGGCAGCCACCTGGCGCGCCTTAACATGGAGATTATTTTCAAGACCGTATTACGGCGTTTGCCGGGTTTGAGCCTGGATGTTGCAGAGGATGATCTGGAATGGAAACCTGGAATCCTGACTCGCAGTTTGGTCCGCCTGCCGGTGAGGGTTTAAACAGGGCTTTCAGATATTGGTGGTCAGAGTAAAAATTCTGACGACACTTACTCTGACCCCGGGTTTTCCTCAAGGGGCGTCAAATCTGGCCTTTCAGCATGTGCGGTTTCACCAGCAGGCGTTCCAGCAGCTCGAACAGGAGTTCCACCAGGATGGCCAGGCCGGCGGCGGGGAGCGCGCCCTGCAGGATCAGGCCGGTATCGTTCAGCGCAAGACCGGTCACGATAGGCTCACCCAGTCCGCCGGCGCCGATGAACGCGGCCAGCGTCGCGGTGCCGATGCTGATAACGGCTGCAGTCCTGACGCCCGCAAGGATATTCGGCAGGGCCATCGGCAATAATACGTGGCGCAGTTGCTCTCTCCGGGTCAGCCCTATGGCTTCGGCTACCCTTTTCAACACCGGGTCGATGGTGATCAGCGCAGTGACGGTATTGCGCAGTATGGGCAGGAGTGAATACAGGAACAGGGCGATTATCGCCGGTTTTACACCGATTCCGAACACCGGGATCATGAGCGCCAGCAGTGCAATGGAAGGGATCGTCTGCAACAGGCCTGCCAGGTAAACGGTGAGATTCGCAACCGGCCGGTTGCGAAAAACAATAATTCCCAGGGGCAAACCGGCAAGGCAACCCAGCGCCAGCGCTATGGCCGTCAGCTTGAGATGGGTGATGGTGTTGCCCAGGATGGAAGAGACAAGACTGTCTTCCACTTTCGTATTTCCAAGGCCTTCTTCACCCAGGAACTCGCTTGCGACTTCCGCAAAACTCCTGCCGTCGATGGTCGTCATCCGGTTCATTTCCTGCATTCGATCGTCATCAATCCTCCCGGCCAGCCGGGCAATGACATCCCCGGCGCCTGCAGGAAAATCCGCACGGGCGAACGGCACGGCGAGATAACGCGGGAAATAGCCGCGATCATCGTCCAGGACGGCCAGGGAATACCGGGCAAGCTCCCCGTCGGTCGAATAGGCGTCGGTAATGTCGATGGAGCCTTCAACGAGGGCCTGGTAGGCCAGCCCATGTTCAATTCCGGAGGGTTTTGCAGCGAGGTTGTAGGTCTCTGCCAGACCGGGCCAGCCGTCCTCCCGGTTCAGGAATTCAAGGGAAAAAGCCGGTTTCAGTTCAGGATGGTTCGCCAGGTCCGATATGCGTGAAATCCCCTTTGCTGCAGCCGTATTTTCCCTCATCACCAGGGCATAGGTATTGTTGAATCCCAGTGAATCAAGCACTTGCAAGCCTTTATCTGACACTGCCGCATTCAACCGGTCCAGGTACGGCGCGGGTTCGCCCAGCTTCAGGATGGCTTCCGCCAGGGTGCCGGTGTATTCGACGTATACGTCAATAGCGCCGTTCACCAGCGCTTCGTAACAGACCAGGGTCCCGCCCAGGCCGAACTTCCGTTCAACGGCAAACCCTTCCAGTTCCAGCATCTGCGCGACGATCTCTCCCAGCAGGTACCCTTCATTGAAGTTTTTGCTGCCGACAGTAATCTGCAGTGCGGGGACGGACTTAAGTCCGTCCCCTGGAAGACCACTGCCGACAGTAATGCGATCCTGTCCCTGTAAAGGCAGTACGCAGGCCAGGCACAGGAGCAGGAACGCGGTGATGCGGCGCGGGTCAGTCATCGGCGCGGGTACTCTTTCCCGACAAGCGTCGCACGTAGTCATCAGCCGGGCTTGTCCTGATGTCCTGAAAGCTGCCCTGCTGGATGACCCGGCCCTCTTTGAGTATTGCCAGGTGATCGGCGAGTCTGGCCGCCTCGTTCAGGTCATGGGTCACCAGCAGGACAGACCTGTCGCCGGTATCCTTGAGTTGCAGCATTTCCTCGTAGATGGACTCGCGGGTGATGGCATCCAGCGCCGAGAACGGCTCATCCAGCAACAGCAGCGGCGGATCCGGCATCATCGCCCGGCACAGTCCTACCCGTTGCGCCTGTCCGCCGGACAGGCTGTGCGGATAGCGGGCGGATAATTCATCGGACAGCCCGAAAAATCCGAGCAGCCCGTTATAGCGCTCTGCAATCCTCCCTGCAGGCCATCCTTCCAGCCTGGCGACAAGGGTTATATTTTCCCGGACCGTAAGATGGGGAAACAGCCCCGCTCCCTGCACGGCATACCCCATGGCGCGGCGGATGCCCGGCAGGCGGGTGTAATCGAGTGGTTTGCCATGTACCCTGACGCTGCCGGAATCCGGCCGGATCAACCCGTTGATGAGTTGCAGCAGCGTGGATTTGCCGCTGCCGCTCTCACCGACGATCGCCGTCGTCCGGTTGACCGGCAGCGCCAGGGACAGGTCGCGGATTACCGGCTTCCCGTTGTAGGACTTGACGATGTGTTCAAATTCGACGGCGTGCGACTGTTCCGGCCCCATCAGTCTACGCAGCGAGTTGCCGCAGTACGTAGTGCAGGATGCCGCCGTTATTGTAATACTCCCATTCTTTCGGGGTATCCACCCGGACAAGCGCGGTGAATTGCGTCTCGGCCCCGTCTTCCGCCACGGCGTTGATCGCCACTTCTTCGGCGCCGGTCTCAAGGCCGTGGATGGAATAGGTTTCATGTCCGGTCAGGCCCAGGGTATCGGCGCTTTCGCCGGGTTTGAACACCAGGGGCAATACGCCCATACCAACCAGGTTGGAGCGGTGGATGCGTTCAAAACTCACTGCGATAACTGCCCGTACACCGAGCAGCCTGGTGCCCTTGGCAGCCCAGTCACGGGAAGATCCGGTGCCGTATTCGCTGCCGGCCAGCGCTACCAGGGGAACGCCTTCTTCCCGGTATCGCATCGCTGCCTCGTAGATCGTCATCTGTTCCCCGGACGGCTGGTGTACGGTCCAGCCGCCTTCGGTGCCCGGCGCTAGCTGGTTGCGCAGGCGGATGTTGGCAAAGGTGCCGCGCATCATCACTTCGTGGTTGCCGCGACGGGAGCCGTAGGAATTGAAATCCTGCGGCTTGACGCCATTGTCGATCAGGTACCTGCCCGCCGGCGTGTCCGCCTTGATGGCGCCGGCAGGGGAGATGTGATCGGTAGTGATACTGTCGCCCAGTTTGACCAGCGCCCTGGCGCCCCGGATCGGCTCGATCCCGCCCGGGGTTGTGCGCATGTCGTCGAAATAGGGCGGGTTCTGCACGTAGGTGGAAGCTCCATTCCATTCATACCTGCTGCTTTCCGGCGCGTCGATGCCGGTCCAGTTGGCGTCCCCGGCAAACGCCTGCCGGTATGAATTACGGAACATCTCCGAATCGATTGCCGCGGTGATGACGGCATTGACCTCGGCCTGGCCGGGCCAGATGTCTTTCAGGTAGACCGCGTTGCCGTCCGTGTCCCGGCCAAGGGGGTCGTTGTTAAGGTCGATATCCACTGTGCCGGCGATGGCGTAGGCCACTACCAGCGGGGGGGAGGCCAGGAAATTCATTTTGACCTCGGCGTGGACCCGGCCTTCGAAGTTGCGGTTGCCGGACAGCACCGAGGTCGCTACCAGGTCGCCCTCGCGGATACCCCGGCTGACTTCTTCCGGCAACGGGCCGGAGTTGCCGATGCAGGTAGTGCAACCGTAGCCGACGATATTGAAGCCCAGTTCGTCCAGGTCCGCGCTGAGCCCCGCCCGGTCCAGGTAGTCCCGCACCACCAGGGAGCCTGGCGCCAGGCTGGTCTTTACCCAGGGTTTCACGGACAGGCCCCTCTCTCTCGCTTTTTTGGCCACCAGGCCGGCGCCGACCATGACTGCCGGGTTTGAAGTGTTGGTGCAGGAAGTGATGGCCGCGATGACCACCGCCCCGTCTTTCAACTCGTAATCGGAAACCGCCGTTTGCGCAACGTCGTTGCGCCCGGTCATGTCCGCAAGGTGGTGGCGGAAGCTGTTCCCGACTTCGGCCAGGGGTATGCGATCCTGGGGCCGTTTCGGCCCGGCCAGACTAGGCATTACCGCGCTGATATCCAGTTCCAGGGCGGCGGAATATTGCGCTTCGGGGCCGCCGGCTTCGCGCCACATCCCCTGCGCCTTTGCGTAAGCCTCGACCAGTTCCACCTGTTCGTCGTCCCGGCCTGACAGGCGCAGGTAGTTGACGGTTTCCCGGTCGATGGGGAAGATGCCGCAAGTGGCGCCGTATTCCGGGGCCATATTGGCGATGGTCGCCCGGTCAGCCAGGGACAGGTTGTCCAGTCCGTCTCCGTAGAATTCCACGAACTTGCCGACCACGCCGTGTTTGCGCAGCATCTCCACCACGGTCAGGACCAGGTCCGTGGCCGTGGCGCCTTCCGGTAACGCTCCGCTAAGTTTGAAACCGACCACTTTGGGGATCAGCATGGTGATGGGTTGCCCAAGCATCGCCGCTTCCGCCTCGATGCCGCCCACGCCCCAGCCAAGCACGCCCAGGCCGTTGATCATGGTGGTATGGGAATCGGTGCCGACCACGGTATCCGGATAGGCCTCAACTACGCCATTAACCTCCCTGGTAAACACCGTCCTGGCCAGGTATTCCAGGTTGACCTGGTGCACGATGCCGGTATCCGGCGGCACCACCTTGAAGTTGGAGAATGCCTGTTGGCCCCAGCGCAGGAATTCATACCGCTCCCGGTTGCGCTTGAACTCGATGGCCGCGTTGCGTTGCGCCGCGTCCGGCGTGCCGAACACGTCCACCATCACCGAATGGTCGATGACCAGTTCGGCGGGGGAGAGTGGGTTGATCTTCTCCGGGTCGCCGCCCAGTACCTGCATCGCATCGCGCATCGCGGCGAGGTCCACCACTGCCGGCACGCCGGTAAAGTCCTGCATCAGGACCCGGGCGGGGGTGAAGGCGATTTCCCGGCCGGACTTTGCCAGGGGGTCACGGTCCGCCAGCGCGGCGATGTCCTCCCGGGTGATGTTGATCCCGTCCTCGTGGCGCAGCAGGTTCTCCAGCAGGATTTTCAGGGAATAGGGCAGGCGGCTGATGTCATGACTGCCTGCCAGGGCCTCAAGGGAATAAATCCGGTAACTTCTGCCGTTTACCTCAAGTGTTGTTTTTGTATCGATCAATGATGAACTCCTTGTTTTTGTGTATTCAATCTGCGGACTCGCGCCGGATGGTCGCCTTGATGATTTTCAGTTCCTCCACGGGTTTGCCACTGCCGCTGCCGCGCTCCTCCAGGGCCTTCAGCGTCTCCATGCCGCCGGCAAGTTCGCCGAAGATCGTATGCTTGCCGTCCAGGTACTGGGTGGGAACGAAAGTAATGAAGAACTGGCTGCCGTCCGTTCCCGGACCGGCATTCGCCATGCTCAACAGTCCGGGACGGTCATGGGAAAGACCTTCGGGGAACTCGCCCTCATAGCGGTAGCCGGGGCCGCCCCGGCCCGTGCCGGTGGGGTCACCGCCCTGGGCCATGAACCCCGGAATGACCCGGTGAAACAGGACCTCGTCGTAAAAGCCCAGCTCAGTGAGGTAGATGGTGCTGTTCACGTGCATGGGGGTCCTGTCATGGAACAGCAGGAAGCTCATCTTTCCCATATTGGTTTCCATGTCCCAGTAATACTTCATACCGGGGGTAAAGGCCTTCATTTCAGGCTTGCTGAGCTGCTGTTTCCAGAGCGGGTTGGATTTGTCTACGGACATCATATTACCTCTTCAATAACGCCGCCGCCCAGGCACTGGTCGCCGTCGTAGAAGACGGCGTACTGGCCGGGGGTGACGGCTCGTTGCGGGCGGGTGAATTGCACCCTGACCCTGTCGGCGTCGAAAGGCTCGATTGTACAGGGTTGGTCGGCCTGGCGGTAGCGCGTTTTAACGGCGCAATAATGGGGGAGCGTCGGCGCTTCCGTGATCCAGTTCATGTTTGCGGCAACCAGGCCGCGGCTGTACAGGGACGGGTGGTCATGTCCCTGGGCGACCGTGAGCACGTTGTTCTCCACGTCCTTGGCCACCACGTACCAGGGTTGTTCCGGGCGGCCGCGGACCCCGCCGATGCCCAGGCCCTGGCGCTGGCCCAGGGTATAGAAGTGGATTCCCGCGTGCTCGCCCACGTCCTTGCCGTCGAGGGTGCGGATCGGTCCCGCCTGTACCGGCAGGTAATGGCTGAGAAAGTCGCGGAACGGGCGTTCGCCGATAAAACAGATGCCGGTGCTGTCTTTCTTGTCATGGGTGATGAGGCCGTGGCGTTGCGCCAGGGTGCGCACCTCAGGCTTTTTCAACGCCCCCAGCGGGAACAGGCTTGTTGCCAGTTGCGCCTGGTTGAGCCGGCACAGGAAGTAACTCTGGTCCTTGTTGCGATCGGCACCCTTGAGCAGGCGGCAGGCGCCGTTGTCGCGCAGGATTGATGCATAATGCCCGGTGGCGATAGCCGCGGCGTCCAGGGACGTTGCATGGTCCAGGAAGGCGCGGAACTTGATCTCCTGGTTGCACAAGATGTCAGGGTTGGGGGTGCGCCCGCGGCTGTATTCCTCCAGGAACTCCCGGAACACCTTGTGCCAGTATGCCTCGGACAGGTCAACGGTATTCAGCCTGATCCCGAGTTTTTCGCACACGGCCAGGGCGTCCTCCACGTCGGCTTCCCAGATGCAGCCGCCGCTCTCGTCGGTTTCATCCCAGTTCTTCATGAACAGGGCCTCCACCTCGTGGCCCTGTTCGAGCAGTAATAATGCGGCTACCGACGAGTCAACTCCCCCGGATACGCCGACGATGATTTTTTTATTCTTCATGATTTATCCGCAGATGACGCAGATTAGCGCAGATATAAAGCCACAGGGTACACAGAGGAAAAATTAAGGAACCTGATTAAGCAGGAGTTTCCTGAAAAAGTTTTGTTTTATCTGCGTTCATCTGCGTCATCTGCGGATAAGACAGAGGGTCAGGGATTGCGGAGTTGGGACGTGCCCGGGGCTTTTACCTGCTTGTCCTCAGCGGGGTCTTTTACTTTTTCTATTTTTGGGTCATGCCAGTTGCCGGTGATCGTGTACTGGTAGCTGAGCATCTTGTTGATATTGTTGTCGATCAACCCGAACATGTTGTCGGCCAGGTACAGCACCGCGCCCACTCCGATTCCGACCGGGCCCAATAGCGCGCTGGCAATGGGCAGGTTGTTGGCGAACTGGGGGGTAACGGTGACGAGCTGGTCGTAATCCTGGTCGGCCAGGCCGGTCCTGCCGCTGATCAGCACGTCGGCGCTGGGTCCGGTCAGGTGCAGGTCATTGGTGTAGGCGTTGCCGTTGGCGATATTGAAACTCCCGGTTATTTTGTCAAAGGCCAGACCCTTGCCGAACAGGTCGGTGAAGTCCAGCGTCAGCCGCCTGGGCAGGGTCTGGATACTCAGTAATCCAAAGAGTCTTCCCGCCGCAGGAGACACCTCGAGAAGTTGGCCTTTTTTTACCCGGATATCAAACGTGCCGGCCAGCTTGTCCAGTGAAAACTCGTCCGGCGCGCCATCCCAGGCGGCATCGATGGAGATTTCCGTCTTGTCTGCCTTGATGGCGCTATCATCATAGCCGAAGGCAGCCAGCATCTTATGCAGTTTGCGGGCTTTCAAATCTATGGTGAAGTATGACTTGTTCCTGTTGAACGGCTTTTCCCACAGTCCGGTGCCGTTGATGGTCATCTCCGGCGTCTCAAACCCGATTTCCTCGAACGACAACCCGTTGGCGGTCGGCGTGGTGGACAGTTTCATGCTGCCCAGGTGGTAGTCTCCGTATGTGAAGTCGGCAATTTCCGCCCGCACCGGCGGCAGGGTCCCCGGGTCTGCCTCACCTGCGCTCCTGCCGTCACCGGTTTTTTTAATGGCCAGTTTATCAAGGTTGACCTCTATCCTGTTTTCCGGGGACGGGCGCCCGGGCAGGAACATTTCACCTTCCAGACTCTCCCCCTGGACGGCAACCCGCCAGTCTCCGTTGCGCCGGCTTGCCTGCATGCTGCTGTCCTTGAACGACTGGTTCAGGACATTCAACAGGCCTGTTTCCAGTTCCATGTTAATGTTTGCGGAACTGAAGAAACCGGCTTCACCATCCCCTCCCGAAGCGAAGAAGGCAATGGCGTCGCGCCATTCATCAAACAGCAGGATGCCGGTACGGCCCGTCAGGTTCACCCCGGCGCCGGCAGGGCCGCTCCGGAAGCCGTTTCCCAGGGCTATATCCAGTCTTTCGAGACTCGTGTCCTGCCGGGTGTGGAGCCGCGCGAACACATCGTCATCATAAACCAGTTCTGTCGGCCCGGGTTCACCCAGGGTTTTCCTGATAACCAGTTGCTTCCTGCCATAGGTCGGTTTCCACAGCGGTCTGGGCAGGTCGAGCGCCAGCCCGTACAGGTCGGATTCCAGCTCCAGGCGCTGCCTCAAACCCTGCGCATCCTGTTCAAAGATAAACCGGGCCTGCCAGTCGGCCGACCCGGAGATGCGTTCTCCCAGCCGGGAGGCGAAATGGGCCGCGCCCGGGAAGCGCTCGCTGACCTGTTGCATGATAACCTCGTCGGTTGAACGCCCGGATATCACGAAAGCGGGCGGCGTTTCCGGCGTGTTTCTGGAACCGGTCATGGCCAGCGTTACCGGTTGCCCGGCAAACACCGCAGTCAGGCCGCGTCCGTCCACGGAATCCCGGGTAAAACCGACTGTGCCGTTGACCTGCTCCAGTTCCAGGTTGCCGGCATCCGAGACCAGCCTGGCGTCCTCCAGGTTGAGCGTTCCGTTGATGACGGATTGCAACTGCGGCGCCTTTATCGGGATGCTCATGTCGAGGTCCATGGTGAAATTGCCCGCCACAAGGGACTGGTTGGCGTACCTGATTATCCTGTCCCCGGCCAGCGGACTCTGTTGAATGTATGCTTCCAGGTCTTTTTCCGGACCCTTGACCTTGCCCTTGAGCAGGACCACCTTGGGGCGCCTGGTCAGGTCCTCGATGGCGCCCGTTGCCCCGGTGACCTGCGCGCCGAAGACGCTGGCGCGGCTGATACGCGCCGTCATCAGTTCGTTGTGAAAGAAGATTTCGGCGTCTGCATTGTCCACGGCAGGCCATTGCTGCGAGTATTCGACAATGCTCCGGGACAGGTTTACCACCCCGCGCATACTGCCGTTGTTGTTCCTGAACGGGAACTCGTCCGGGTAACCGCGTATGGCGGCGATGGCTGAATCGACGTACCCCGCGTGCAGGGACCTTTCCATCCACTCCCGGATGCGGAATTTATCCGTATACGGCATGTAACGGTACATGTTTTCCAGCCGCTCGCTACGGATTTCGGCGATCATGTCCAGGTAGGGTGAGGCGCGCCCCCCGTCTTGTGCCGCGCTTCCCCTGACGGCAAGGGACATGTCACGGTTTTCCATGAACAGGTCGTCCGTATGCAGTACCCAGCCCTGCTCAGTGCGCATCCAGGAGAGCGAGCCGTCCAGGTTGCTGAACGCCAGTTCATTGGCGTAGAGGCCCGGTATGCTGAATTCCGCGCCGGCGCCGTTCATGGTAATCCCGGCCCGGCTGTCCGTTCCGCGCAGTCTCCCGGACCGGATCCCCGCCGCCGGCCGGTCCGGGCCCAGGGAGGCATCCAGGTTCCTGAAAGCCAGGTTATATACGAGCGCATGTTGCGCGTCGGGGTGGCGGTCATGGACGACCAGTCCGTTAAGCAGTTCCCCACTGATCGAGGCATTTTCGAGCATGCGCCCGGCTGCTTCGGGAATAAACTCCAGGTCGGGAGCAAGCGGCGCCAGGTCCGCCAGGTTCAGGTAATCGAAACCCAGGGCGTAGCGCCGGCCGGCTTCCCGGGGGACGACAAATTCAATGTTGGCGACCGGCCAGGCGCCGTTTTCGGTTTCCATGCGGTCAAGTTTCAGGGAAAAATGCCAGTCCCTGTCCGGCAATTTCCGGCCCGTGAAACGCGCCCCCAGCGCGCTGACATTCAGGGTCTTCGCCGAGGTCAGCACGACAAAATCCCGGTATGCCAGGCGTCCCTGTACCAGCACCGGTCTTGCCTGCTCCCAGGCGCTCCAGAGTTCCAGGTCTGCGCTGCCGCCGGCAGGGGTAAGTCGCTCCGGACGGTATTCCCGGTACCAGCTGTCCGGGTTGAATTGCGTAGTGGACGCGTAGATTTCCCCGGACCAGTCCGATGACCAGAGTTCGCCCGTTGCATCCAGGGCAAAACTCATCTTTTCCCCGTATTTGCCCGGGAGATTCATCTCCCCCGTCACCTGGGACCTGGCCCCGTCCGTGCGGATAAGCAGGCTGACCCCGGAGAATTCAACCGCGGCCTGCCGGTGTTTGTGATCGGTCCAGGTGATAGTGGTGTCCTGGACCTCTATGCTGTCCTGGCCGAACAGCCATTTGACGAACTCGTTTTCCTGTTCGCTCTGATCGGGGTTGATATTGATGCCCTGAACGAGCAGCGTGCCGTCAGCCAGACGCGACACCGACACGTCCAGCCCTGCAATCACGATGCGCCTGGGCACCGGCGAGAGTTTCCATAGTGACATCAGCGGGGATACTTCCACGGTTGCCGTATCGAAACCGATGATGTCCCGGCCGCCGTCCCGGCTGCGCAGGTGGACTCCCGTCAACAGCAGACTGGGGGTCCATCCCTGCCATTCCGCACTGATGGAATCGACTGTGACGGGATATTCCATGTAGCTTTCGGCCCAGGCTTCCACTTGGCCCTTGTACTGGCTGATGTTCGGCAGCGTCAGGCGCACAACGGTTACCGCTATCGCAGCCAGCAGGATAACCGCTGCAATGAGATAGAGAGAGGTGTGATAAAGCCTCTCTTTGATTCTAGCCCGCATATCTCACCAATTCGCTTGTTGCCATCGGATAGATGTTTGCTGTCAGAAGGTTATGGTAATATTTCACCTGTATCGTCATTACAGACTGCGCTTGATGCGCCCTCACTTGTCTTTTTTGCGTTAGCGGGCACATGTTCCCTCAACCAGAAGAATAACTATGCTTTCGGTCACGAGCGCCCGCTAACGCAAAAAATCCTACGTGATCATCGCATCAATTGGTGAAATATGCGGGCTTTACCTGGCATGTAAATGACGCCTACAACAACACGATGTCATATTGTTCCCGGATGTAAAGCGGTTCGACCTGGAAGGTAATCGGCCTGCCGATAAATTCCTCGAGTTCCGCCACGCTGGCGGACTCTTCGTCCGTCAGCATGTCGACAATGGACTGCGCGGCAATGACGAGCAGCTTGCTGCCGTCAAACTGGCGCACCTCACGCAGGATTTCACGGAATATTTCATAGCATACGGTTTCCGGAGTCTTCATGGAGCCTCTCCCGTTACAGGTAGGACAGGGCTCGCACAGGATTTGTTCCATGCTTTCCCGGGTTCTCTTGCGCGTAAGCTGTACCAGGCCGAGTGAAGTGAACTCACTGATTGTGACCCTGGAATGATCTTTTTCCACGCGTTTTTCCAGCGTCCGGAGCACCTGGCGCGCGTGTTCCTGCTCCTGCATGTCGATGAAATCTATGATGATGATGCCGCCGAGGTTGCGCAGGCGCAATTGCTTGGCTATGGCCTGGGCCGCTTCCAGGTTGGTCTTGTATATGGTTTCCTCCAGGTTCCTGTGGCCTACGAACGCGCCGGTATTGACATCAATGGTCGTCATTGCCTCGGTCTGGTCTATGACAAGGTGCCCGCCGGATTTCAACTGTACCTTGCGTTCCAGGGATTTCTGTAATTCATCCTCGATGGAATACAGGTCCATGATCGGCCGTTCACCGGAGTAGTATTCGATCCGGCCCAGGAAATCGGGAATGAAATGTTTGCTGAACTCCATGACCCGCTTGTAGGTTTCCTTGGAGTCGATGCGTATTTTTTCAACCTCGCCGTGGGTCAGGTCGCGCATGGTCCGAACCACCAGGGGCAGGTCCTCGTGGATAAGCGCCGGCGCGTAGGTGTTTTTTGCGCGAATGGATATGGAACCCCAGAGCTTGAGCAGGAAGTCCATGTCCCGGTACAGTTCATCTTCATCGGCGCTCTCCGCGGCGGTCCTGATGATGAAACCGCCCCTGGCCGCTTCCGGTTTGATGGTGTGCAGCACGGTAGCGCCGCCGCCCGCGCCCAGGGCGACCTGCTGCTCCTCGGCCTGGTAGTGTGTGATGACCCGGCGCAGGCGTTCCCGCTCCGCTTCATCCTCTATCCTCTGGGAGACCCCGATAACGGAGTGGTTGGGAATGAACACGAGGTAGCGGGACGGAATGGAGATACGGGTGGTGAGCCGTGCGCCCTTGGCGCCGATCGGGTCCTTGACCACCTGCACCAGGAGTTCCTGGCCTTCGGTGAGCAAGGTATCGATTGAATTCTCCGCGAGGTCGCCGGCAACGGACTCCACCTCCAGGTCTTCGTCGGATTCGACCAGGTCCGATACGTGTAAAAACCCCGTCCGCTCCAGGCCGATATCGACGAACGCCGACTGCATGCCCGGCAACACCCGGTACACGCGCCCCTTGATGATATTTCCGACCAGGCCGCGTTTGCGGGTCCTTTCGATATGGACGTCCTGCAACACGCCGTTTTCCAACACGGCGACGCGGGTCTCGTGGGGAGTGACGTTTATGAGGATCTCTTCGCTCACAGGGTTCAGGCCAACTGTCTGGTCAGGTGGAAGGTAACTATAACATACTGGCAGGTTTATTGTTTTCGATATTCGCAAAGCTGAGGATAGGTGGGGTCAGAGTAAAATCACCCCGATCCTGCCACCGGCCACGATGGTGACGATTTTACTCTGACCCCGGAATTTCAGCGGGATGCTGCCTGTTGTTTTCGTTATTCAAAGGGTTACGGTATACTGACCATTCGGATTCACGGAGCGGAAAATGAATTACAGACCATTCAGTTATTTGCCGGTAATCATCGCCTTACTCTTAAGCGCCGCAGCACCCTCACAGGAAGACAGGTTTGCCGGGGTGGAAATAACGACCCACGACGTTGCACCGGGCATCTACATGCTGGTGGGCATGGGCGGCAACATCGGCGTGTCGGTGGGCGAGGACGGGGTGTTCATGATAGACGACCAGTTTGCCCCCCTGACCGATAAAATAACCGCCGCCGTCGCAGCCCTGACCGATCAGCCGATCAGGTTCGTGATCAATACCCACTGGCATGGCGATCACACCGGCGGTAACGAGAACCTGGGCAACCAGGGAGCGCTGATTGTGGCGCACGATAACGTTTACCAGCGCATGTCCAGGGATACGGAAATCGGCGCGTTCAACCAAGTGGTGCCGGCCGCTCCGAAAACTGCGCTGCCGGTCATTACCTTTAACGACAATGTCACCTTCCGCCTGAACGGCGAGGAAATACGCGCCGTGCATTACCGGAATTCCCATACCGACGGTGACAGTGTTATTCATTTCGTAAATGCCAACGTGATCCATACCGGGGATATCTGGTTCAACGGGTCCTACCCGTTTATCGATACATCAAGCGGAGGCTCCACCGACGGGGTAATCAGCAGCATCAGGACGCTGATAGACCTGGCCGATGATAATACCCGGATTATCCCGGGACATGGCCCGCTCAGCGGCAGGCAGGGCATGCAGGGCTACCTGGAAATGCTGGAGACGGTACGGGACAGGATGAACAAACTTATTGCTGAAGGGAAATCTCTGGAAGAGATCATCGAACTGAAGCCCAATGCGGATTATGATGACGCCATGGGCAAAGGGTTTATCAATCCGGAAACATTCCTGCAAATTCTCTACGGCGACCTGGAACAATAGATACTGATAGCCAATCAATGTCAGTAGCTAATATTAATCTCGCATCCAGGGGAACAGGGGCCGGCGTCGGTGACCTGCGCAAGACCGGCGCCCATCCCGATTACTGGTATCCCCTGGCGCGCAGCCGGGACGTCAAGCCCGGCAAGACCGCGGCCAGGACCTTTGCCGGCGAACCGATCGTCCTCGTCAGGACGGAGTCCGGCAGGCTGTTCGCGCTGGAAGACCGCTGCGCGCACCGCCAGGTGCCGCTGTCGAAAGGCAGCGTGTGCGGCGAACTGGTGCATTGCTGTTATCACGGCTGGGAGTATGACGCCACGGGCCGTTGCGTGAATATCCCCTACGTCGGCAAAAGCGAACTCATGCCCAGGGGGGTGCGCGCCTATCCGTGCCGTGAAGAATACGGGCTGATATTCGTTTTTCCGGGCGATGCCGCCAAGGCAGCCGATGCCGGGTTCCCGGACGTGCCCAGTTGGCATGACCCGAAATACAAGACCCGCTACCTCGACAGGCAGGTGGGCTGCCACTATTCCTTCCTGCATGAGAACCTGATGGACATGAACCACCAGTTCCTGCACCGCCGCATCATGTCCAGCATACGCACGGGTTTCCTGGACCTGCGCCACGGTGATGACTGGGTGGAGGTCGATTACACCTTCTCCCGCGTCGGCAAACAACCCATCGGTGAGAAAGTCATGCTGGGCAAGCTGAACGCGCCCACTGCCGAGCGGCCCCGCGACCTGATGACCGTCAGTACCCGGTATCCCCACCAACGCCTGAAATTCTGGACTGCCGGCAGCGAGCATCCGGCCCTGGACCTGTGGATTACCTACGTGCCGCTGGACAGGGAACAGCGAATTAACCATACCTTTGGCCTGATGAACATCCGCAAACCTTCCATACCGGGACTGATGGAATTGCTGTGGCCGTTTGTGGTGTGGTTCACCGAGGGCATTTTTACGCAGGACAGGTGGATCGTGGAACTGGAACAGGCCGCGTTCGACCGGCAGGGGGGCGACTGGAACCAGGAGATATTCCCGGCAATCCTGCAACTGCGGAATGTGCTACTGCGCCAGGGGTTGCCGCTACCTGCCGATGTTTGATTATATCAACGGGAAGATATTATCCCGCTGTCATTCAATAGCCGACCTGCGCAGAGCTGCAAAACGCCGCCTGCCGAAAGCCGTATTCGATTACATGGACGGCGCAGCGGAAGATGAGGTGACCCTTTATCGCAACCAGGCGGACTTCGGCCGTTATGAGTTGCTGCCGCATTTCCTGGTGGATGTCGGGAACATCGATTTATCCGTCAAGGCGCTTGGCGCCGACCTCGGCGTGCCTTTTGTCCTGGCGCCGACGGGCATGTCCAGGCTGTTTCATCATACCGGTGAGAAGTCAGTCGCCAGGGCGGCGCACAAGGCCCGCACCCTGTATTCCCTGTCGTCGGTGGCGACCACTTCCATCGAAGACATAGCCGGAACTTGCGGTGGTCCCAAGATGCTGCAACTCTACGTCTGGCGCGACCGCAGTATATTGCAGGACTTTATCCAACGCGCCAGGGAGTCCGGTTATGCGGCGCTGTGCCTGACGGTGGACCTGCCCCAGGCCGGTCAGCGGGAACGGGACCTGAAGAACGGATTTACCGTGCCGCCGCAGATCAGGCTCTCCAATATCCTCGATACCATGCTGCGGCCTGACTGGCTCCTGGACTTTCTGACCAGCCCGCGCATGAGGCTGGAAAACGTGCGGACACATACCACTGCCGGGCAGAACCTGTTTTCCGTGATTGACTATACCACCCGGCAGTTTGACCCGACGCTGACCTGGGACGATATGGCCTGGATAATTGAAGAATGGGGCGGACCTTTCGCGATCAAGGGCATCCTGACCGCAGCCGACGCCCGGCGCGCCGTGGAGGCGGGCGTCACGGCGGTGATCCTGTCCAACCACGGCGGCCGCCAACTCGACCATGGGCCTTCTCCCGTCAGCGTGTTGCCCGAGGTGGCCGATGCGGTGGGCGACAGGGCGGAGACCATCCTGGACGGCGGTATCCGGCGCGGCACTGACGTGATCAAGGCCCTCAGCCTGGGCGCGCGGGCGGTGATGATCGGGCGGGCCTACCTGTTCGGCCTGGGGGCAGGGGGAGAGGCCGGCGTGGACCGCGCCCTGGAATTGCTGACGGCTGAAATCAGGCGCAATATGGCGTTGCTGGGTTGTCCGTCCGTGAAGCAACTTGGCAGCAAATACGTGCGGGAAATACGGTAACGTCATTATGAAGCGCTGGTTATCGATTGCCGCGCGCCGGGATGTCGTCATCAGTTCACTCAAGGTCTGTGTGGTAGTGGGGACGGTCCTGGTGCTGATCAATTATTTTGACCGTATCCTGGCAGGGACCCTGTCGGATATCGATTACTTCAAGATACTGTTGACCTACTGCGTCCCTTACTGCGTATCGACCTATGCCTCGGTCGGCGTAGTCATCAGGGGCAAGCCCTGATGTCCGATCTCACCCGCTGCAACTGGAGCCTGGGGGATGACCTGTACCTGGATTACCATGACAAGGAGTGGGGCGCGCCGCTGCACGATGACGGGAAACTGTTTGAATTCCTGGTGCTGGAAGGCGCCCAGGCCGGACTGAGCTGGATCACGGTGCTGAAAAAACGTGCGGCATACCGCCAGGCATTCGATGATTTTGACTACATGCAGGTAGCGGAATATGACGAGAGCAAGGTAAGAAGCCTGCTGGCGGACCCCGGCATCATCAGGAATGAACTCAAGATCCGCTCGGCGATCCGCAACGCCCGCGCATTCATCCGGGTGCGTGAGGAATTCGGCAGCTTCGACAACTACATCTGGAATTTCGTCGACGGCAAACCCATACAGAACGCCTGGCAACATGGTTCGCAGATTCCGGCGGAAACACCGCTGTCAAACAAGATCTCCAAAGACCTCAAACGTCGCGGCTTCAATTTTGTCGGGCCTACCATCATCTATGCCCACATGCAGGCCACCGGCATGGTCAACGACCATACCACGGATTGTTTCCGGTACGGTGAAATCAAGGCGTTGAGCGGGTAAACCTCCGGCTTGGTATCAATCGGGGCAAACCCGGCCCCACAATCGTCATACCGGCCAGGGAATGGCCGGTATCCAGTCACAGGGAGATAATAATACCTGTCGCCTTTGGCGACTCTTTAATTTTCTGAACTTCAAACCTTGGCCCGGTTCCAGAGATTTTACAAAAAATTAAGCAAAATCTCTCGAGATTTTACAAAATATTCAGTAAAATCTCCATTCATGTACATAATTCGTGAATTACATGAGAACCTGCTGCGTTTTTTCAAGCCGGATTCTCCCTCCGGGCTCATACTGGCCGGAACAGTGGGTTCCGGCAAGACGACGCTTGTTAAACGTGTCCTGAAAGAACTGGAAGACG
This sequence comes from Gammaproteobacteria bacterium, assembly GCA_028819495.1. Lineage (GTDB taxonomy): Bacteria > Pseudomonadota > Gammaproteobacteria > Eutrophobiales > Eutrophobiaceae > JAAXHV01. The sequence continues at coordinate 20,045 of JAPPLI010000187.1, read as the reverse complement.
ACTTCCGGGTCTTCTCCCATACCGGAGACGACTTGCAATTTCGCCAGGCCGTAGCCCGGAATACCCGCTACCTGCATGAACAGGTCAGCGCGCAGACAACCCGTCCGGCCCTCATTTTCATTGATGAAGTACAGAAATCAGAACTTATCTTTGATGCGGTAAAATATGCTTTCGACCATACCGGCGCGTCCTTCATCATTTCCGGTTCCAACCCTGCTTTTCTGCAAACGGAGGCCAGGAAGAGGCTGCAACGCCGGGCTGACCTCTGGAACCTGGCGCCTTTCTCTCTCGGAGAAATCCTTTGCCATGAAAAAATGGTGGAACCGGAATGGGTCCGGCAATTCCGGGAGGTGTTGTTCAACTGGCAGGACGGGCGGGACGTGGAAATCCCCCTGGATCTCAATGCGGGTATCGAGCGGATTATTTCCGACCAAATGTGTTATGGCGGCTTCCCCCTGGTCCACCTGGCGCAGGATAATGACGCCAGGCTGGTGGAAATACGCAAAATCGTTGAACGCGGTTTCGAACTCATGTCCGTCAATAATGAAACCACGGCAGATACCATTAAACTGGAACTGGCCCGGCTGGACTCCAGGGAATTCGCCTACCAGGGAGTTTTCCAGAGAACCGGCTTGAGAAGGCGCGACCAGATTAACAAGGTGATTGACGCCCTTATCAACCACGGATATTTGCTGAAAAAGAAACCGCTACTTATTGGTGAAGATCGCCGCTCCTACCTCAACAATTATTCCTATATCGACCCGGGGATAGTCACTTATTTAACCGGTGAGGAACTGCTGGAAGGTGATACGGAGAGAGGCTTTCGCGTGGAGGGATATCTGCATAACAGACTGAGGCAGATTTTGCAGTTGAAAGCCCTGAAAACCCAGGTCAACTACTATAAGCCATTCACCATTGATGCCAATAACAAGGTGAAATACGGGGCCGGGGAAATTGATTTTGTCGTCAGCATTGGTAAGCGGATGATCCCCCTGGAGGCCAAGGCCGGCATCGACCGCAGCCAGGTCGATACCTCACTGCTGGTTGATTTCATACGGGGTCGCGGCGTTGCTTTCGGTATTGTTGCTTATGGCGGACTGCCTTACTGGGATAAGAGAAACAGGGTTTTGTATTGGCCTTACTGGTTGATATGACAAGCTATCGGCGATATTGAGCACCTGGAAATAATCCGGAGAGACAAGGAGAACAATGGCACAAATACCTGATGAGAACTGGTCCTCTGTTACCTGAATTGTGTGTCTGCATCACCCTGAAAATCGAATTTGCCAATGGAAAAACAAACTACCTGCCCAACATTACTAAACACCTCGATCAAGTCACTGAAAACTTTGCCTTGAGCGGAAACCTGTCGGGGTTTTTAATAATTTCTTTGGTTAAGTCAACGTCAATCGCCGGCCAGTAATAATGGCCCGGTGATGGTTCCTCTACGTTCAGGACAGCCTCAATGGATTGCCTTTTGAACCAGGGGAAGTCTTCATAAGGCATGAAAAGCTCTTCATTATCAGCCAGCAGCCATATTCCGTGTGAGGAGATATGCGTGACCTCACAGGCCGAAGTGTCGTTCCCAAGCGCTGTTGATCTCATGATAATGCTCCTCAATTAACTTCTCGATATTTTTTAGCTGTTTTCTCGAAAAACGATAGTTTCTTGCAAGCTCGATTTCGGGTTCCAACCAGAATTTGGCTTCACCTCCCGCTGACAGGACATGGACATGCTTGCGCGTTTCTTCTCTTGAAAAAAAGAAAAACCGGTATCCGTCTGCTCTGAAAATTGTGGGACTCATAAGCCAGGGTTCTTATTTTAAACATTCGGATGGACTTCGTACACACGCTTTCTGTTAAATTTATAAGCGGATCATTCCCATGGAAGTGGGAAACACTATCAGGCCTGAGCTCATTTCATAAATTCCCACGGTTCATCCCCACACGGGTGGGGAATACACCACCAACGGTGAAGAGAGAGTTTCAGTTGCGTGGGGGGTCGATGAGCAATCGCCACCAGGCGTACAGCAGGCGGACGATGCAGGCGGGCAGAATGAGATATGCCCATACGCACAAAAGAATTAATGCCAAGTGCGGCGCGGCGATAAGAAGAACCAAGGTGGCTAACAACAAGGTCGTAATAACTTGTTTCACGTGCACAGTGTAAGGCCCTAAGAGACGTGCGTCAATGATCTATCCCGAGGGGAGAATCTCCATGACCGACCTGATGCAGTTCCGCGGACACAATACTTAACCCAAGAATAATGCCACAAGGCAAGGCTGGTTTGCAGCCTTTCCGATGAATGAACGGCATGATAATTCAGTATTATGTCCCCAGAATTTTCTGACGGCAGATACCATTAAACTGGAGCTGGCTCGGCTGGACTCCAGGGAATTCGCCTAATTGGCCCTTCTGGTTGATATGACAAACTGGCGTTAACGGACCTGTCTGTTGCATGTTCTTTGTCAGGCTTGAAGTACCGTCATAAGCTGAAAATACTCGTAAATAAAACAGACAAACGCTACTAAATGTAGTAGTATTCACCCATGGGACGGGAAAAAAGGGACGGATACATTATTGAATGGTGGATTGGCGATCACTCTCCAAAACATGTACATGTTTACAAAGACAGGCGGCAAGTAGCAAAAATAGTCATACCTGATATGAGGGTGTTAAGCGGAAAGGTCAACCGTAAACTAAGGAAAGTAATAGAGGAACTCATCGCGGAAGGCAAAATATGAAATTCAAATCAGCCACGTTCTCCAACAGGAAAAAAGAGATTCATATCGTTTATGCCTCGGGGAAAAAAGTGGTGGTCCATTATGGATCTCTCGGCATTACAGACCCGGTAGCTCATATCCAGGTGGATGAGGAGACTTCGGGCAGAACCCTGAAAATCGAATTTGCCAATGGAAAAACGGATTACATGCCTTATGACCAGCCCCTGTTTCTTGTTAAGGACCCCGAATATATGCTGCGCGACCACATTGAAAACATTGTTGCGCGAATTAACGAAGAAATAGATCGAAAAAAAATCTCCAAGAAATACCTGGCGCGGCAATTGAAGACGTCAGATAACCAAGTGCAGAGATTGCTCAACCCCCGGCTCATGAACAAAAATCTGACCCAGTTGTATAAGCTTGCTGCGTTGCTTGGCCTTGAATTTGAGGTTTCTGTCAAGGCGGCTTGATTATACAGTCGATGACCACATGACGGATTGTTTTCACTAACTTCATCCCCACGTGTGTGGGGAACTGTTGTTGAGGCGCGGTTCATCCCCACACGGGTGGGGAATACACCACCAACGGTGAAGAGAGAGTTTCATCGGCGATCTGGAAACCCCCGCCTTCCTCCACTCTGAGCGGCCAGCGGAGATATTTGGTTTCAATCCATGCTCCCCGTGCGGGGCGCGATCGGTCTCGCCGAAGCGCATCACCGGGTAGTCGCATGCGCACCAGCGCCGTGAACGTGCGCACGGCATCGGCCGGGAGAAGTGTTACACCACCTTGTATTTCGAGTGCGCCCTACTATAATCATGGTGATGATACGGTTAATGCCAGCCTTGGCCCTTGTTGCCGCCGCCGTAACGGCACCCCTCCCCGCCTTGGACGACCTGCGCCAGGATACCTGGCTCATCGACTCCGGGGTCCACCCCTGCGACGTTCGGCAGCCTCCCTGCTCCGATTTCGTAGAGCAGATATTCGACCGCATCATTGAGGCCCGCGCCCGGCGCGACGATATCGCCCTGCGCCACTGGGAGGGACAGCTCTACCGGTGGTACCTGTCCAGCCCGGAAGACTGGCGCACCAGCCAATAGCGCCACCGGCGCTGTTTATCCCCGCGTCTGCGGGGAACACGCGACACAGCCGCAAAAGAGACCGACTCCGACTATCCAGCTGATCTCGCATTGCTCCCAACAGGTAAATTCAATCTTCAGTTTCATTCATTGCACTTTCTCCTGTAATTGACTATGCTTTACACAGCCGCCGGCCAAGCTGGGAAATCGCTGGCCCAGTAGATGATGGGGTGGCTTCGGTCATTCCATGGACTTGTCGAGGGTGGCGTCTCGAGGCCGGCGGCATTATTTCAACTCCCCCATTACTACCTCATGTTGCTGTGTTTTCAGGTTCGCCAGGGCAACGTACCCGCTTGTCCTTACAGCATTAACTCTGACCTTGCGTTTCAGGTTGCCTTTCCCGACCACCCTGCCGGTCCGGTATACGTCGACTTTTCCAACCAGCTTGCCCTTGCTGGACTTCTGTGTCGGCGAAAAGACATACAGCAACACCGGCGTCTTCTGGCTGCCGGTTCATCCCCGCGTCTGCGGGGAACACCCTGGTCATCAACGGGCATGCGGCATGACAGAATTTTAATAGCCTAAAGCGAACAGGGAATCGCACCCAGGACGGGTGGAGCGGACACAAGCGGACGGGCCGGACAGGGACGTCTAGTTGTGCGAGTGCAGGTGCCGGCGGTAATCGGGGTTGAAGGCGTGCCAGATGCTCAATGCCTTCGTCCAGTGGCGCACCTGCGGCTCATCCCGGCGCCGTTGCGCTTCAACCAGGTTGTCGTAGATGTCATGCAGGTCCCAGGGGCACGAGTTGCCGGCATGCTCGCAGGGGTTGACGCCCCAGGGCGCCGGTGGTATCCAGGCCGGTTCGTGCGCCGGGACGGTCAGGGGCGCCAGCAGGGCGCCGATAAGAAATAAGCGTTTAACCATGATTCAATCATAGACCATACAGGAGATTATTCAATGACCAAGCTGATTTTTTTGGGCCAGGCGCCCCGGCTGTTTGAGGCGCCGGTCACCGTGAACGTGCCGGGCGAGGAGACGCCGCAGCACTTTACCGCGACGTTCCGGGACATGCCGCGCAAAGCGCTGCAGGCGCTGATGGACGGCGAGGACCCGGACGCGACCGTGGCCGCAAAAGTGCTGGCGAACTGGGACGGCATAGTCGATGCAGACAAAAACGCGGTCGAGTACAGTCCGGAGAACCTGGAGAGACTGCTGGACCGGCCTTATATCGCGTTCGCCGTCGCGGACACCTATTACCAGGTGATGCTGGGGCAAGTGCCGGGACGAGAGGCGGGAAACTCATCGAGATTACCCGCGCCTGGTGGCGGGGCTACCCGGAAGAAATAGAGGTCTGGCCGGTCAACAAAGATGCAGGCGTATTATCCTGCATTGCGCCACCCAGTGGCGTTCCTGCCCCATGAGCAGCAGCCTGCTGGGGCTGCGCTACGCCGACCTGCACGCCGCGGCGCAATGGTTGGATATGACCCCTTCCCCGGACCTGTTCAGGCGCCTGCGCGTCCTGGAAGACGAGGTACTGGCTTTGTCGCAGGTGTGATGTGCGACATCAACGGCGATCGAGATGGTTCCGGGCGGCGCTGAACAACCCATCCATCAGCCAGCATACGTACATGGGCACACCCACAAAAAGCAGCAACAGCCCCAAGGCGCCGAGCGCGGGCGGCGCCACGACGGCCAGGACGATGAGCAACAGCAGGGCCAGTAAAACTTTGTTCACGGGATCAGATTAATGCTTTTTTGCGCAGAGTCAACACTGATGAGACAGTCGCATGCCTAACGACAGCGTCAATATCCGTTTGCGGGCGGACGGCCAACAGGCTACCGCCTCGTTTCAGCGATTCAGCCGGACGGCCAAGGGTCTGGCTGAAGGAATGAGCGCGTCGGCCCGGGCGTTCAAGGAGTTTAACTCGGCTGTGCAGGTCATGACGCGGGGCATGGGCCGTGCCAGCGCTACCGCCCGCGACCTGGCCAACCGCCAGGCCGAGGCCCGGCGCGCGGGCGCTACCCTGGCGTCGAGCATGGCGGCCAGCGGCCGTGCCACCCAGCAACTGCATACCTACAGGGCGCGCCTAACGCTGGGCATGAGGCAGGCTGGTATGTCCACCCGCCAACAGGCTGCCGCGCAGAATGCAGCGACGACCGCAAACCAGAAAAGCGCGTCTTCACTGGCGCTGATCCATTCCCGTATTTTTGCCTACGCCGGGGGTGGTTACTTTGTCATTACGCGGCTCACCGACGCCCTCACGCGGCAACTGGACGCCTATACCGTTTCAATCCACGCGCCCCGTGCGGGGCGCGACAGGTCTATGCAGGTGTCCAGGCAAACGATAATGTGTTTCAATCCACGCGCCCCGCACGGGGCGCGACACCACCGGCGCCGGCTGACCTGGGAGATGGGACCGGTTTCAATCCACGCGCCCCGCACGGGGCGCGACCTGAACAGACCATGGAACGTCAGACCATCAACAGGTTTCAATCCACGCGCCCCGCACGGGGCGCGACAATGCCTCTATCTCTACAAGGTACACCAATCATCGTTTCAATCCACGCGCCCCGCACGGGGCGCGACCGAACGAATGAGAAGAGAACTCAAACAAACACTCGTTTCAATCCACGCGCCCCGCACGGGGCGCGACTTGTCTGCCAGGATATCGATATTGCCTTGTATCAGGTTTCAATCCACGCGCCCCGCACGGGGCGCGACGTATTCCGGTAGGATTAAGTATGTATTCGCTCAGGTTTCAATCCACGCGCCCCGCACGGGGCGCGACACAGATATCATTCTTTTTCATGGTTGCCTCTTTGAGTTTCAATCCACGCGCCCCGCACGGGGCGCGACTGTGTCTTGCTGCTGCGTCCATCAGCATTTTGGTGTTTCAATCCACGCGCCCCGCACGGGGCGCGACGCGACGCAACCGACAGCGACATCAATTCCAATCTGTTTCAATCCACGCGCCCCGCACGGGGCGCGACCTGGACTGAGGCATTTAAGATGCTTCAAGACCTACAGTTTCAATCCACGCGCCCCGCACGGGGCGCGACGCAACGCATGGAAACCAACATACATCAAACCTTACAGTTTCAATCCACGCGCCCCGCACGGGGCGCGACATCAGCAATAGGCAACCTCAACAGACAACAACTTGTTTCAATCCACGCGCCCCGCACGGGGCGCGACCCGGCTCGGGCAGCAGCCCGCCGGTGAGCGCGTTGTTTCAATCCACGCGCCCCGCACGGGGCGCGACGTATATCAAGCGTGCCGAGAACCAAGGCGATAAGGTTTCAATCCACGCGCCCCGCACGGGGCGCGACAGGACGCGGTGGGCCCGTACCTGCAAAAGAAGTTCGTTTCAATCCACGCGCCCCGCACGGGGCGCGACACAAAACTAGCGGTAGGCATCCCCTATCACACCAGTTTCAATCCACGCGCCCCGCACGGGGCGCGACCAAAGCGACTCCCGGATGTAGCGATGGGAGGGCGAGTTTCAATCCACGCGCCCCGCACGGGGCGCGACTCTTCAGGCGGTGCAGCAACTCCCTGACAGCCGTTGTTTCAATCCACGCGCCCCGCACGGGGCGCGACTCTACTTGCACGCGTGTTTCTCCAGCCAGAGCTTGTTTCAATCCACGCGCCCCGCACGGGGCGCGACCTGCCCGCCGCAGGTGGAATCCAACGTGACATTTGTTTCAATCCACGCGCCCCGCACGGGGCGCGACAACCGCAATACCGACTGCCAGGCCAGTTGCGTCCTGTTTCAATCCACGCGCCCCGCACGGGGCGCGACTCGTCAGCAACAGCCAGTCCAGGTTCGGGGTCTTGTTTCAATCCACGCGCCCCGCACGGGGCGCGACCAAAAGCCGGTCGAATGTATGGAAAGGCCGATCCGGTTTCAATCCACGCGCCCCGCACGGGGCGCGACGGCCTTGCTGTTGACGTAGCCCGCCGGTGTCCGCTCGTTTCAATCCACGCGCCCCGCACGGGGCGCGACAGGGCGGCGCACTCCTCGACGGCAGGTTGTACCGGGTTTCAATCCACGCGCCCCGCACGGGGCGCGACCATAGGCCGCTGACGTGATGGCGACGGGATACTTGGTTTCAATCCACGCGCCCCGCACGGGGCGCGACGATGTCCTGGTACACGACAAGGCGGTCTCTGGCGATGTTTCAATCCACGCGCCCCGCACGGGGCGCGACGCGCCCATGGCCAGGGCGCCGATACGGGCCTCTGCGTTTCAATCCACGCGCCCCGCACGGGGCGCGACGAGACGCCAGGGAGATAGCCGGTCAGATCAGCCAGGTTTCAATCCACGCGCCCCGCACGGGGCGCGACCCAGGCCCAGGCCGGCAGCGACCGTGCCGGAGTCGTTTCAATCCACGCGCCCCGCACGGGGCGCGACTAACGTCCAGTCCCACTCTTTGCGCCTGCTCTCGCGTTTCAATCCACGCGCCCCGCACGGGGCGCGACCGGATTGAGAGCGACGATGTAACCGATGAGGAGTGGTTTCAATCCACGCGCCCCGCACGGGGCGCGACGGCGCAGGCAGCCCCTCAAAAACCCGGTCAATCAGGTTTCAATCCACGCGCCCCGCACGGGGCGCGACGGTTATTTGACTCGTGCCAGGATATGGCAATAACGGTTTCAATCCACGCGCCCCGCACGGGGCGCGACCACCAAATCTTACAAACACGACTCAACAGTCAGGAGTTTCAATCCACGCGCCCCGCACGGGGCGCGACCCAAACGGCAGGAATGCAAGAGTGCCTTACAAAAGGGTTTCAATCCACGCGCCCCGCACGGGGCGCGACTACCACTCACAAGTACCTCACGTATCGACCTGGCAGTTTCAATCCACGCGCCCCGCACGGGGCGCGACGGGCCCGCTATCCACTACTGGCCGACATAATCATCGTTTCAATCCACGCGCCCCGCACGGGGCGCGACCACTCAACTTCATTCTCGAGCACGGCAGGTTACCAGTTTCAATCCACGCGCCCCGCACGGGGCGCGACGCACTGCATGCAGCACTACAGACCGCAGACACAAAGTTTCAATCCACGCGCCCCGCACGGGGCGCGACCGCCGGCACGACGCCGACGGGATAAGACATCCTGGGTTTCAATCCACGCGCCCCGCACGGGGCGCGACCGAACGCCGCCGGGAACCGGCGTTCGGATGCTTTGTTTCAATCCACGCGCCCCGCACGGGGCGCGACAGGTAAAGTTAATGTAATAATTAAACAAGACGAGAGGTTTCAATCCACGCGCCCCGCACGGGGCGCGACCAAACGAATGGGTGTATTTAACCGTACAGTATTACGTTTCAATCCACGCGCCCCGCACGGGGCGCGACCCAAGTCCTGGACTGGGCTTGACCTGGACCCGTGCAGTTTCAATCCACGCGCCCCGCACGGGGCGCGACAGAAACCGGACTTTGAACAAGTCCAGGAAGAACTGGTTTCAATCCACGCGCCCCGCACGGGGCGCGACGTATAGATGGATGTGCCAACAGATTGTTAGTACTGTTTCAATCCACGCGCCCCGCACGGGGCGCGACATGCCGACTGGTTCAGATGGGAAGCATCTTGGATGTTTCAATCCACGCGCCCCGCACGGGGCGCGACATGCCGGCGGAAGAACCTCCTGCCGGCGCTCCCAGTTTCAATCCACGCGCCCCGCACGGGGCGCGACTTAATGTAATAATTAAACAAGACGAAGAGGACCACGTTTCAATCCACGCGCCCCGCACGGGGCGCGACCAACCACATGCCTGAAAAGCACCACAATAACCTTGTTTCAATCCACGCGCCCCGCACGGGGCGCGACAACATGGGGCGGAGGCCTGGGCACAGGGGGCCCGGGTTTCAATCCACGCGCCCCGCACGGGGCGCGACACAATTACATGGATATGTTAATCAATCCAACATTTGTTTCAATCCACGCGCCCCGCACGGGGCGCGACGCAAGTACAATCGAAGTTCAAAACCGAACAAAGTCTGTTTCAATCCACGCGCCCCGCACGGGGCGCGACATAACTGCGTTACCAATATCTACAAGCTCAGACAAAGTTTCAATCCACGCGCCCCGCACGGGGCGCGACTGTGTCCATGTGTGATGCTGTTGTGATTTCCTGGGTTTCAATCCACGCGCCCCGCACGGGGCGCGACCTGCAATATCAGTCGGTATGGCAATCCTTCGATCTGTTTCAATCCACGCGCCCCGCACGGGGCGCGACATGTCAAGTGAAAGGTTGTCTTGTGCTCCTGTGTTGTTTCAATCCACGCGCCCCGCACGGGGCGCGACCCAGACGCCAGTACAGTTGCTTGTCAGGTCTGATGTTTCAATCCACGCGCCCCGCACGGGGCGCGACGCATCGAATGATGCGTGCCCATAGACTGCTTGGTAGTTTCAATCCACGCGCCCCGCACGGGGCGCGACTGTTTTTACTCCTTCACTTTCGACGGTGCGAAGCTTGTTTCAATCCACGCGCCCCGCACGGGGCGCGACAAAAAGCGGTTCCATATCATGTTGTATCCGTACACGTTTCAATCCACGCGCCCCGCACGGGGCGCGACCAACATATTCTAACTTATTGAATAAAAACAAATAAGCTTTGAATATGCGCTGAACTACTCATTTAAATTGTTAAAGAACTGAATTTACCGAGTGCTAATAAAGTAACAATCGGAAAATCAAAAACTTAGCTCTACGCTAACCCCGCCGGATTGTAATGAGAACCCAGGGTTAGCGGCATTATACGATCAAGGTATCCCGCAGCATATCGGGTGTTTCTTTTGCGCCGTAATGCTCCACCTTGCGCTTCCACTTGGAACCCAGGTGATAAAATCGCAAACTGTCCTTGTCGGGGTCGTATATGTCGAGCAATGCCTCTTTCAACTCTACCCATTGTGCCGGTGTAATCTCGCATTCAAAGACGGAATACTGGACCCGTACACCATAGTCCAGACAGGTTTTGCTGATGTGTCTCAGCCTTTTTGCGCCCTGTTCAGTAGTCAGGTTAACGTCATAGGTGACTAATATTAACATTATGAGTCTCAACGTGAGATGAACGGGGTATAGATTTCCATGTCTTTGCGCAGGTAGCGCGACAGCAACATGGCCTGTGCATGGGGTAGCAGCCCGGTATGTATTTTCTCATCCGTATAAGGATGTTGCAGTTCATCCTGTTTTCTCTCCTGCCAGGCATTAAGAAACTTCTTTCGGGCATCATCTTTCAAACGTATGGCGCCGCTGCTCTCCTCAATGAAATCATCAGGAGAAATCTGTTTCCGGTTAATCAGTGTCAAAACAAAACGATCACACCACCAGGCGCGAAACTCCTCAAGCATGTCCAGGGCCAGGCTTAACCTGCCGGGCCGGTCCGTGTGTAAAAAACCGACATAAGGGTCGATACCCACCCCTTGCAATGCCGAGGCAATTTCATGGGTGAGCAAGGTGTAGGCAAAGGAGAGCAGGGCATTGACGCGGTCGAGCGGCGGTCTTTTTGTTCTTCCCGAAAAAGGAAAGGATGTCTTCAGGCTGTCAACAATCAAGTGACTGAAACAGCCGAAATACGAAGCGGCGGAATCACCCTCAATCCCACGCATCCGGTCTATATCATCACACCGCTGCAATCGCTTGAGGTTATGGCCCAGGTAGCCTACCAATCGCTCAAGTTCCTCATTTTTGCCATGGTTGCGCTGGTGCCGCATGACTGTGGTGCGGCAATTGGACAACTTTGACGCAATAAACAGCCTGGCCAACACCTGGGGCGATTGATCTGCTTCACGATATTGCGCCCGGCGTAATAATACGTTTCCCGACTGCGGGCCTTGCAACCGTGATTGAAATTTTCCGTATTCAGAGAAAAAGGAAATACTGATCCCTTTCTCGCCGCAGGCAGCCATCAAATCCGGCGAGACCATGATATGGCCGAAGCAAAACAGGTTTTGAATGGCGTGGAAGGGAAGTTGAAGCGCTTTTTTACCTTCCTGCTCGATAACGAGGGTTTCCCGCTGCTTACGGATATAACTGCCATTGGTAGTTACGTATAAATTATTGAGTAATTTCTTCATCCTCAAAGATGTCTCTTACGTAACGTCTGGAATGATCGGTTTTACGCGGTTGGCAGGGATCACCAAAAAAAGAACAGCCTTTGCATGAGGGCGAATAAACCGCCGGTGGGATAGAGTCGTCATCCAGCAGCTTGCGTGTGGCATGGATGGTGTCAACGGTCAGGTCGCGCAGGGGGTTGTCGATATCGACCCATTCGCGTTTGCGTACCTGCCAGTACCATAGCGCAGCGCGGTGAATGGCGACGTCCCGCATCTCTTCCAGGCATAACACCTGGGCGCACAGTTGAATACGGTCACAATCATCTGTTTTGGGTTTGCCGCGTTTATATTCAACCGGGGTAAGTTGCCTGAGGTCTGATGTGATTTCAAGTAAGTCCAGTTTTCCTGTAAGGCCATATTGCGCGGAATAGACCTGTACGCCCCGTTCCGTTCTCAGGTTGCCGCGCTGCTCCGCTTCATTGCTGTGTACGCGATCGTGCAGTTGGTTACCTTTGGCGGTCAGGTAATTATCCTGCCACAGTTGTTCGATATGGATATAGGCGCATTGGCGCGGGCAAAATGCGTAGTGTTGTAGGGCGGAGATGGGGATTGGGTTGTCCATATACTTTACTACAGGGAGTTTGGAAGGAATTTTAAGAGTTTTCTGAGGAAGACAGGACTATGCATCAGTTTCAAGCTCAAAGAATTCGTGCAGTTTTGCTTGAAGCAGTTTTTTATCAGGCAATTGCAACTGATATTCGGCCACAAGCGCTGGGGAGATACTACGACTCATGGCATATTCAACGACCTCGTCGTCCTTGGTTTTGCAGAGCAAGATGCCGATGCTGGGGTTTTCGTGGGCTTTCCTGACATCGCGATCAAGGGCTTCAAGGTAGAAATTGAGTTGGCCGATATGCTCGGGTTCGAATGCGGTAATCTTCAGTTCAATAGCGACAAGAGAACTGAGCCCACGGTGAAAAAACAACAGGTCAACGAAACCGTCGCGAGTGCCTACCTGAATCGGGTATTGTTCCCCGATAAAGGTGAAATCTCGCCCCAATTCACTCAGAAAGTACCGTAGTCTTCGTGCGAGACCTCGGCGTAATTCATCTTCCGAGTGGTCCGGGGGCAGTTCGAGGAATTCGACTATATAGCTGTCCTTGAAAGCATGTTTTGCTTTAGGCGGTAAAACTCGTGACACTGTTGCGAGTTTTGCATTGGCGAGCGCCACGCGTTCGAAGGTTGCGCTATCGATAGCGCGGCGTAGTTCACGCACTGAATAATTTTCACGAATCGCGTGCTGGAGATAAAACTCACGTTCTGTGGTAGTTTTGCAGCGCCCAAGTAAATCGACGTGACTGCTCCATGCCAATTCTCGCAACAGTGTTGCGAGTTCTTCGGACGTATTGCGCCATGTCTCGTAAAATTGACGCATACGCCACAAGTTTGATACCGAAAACCCCCTCACACCGGGAACACGTACAGCCAGATATTCTGCTAATTGATTGACAGTGCCGCGTCCCCAACCATCGTTCTGAATAGATTTACTGATGCGGGAACCGATTTCCCAATAGAGGTCGATCAGTTCGTAATTGACCAACCGAAATGCCCGGGTACGCCGAGCATTAATGAGTTCGGCAAAACCGGAAAAATCGGGATGGGGAGTCAGTTTGGACATAGTGTCTGGCCGTACCTGAAAAGCCGCTGAATGCGGAGAAATAATTGAAGGCGTTACAGGTCATCTCTTGTCTCTGGCGAAAATTTAACTTTCATTTATTGCGGTTTTGACAATTCTCGACCTGTTCCCCAACTTTCCATCCATGAGGATACTTTCTCTGCCGATATTAATTTTCCTCCATCAACAGACTTCAGAGCCGGCAGAGTCTCAGCCCAACGAATATCCTCCATTCCCTGGTCCTCTATGTATCCCTTTACTGTCTGATTGATTTGATGATTTTTACTTTTGTCCGATTTTTTCATGACTTTTTCATAGACCCTTCTGTATCCGGGTGTAGTTAGATATTTGTTGACCGCAATTATCTCTTTAATAAAACGTATAGCAAGCGGGTAATAGTTACCAAACCCAGCCGCCTTGCTTCAACATTAGGTTCAAATCTTTCATATATCCGAGGAAGTCAGGCTCATAACTATAGTTCCAATAGTAAATATCAGTACCACGACCGCATGGTTCAAGGTGGTAGTCTTCAATTTTGTTATGCCAGATTTGTACTGATCTTCTTTGTATCTCCTGATAACGCATAGGAAAACCATCGTCAATTTTTTCCTTAATGGATTCATCAACAACTGCCGTTACAGTTTGGCTATTGATAATCTTAAACTTCTCCTGTACTTGTTGAAAGTTGCACTTTTTCTCATTGGTCAATAACTTATTTACAAATTGTTCATCACTTTCTTTTTCCCTAATTTCTGCAATCAGAGCTCGTGTTGATAACTCGTCAAGATTACAGTCCTGATTAAACAAGTCTTCCCGGTATCGCTCAAAGATTTTGATCGAATCTCTGAATCCCGGATGTTTTATTATCCCATTGGCGGCCTGCAGAGAAAAATCATACAGAATACTATTTGGATTTGTATTTTCCCGATTTACTCGGCCTGCTGTTTGCAAAAAACTGGTTATAGAACACCTTTCCCTGAACCCAAAATCAAAATCAAGGTCCACTCCTGCTTCAACACAACTAGTTGCAACCAAATACCAATCTTGTGACTGCCAAGAGTTATCTTTTGATTGTCGCGCCTTGAGCTCATCAACAATGCTTTCCCGGTCAGCGGGCGTTAAAGCTGTAGAAAGATGCAGAACAGACCGCTCCGACAAATTTGCTTCCGATTCTCTGGAAGGTTGTAAATCTTTTGCGATAACGGCTGCGGATTGTACTGTGTTCAAAATGATTAACTTACTGCTACCAGTTCCGTAGGAGGCGCCACCTGGATTGCGAACCGTTTCTAGTAGGTCGGACTTTGTAATGGCCTCACCATCTTTAAGAGTTGAAAGTCGAAGCCGGTTATGTTCCGCTGATTGAGTTTTTTGAAAAAAATCCATATCCAATAGACTTGGAAGACTAATTCCTTCACCATCTCCAATGATCTCATCACTTTCCCAAAACTTGATTAACGTACCTGATGCCAATACAAAATGACATGACCAAATAGAAGAAAGTTGCTTAATCCAGTACCATGCCTGCCTCATCAAGGCAGGAGGCAGGCAGGCATGACTTTCATCAACAAAAATAGCGGAACCAGGCAGTTCATGTAACTTGCGAAGACCTGAAGGTGAGGCACTGGCAAGTGTTTCGAAGAACTGGACAGCAGTTGTAACAATAATTGGCGCCTTCCAGGTTTGTGTATATTGTCGTAATTCTGCACTACTGAATTCTGCTCTATGGTGATGCTCTCCGATGATCTCATCTGAATTTTCATCATCGAGCACTAAAACTTCCCTCAGCTTTTTGACGGTTTGTGTAATTATGTTGGTGAACGGAGCAATTACAAAGATCCTGCGTAATTCATTATCACGAGCACGTTTTAGCAGGTTTGCCATAATAGCCGTTGTTTTGCCCGACCCTACAGGAGCAGCGCACGATGCAATCCGGTCATTAGTTTTATGGTATAAGCACTGTTGAAACAGTTTGTCACGTAACAGTTTCCGTTCAGGGTCGCTTCCATCAAGTGAGAATATGTATTTTTCAAGTTTCTCTAAGCGTTCTCCCCAGCGAGGATTCCACGAATATTTCTTGTGCGCTTCGGCATAATATGATGCTGTATCCGAATGATCTGCATCCACCAGGCAGGAAAGCAGCAACCGTGTAGATAAAGCATTATCAGGGACTCCTGTTTGGTTTCCTTTCAAATCGTGATTGCAGCATATTTCGTGGTCAGTGGTGATTTGCCTCACTAAAGTGTCTGTTCTTGCAATGAGTTCTTTGTGTTGAGCTATAACATCACGTTCAAGGCTCTCTCTTCGGTATCGTTTTCCTCTGAGTATTTCCGAAGGTCGAATACGTTTTAACAGTGTTTTTTCGTCAGATACACTGGCTAATCCTGGAGCATGGTGGGCGCGAACCAGCCACGCGGCAAGTTTATCTCCTCTATTAAGTGCAACAGCTACACCGCCATCCACATGATCATAAGGTAATTTTCCATTTTTATGTCCCGACAAAACGTCCTGATTACTTGGTTCAAGTTTGCCTATATCATGTATTCGTAACGCCAACAGAAGAGACGTTTTTAGTTGTTTTCTGGTTTTCTGTGATAACGATGAATAGGCCAAAATACGATCGGCACATTCCATGCCACGCCGCTCTACTTCCCGTATGTGGTCGGAATATAAATGAGGGTATTTGTCCGGTTTGTCTTCAGGAGGAGAATGAGCAACCAGTTTACTAAGCGTCACAAAGGTCTATTACCTCATTAAATCGGTCCAGCACAGCTTCCGGTATATCTGATTTCTCTGGAATATCATAATTGTGTTTGTTGGTTGGTTGTTCAATATCGTCCTTGACTCTTGGAATAAGCGTATCAATCAGTTTGTAATCAGGACAGGAACCCAAGGGATTCATATGTTCAGCAAACCATGCGTGTAGCATCGTTATTTGTGGACGTATGGCAGACGCTGTATGCTGGTATGCATGAGGAACAAGGAATTTGAATAACTCCAAATCATTAGTATCCATTCCAGTCTTTTGTGCGATGCTGGGATTTACATAGAAGGGAATGGTATAGATTCCGTGACGGACCACTCGAAATGCAAGCGGGGCCATGCCTCTATCTTTGTCCCCTTCTACGCCAGCTTTATTCGTCATTGTTATTCGCTCAATCTCGACCGGCGCAACGGATTGTCCAACTCCAATCTGAATTACTCCGGTTCGGATAAAATGGTCCTTTTCGCTATCCTCTAGACTCTCAAGAAAAGTATTGCCAAACACTCTTGCATCCCAATAGGTTCCTTGAAAATCATCTTTTGATAAATTTATTATTTGGTTTCGGTTCCTTCCCCTCGTTTCCAGAATTTCAAATTTACGTGGTGAATCAGAATTAAGGCCCAGATGTTCCGATGCTGCATCAAAAACAGGTGATTGATCTCCCACAAGATCACGCAACTTACGTTTGAACGAAACTGGTGTTATCAAACCCAGACCGCTCGCGTCTATAGTTCTGGGGTCCGATTCCATATCAGGGTCACCGTTTGGATTTGACATCGTAACATCCAGGATGACCAGACCAATACAACGATTAAATGGGGCGTTCATAATGTTTTCCTCGCTTTCACATTCAGGATGTTGAATTTATTTTGCTTTGTTTCTTAGCAATGTCTCTACCAGCCAAATAGCCTAGCAGGAGTTCTGCCCTGCTCTCTGGCGTGGACACAGGAATTTTTTCTGGAATCAGTTCATGTAGTTCCCCACTATGTTTCCTTAGCCAGAAATTCGCGTATTTAGCATTTTTTTCTTTTTCGCGAAGATTCCCGTCCTCTTTTCGACAGTTTTTATCAGCCCACGACTTATATACGGCAAATCGCTGTGCCGTAATCTCAAGAGCTTTCCGCGGGTTCATCACCGCCGCCGCATAAGCTTGATTCCCGATTAATCTACCGGGTTCCTTACCTTTGCGTTCACTTTCGCAGTATCCGATATGTATTTCATCCAGCACTGAGCAAAATTGTCCCAGCTTATATGCCAGTTCTTTCATATAAACCTCTTTTTTTCGACCTAATTTATATAGAAATAAACCTACTACTGTTATCGCGTAAAGCGCATCCTGACGATGGCGTTTGTTTAAAGTTTTTCCTAATGGAACTTTTTTGAGCGTTTTTTCTGATGCAACTATTTCCAGCAGACTGGAGAACTGTTTTAAAATTTTACTCAAAAGCCGCCTGACCATGTCTGAAGTGCAGACATCATTTAAAAATAGTGTCATCACTTCAGAAAAAGAGATTCCAGGAACATTTGTTTGCTTCTTGTTTTTCTTGTCAAGGCTAGACAGTGGATAGTTTTTTCTGAAAATCAAAGCGACTTGTTTGGGCGATATCGGGCTTGGTGAACAAATTTTACCTGATATAAACAATGCTAGTTCTGTTGATGGGACATTCTTACAAGCATTATTCCAATCCGCGGTTAGATCTTCTAATTGAGATACTGGTAAAGACGAGGAAAAAACCGCCTTTTGGACGCCATCGCTGATCTTTCTTATAATAAGGAAGTCAATCCTGGCTTCCACTGATAAGTCTATGTCACTCCCTTTAAAAGACTTACAAATTACACTTGCCTCTGTTTCGTACCCGCTTTCATCAAGCAAATTATCCTGCTCATCCTCGTATGCTACTAAACTTGCAGCATGAACATCGGGATAATGCCGACAGAATGCAAGCAGCAAATCATTGCCCCCCGCCTCACTGGGAAGTAAATCCCATGTACTACCTCTTTCTTTTTGGTTCAGGTATTCCAATGCGCTCTTTAGCTCATCAGCAAGATTTGCGGATACAGAAATACTATCTGTAGCTAATTTTCCATATCTCCTATATGTGTGGACTCCCTTTTTTCTGGAAAAAATTTTTATGTTTCCAAGAGATGCGCATTTAGCTGTGGGGAATGTATCCAAGACCAGCTTTACATCTTGCCGGCCACTAATGACACAATTTCCCACCCTGGTTTCGTTTAAGTGTTCTTCAGATGCAAACAGAACCTTTGAAATGTCTGGTTTCCAGTGTTTATTTGCTGCCGTATGGCTAGTATGGTTTTTAATCAGGTCAAGAAGTAAAGTGGGGCGTTTTCCATCTGGCAACTTTCCGTTTTTTAGTTTCTCCCCTCCTCCAAACATCGCCAGCGAGGCGAAATTAAGTAACGAAATTTCAGGATGCTTTTGTACCGCCTCCCATAACTTTTGGTCAAATTGTTCGAGTAATGACAGACCTTTGTCGCTGGTATCCAGAAATACTTTGATTAATAAATAAACGATGGATGATGCACCTTGTAAACCGCCATAAATTTCAGTACGTCCTTTCAATTTTTCCCAATAGTCAGGCCAGGTTTGTTGTGTTATTTCAAATGGATATTCACTCCGGAAACCTTCAATGCAAGCTATCAAGTCTTCTGCTGATGGTCGTTTGTTTTCTTTTGACCAGTTATAGAATTTCTCAGCGCCTCCTGGCCGTAAGGGAAATGGCAGCTTAATATCCGGGAACTTGTTTTTGTTGCCGTCGCCATGACTCCAGTAGTTTTTATTTCTTTCTCCGTCCAGCAAATCCAATTCTATAATCTTTCCTTCTTCATTCAGGATAACCCTCATAGTGTTCGTTTTTCCTGGCTCATTAATATTTTTATGCACAACTTTGAGAGCTTGTTCATCAACTGCTCGAAGACCATTCCTGATTAGAGTTAATTCATTCAACATAATTGAACACTCCTTCCCTTATCCAAGAATCTTCCCCTTGTTGAAATACAGGGCTATATGAACCATTAACTTCGGGGGTAAAGACATTTTTTAAAATCGACACCAAATTCAGTGTCACCGCGGTGTCAACTTCGGTGCGTATTTCTGGTATTGAACTTTCATCACGCACAGGCCCCCAGTAAGTTGGCACAAATTCGCTCCAACCTAAACAAGGGGTATGGTGGCAGCGGCCATTTTTAAGTCGCCGATTAAACTTGTCTTTCAGGTAGTGGCAGGGATTTGCACCTTTACGTAATGGATTGGCTGTTCCATTTTCAATAATGGCGTGAAGGCGATAGCAAACATCTGCGACGACTAATGCTGAGAATTGATAGTTTGATTTTCCCGTTTCTTTCAGTGGGCCACGATAATTGGTTGTGTATTTTTGATAGTGTAGTTCACCGGTACTTTCAGTTCCTACTGGTTTGCAGATTTCAACTCGTACGGGGTTGATCCATGCTTTCCCATCAGAGAAAAATGCCACCGCCTCAAACACACCTTTTGCAGCTGACCAGGTAGGAATTGGATAGGATGTAGGGCTTGAACCAGTGTCCGGTCTTCCCCACATAGCAAGAGGGCCAGCGATTTCCATCGATATTTTATATTCTTTCAGGGGCATCATGAGGTCCGATTTCTGAAATAGTTAATATGTGAAATAGCCTTATTCCTCCGGGTGTTCTTATGGGAACCTCTATAAATAGACCATTTCAGGTCTGATCGGGTTCTTTTTCAAT
>JAPPLI010000024.1:4047-5541 GCA_028819495.1 Gammaproteobacteria bacterium | reverse complement strand
CGCCTTGTCTTGACGTCGCTGTGTGGCTCTGAACATGTCAATATTAACTGGAAAGGGTACTAGGTGTCTCCATCCCGACATTGTATAGATGGTGACCCCCTCCCTGTAACCTGCTCCACCTGCAGTCTAAGAATTTCCTGGTCACCAGGTCTGCCACACTTCGACTATAAAAAATTGAATTCTGCATATCTTGCAAACCACCATTTATTTTGGTATGATGACATGTCATCATGAAAATACGGCAGAATATGAAACTGAAACCGGAACAAGGGATAGCAGGGGATATTGATCCTGCTGTCATTCGTCGTAGGCAACTGCGCCTGGCAAAACGACGCCAGCGCGAACGGGAGAAACAGCGTGACCTTGTAATATATCAACTGCGCTTGCCGCGAGGGCTTGCGGAAAAACTGAAGGCAGGACTCAAACAAGTGGAATTCGCGGCTGCTCTCCGGGCACTCATAGACCACCAAGTCTTATGTATCGACGATTTCGAGAATCTGCGATTGCTTGCGTGGAATCGCACCGGACGTTTCGTTACCCGCGCTGAGGCTTTTCAACTCTACGAACGCAACTGGCGTCACGTCGACCTGGACGGAATGAGCGCCGGGGAACGTGAATTGATTACAAAACTGAAACAGGAATATGGCAATGGCGTCATCAATGCCTGAGTTCAAACGCCCGGGACATCTACGGGTATGGAGGGCGCTGAAATCTTTCGATGCCGGGTTTCTCACGGATACCTGCTGTTACTTCGGCGGCGGTACGAGAATAGTTCTCGGATTAGGCGAATACCGAGAGTCAGCCGATGTTGATTTTCTTTGCGCCGACGGTCCCGGCTACCGCAGGCTACGCAATACCATTTCCCAGAGTTCTCTGGGCGATATCCTCAGGGAACCGATTACCCTGTCTCGAGAGGTGCGCGCCGATCGCTATGGAATCCGGACGTTTCTGGGCCTTGATGGTGAGCCTGTCAAGTTTGAAATTATTACTGAAGGGAGGATCCGGCTTGACGCTGATCCGGCCGCGGAATTGCCGGTTCCCGCGCTCGATGCGGTTTCATGTTTTGCCGAAAAATTTCTTGCCAATGCTGACCGCTGGGCAGATCGATCCGTGCTCAGCCGTGATGTAATCGACCTGGCTTTTATGATTAAGGGCTGGGGTAATGCTGCGGCGGTTGCCGGCCTGGAAAGGGCGACTGGCGCTTATGGTGATGTGGTAGTGGATTCTCTATCCAGGGCCGTCATGAAACTCCAGGAAGACTCCGGGTATTTCCGGCGTTGCCTGGGCGAACTGGCTGTTTCCGACGGCAGGGAGTTGCGCAGAGGATTACGCGCATTATCGCAAGCAATAGGGTAGAACGGACACGACGTTCCTTGTATTTTCGGATTTAGACTCCAAAAATACAAGGTATGGTTAAGAGATGGATTACAGATAACCTTTTTGTTGTTTATGGGGGCAATGATGAATTCACCATTAACCCCGACACGTGTGTGA
>JAPPLI010000024.1:0-3947 GCA_028819495.1 Gammaproteobacteria bacterium | reverse complement strand
TTTGTTGTTTATGGGGGCAATGATGAATTCACCATTAACCCCGACACGTGTGTGACCTCCTTGCCGGGCCTCATGGCCAGACTGGAAAAGCGGTGCGCTTAGTACGTGCCCGTTTGATGGAACGCTTGACTATACCCAAAAAGGGGACTAAAGTACCCCTTATGGGTATAAGCCCCTCCCTCAAACAACGTCCGACCCCTGCCAAAGCGGGTAAGCCAGGCACATCTCCACAGTCTATGGCTGATGCGTTGTACACGACAACCCAGCAACGATTGCTCGGTTTGTTGTTCGGCCAGCCCCGGCGGAGTTTCTTCGTCACTGAATTGATAGAACTCGCCAGGGTGGGACGCGGCGCCGTCCAGCGCGAACTGGCGCGTCTTGAGCATAGCGGACTGGTCGTGACAGAACGATACGGGAACCGGAAGCATTAC
This sequence comes from Gammaproteobacteria bacterium, assembly GCA_028819495.1. GTDB lineage: Bacteria > Pseudomonadota > Gammaproteobacteria > Eutrophobiales > Eutrophobiaceae > JAAXHV01. The sequence continues at coordinate 3,516 of JAPPLI010000024.1, read as the reverse complement.
CGGGCCAATGCGGACGCGCCCATATACAAAGAGTTGTGTTCCATCATTCTCAAGACCGTCGGCATACGGGAACAGGTGCAGACAGCGCTCGAACCGCTGACTGCAATGATTTCTCTCGCCCTCATATACGGTTCAGTAGCGAAGCAGGCCGATACCGCGCAGAGTGACATTGACCTGCTCGTTGTATCCGATGACCTGACCCTGGAAGAACTCTACACGCACCTGTCTGTTGCCGAAAAACGGCTGGGCAGGCAAATCAGCCCCATACTCTACACGGTACCGGAGTTCAACCAGCGACGTAAGAATGACAATCCTTTCCTGAAACGCGTGCTGGAAGGGCCGACCGTGTTGCTCAAGGGAGACATCGATGCCGCATGAACAGTTAGACAATCTGGTCAGGATCGGTTACCTTGATTCGAACCGCGCAATTCGTCGCTGACAGATTAACTACAGAGATCGCCTGACCATGCCTTATTGGTCCAGGACTCGCAAGCCTTCTTCTGCGGCTGCCCGAAGAAGATCAGCGTCCAGGCTTGCCAGCGCCGCGTCCCGGCGTTTGACCAACTCCAGGTAAACGGCATCATAGACGGACAGCTTGTGCAATCGGGCAAGGGAGGTAACCATCTCGAGAACAGTCTCTGAATCGGTTTGAATGGGGAGCCATATCAGCGCTTCCAGGCATTCGTTCATGCGGGTTGCGGACAAGCGCCCGCGCCGTTCGGCGATGATCAGGCCATTGCGGACCTCCAGGTGCCATAGCTGGGGCACGAACGCACTGTCACGGACCAGGCGGCTGCGCACGTTATCAGCCTGCGGCGCCTGTTCATCATCGAGGAACCACGCCAGGGCGACCGATGCATCAATAACAAAGTCGTTCAATAGCGATGGCCTTCATGGCGTACGGCGAGGATCTCTTCCAGGGACATATCGATTCCCTTCCATCCGGCGCGCCAGGTCTCAAAGCGCTCGACTGCAAGCCTGCGGCTCGCGCGCGCCTGGGCTTCCGCAGGCACAAGGTGAGCTATCGGCTTGCCATGACGGGTGATTGCTATGGTTTCTCCATGCTCAACATCGCTGAGCAACCTGGCGAGGTGAGCTTTTGCTTCTGTCGCCTGAACTTCACGCATGTCTCTTTATACCGGTTAAAATAACTGGTTAAATATTACCATATACCTTCATTCAGGTCAACCACACCACACTATTTGCCCGGACACGTGTGTGATCTCCCTGCCGGGCCTCATGGACAGACTGGAAAAAGAGGGGTACTGATCCAGATTGTCTCCGGTCTCCAAATATTCCATCAGAATGCGGCCAGCCATCCGGGTCCCTTTATAATATCCGCGAGCTGGGCAAGCCATTCAAGCGTGTTGTTAATTTATCCCTGGTTGCAGCAATAACGCAACAAATTTGTGATAATAGACTGGCTTTGTATTATTGCGGTTGCTGTCGCGCTTGCGGGTGTATGGTGGGCGCTGTCGTAATGGCGTTCTGGGAGTGGGTCAGCAAGTTGCACGAGATGGTACAGGACCGTTCTGATTTTCACATTATAGAAAGAATCGCCTATTTCATTCTGATGGGTGACATTCCCACAGGCAGCGCGCCACGAACTTATGCAGATATTAAAGACGTCCTGGCGCCGTTGGGTTTTGATCGCGATGAGTTAAAACAGGTCAGGGATTTGTGGATTGAGTACTCCAGACACTGAGATTCGTGAAGCGCGATGAGGCGCTTTATCAAACATGCCAAGACTCATGACCCCTTCGTAGTTCACGATGGAGTCGACCGCCCGCTCCTCCTCACCTGGTGCGGGCGGTCTTTCTTATGCGGTTAATCCGGCGGAATTCGCACTACTCGCTCTTGCTGTGCGAGGTACTGAATTAACTATTGTGTCCCCGCAACTCGTGATGGCTATAATATAGGGATTTCCCCTATGGCCGGACGAAACGACAATTCACCGGAACGGACTGCGGCCTGGCGCAGGCTTACCGGGCACCGCCGGCAGGCAGCCGGGCTCCACCTGCGCGATGAATTTGCCCGGGATCCCGGGCGGGCGCAGAGATTCTCCCTCGGCCTGGAGCGGGTTTTCGTCGATTTCTCGAAAAACCTGATTACCGGCGAGACCCTGTCCCTGTTGCTGGAGCTGGCCGATCAACGCGGGCTGGATAAAAAAATCGGCGAGTTATTCTCCGGACACGAGGTCAACACGACGGAACGGCGCCCTGCCCTGCACACCCTCCTGCGGACGCCCGACGACAGAATACAGGACACCCATGAACTGTCCGGTGTTGCCCGCCAGGTACGGCAGGAGCGGGACAGGATGTTCGGGTTCGTCCGTAAATTACGCGCCGGCGAGGTCGAGGGCGCCACAGGCAGACCCATTTCCAGGGTGGTGAACATCGGCATCGGCGGTTCCGACCTGGGGCCGCGCCTGCTGGCCGACGCGCTGTCCGAATTCCACCGGGAAGGGATAGACATCGATTTCGTCGCCAACATCGATCCCTTCGACATCGAACGCGTGCTGGCGAACGCCGACCCGGAAACCACGTTGTTTATCATCGCCTCCAAATCCTTCACGACACAGGAAACACTGGTTAATGCAAACCGGGCTAAACGTTGGCTGGCGGATAACGGTTGCAACGACAGCGGACCGCACTTCCTGGCCGTGTCGGGCAATGCCGGCGCGGTCGAACGCTTCGGCATAGCCGGGGACCGTTATTTCAGGATCGGGCACTGGACCGGCGGGCGTTATTCCATCTGGTCCTGCATCGGCATGAGCGCCGCCATCAGCATCGGGGAAGACCATTTCAGGCAGTTCCTGGCCGGGGCGCACGCGCTGGATTCACACTTCGCATCGGCCGGGTTCAGCGCCAACATCCCCGTCATCCTGGGCCTGGCCGGCATCTGGCACAACAATTTTCTTGACATCGGCGCCCATGCCGTCATCCCCTACGACCAGAGGCTGGAACGGTTGCCGGCCTACCTCGGCCAGTTGGTGATGGAGAGCAACGGCAAGTCGGCCGGCGCAGGCGGCGGCAAGGTGGGAGTGCAGACCTCCCAGGTCATCTGGGGCGGCACGGGCAGCCCGGCGCAGCACGCGGTTTTCCAGTTCCTGCACCAGGGCACGCGCGCCTCCTCCATCGACTTCCTGCTTCCCTTGAGCAGCAACCATGACAGTAAACAGCACGAACTGCTGGTCGCCAACTGCCTGGCCCAGGGCGAAGCCCTGATGCAGGGCAGGACCGACGACGCCGAGCCCCACCGTCACTTCGACGGCAACCGGCCGAGCACCACCATCCTCTATGACCGGCTGGACCCGTACACCCTGGGCATGCTGCTGGCCATGTACGAGCACAAGACCTTCGTGGAGGCCGCCATCTGGGGCATCAACCCCTTCGACCAGTGGGGCGTGGAACTGGGAAAGACCCTGGCAGGGCAGATAGCCGCAGAACTGGCCGGCGACGAACCGTCCGGTTCCCACGATGCATCGACGGAGCAGTTGATGGGCAGGTATCGCTC
>JAPPLI010000176.1 GCA_028819495.1 Gammaproteobacteria bacterium | reverse complement strand
ACCCGGCCAAGCAGGGTCAGGATAAGAGATCAGGATAAGAGGGGCGAGTAGTTACAGAAAATATATAAATGCCGGGCAAAACAGGCCGAGGAAAACAGTCCATACGACTGCAGCTACAACGGGAAGAAAATCAATCTTCTTTTTCCGAAGAAGCCTGAAAAGTGACGATATTCGTTTTACTGAATGCCTGATATCCATCTTACGCAAACTACTTGGCTTACCCACTATTTTTGTCATTTTGAACGGCAAATTTCGCTTCAATTCCGTTATATTTGTTTTCCAGATCTGCTATTATAATACTAAGTAAAGGGTGTTCTCCGACGGTGGTAGAGAGAAGCGCCCTCACAGAAAAAGGTCCCTCCCCGATGACAAGATCCCAAGGGGATCTCTCCGGTAACGGAGTAGTCGGGGAGGTCATTTTCTTCTTTCTTCTCAGCAATATCTCGTCATTCCGGTTCAGAAATGCTTTTATCCTGTGCGTCTTACAAAATCAAGTGCCCGGCAGGTAAAATATTTAATTTAATCAAAGTGCTATGAATTGGACACCTATTTGCCTGCTTCCAAATATTGACTTGGACGAACCTGTTGAAAGCGATTTTTTGGCACTCGTCCCATCCTCAGATTCACGCGTTCAGGAGATTACAAAAGAAGAAGATAAATTTCATAAATTTTTGGAATGCTTCACCGACCCATCCGGGAAAATAATCCATCCGGCATTGATTTTGCAGAATAAAGACTTCGAGGGATGCAAAATATCCAGCGAGTTTATAGCTTATTTTCGAGATATTATCGTTGCATCAACGGTACCCTATTCCATATCCAGAATTATAAATGGTAAAAATGGTAAGACCTACGGCCAAATAGCATGCTCAAATTACTTCTCTATATACTCTGGAATGATTAGCAACGATTATGAATGGATTATTGTATCTACTCCAGCCTTTACTGGACTTCATAACGTAGATGAATTTAAAGGACAATCATCCCCAGAATCAAAGCCAGTAAAATTACTTGACAGCAATTTTGACCAGCCTCTTTTACATGAACTTCTCTGTTTGTGGATTGACCTTTACAAAAACAAGAAGAAGCCAGAGTGGAAAAGCTTAGCCCTTTTTCGTTCACTCAACATGGCAAATCAGGCTTTGCTTATTCCGGCAAATGCCGACGCTGGCGGCACAATTTATGATTACGGACGAACTATCGCGTTATGGGTTTCCGCCTTCGAAATTCTGATACATCCAGGTGGTAATGGCGATGCGAACACGTATAAAGTATTTGCACTCCTGGATAGTGTTCCATGGATTGATAAAAGCTCTGGACATAAGCGTTTTAACACGAGGGGAAATAAGCGTAGAAATTTAGGTTGTTGGATATATGATCAGATGTACACATGCCGGAACAATTTCTTACACGGAAATCCGGTAGGAGATTCAGACCTGAATCTACAAAGTTCTCGCAAACCGGCAGAGAATTCAGATCCGAATCTGCGGAGTTCTCGGCGTAGGATTTATCATTTTGCTCCCATACTCTATCGCCTTGCGTTAACAGCTTTTCTGAATTTATCCTAGAAGAAAGAACCCCCAAATTCAAATGACCCAGAATTAATTGGTAGATTCATCTCAGAAGAGATGGAATTTGAGAGTTACCAAAGCGAAGCCGAGAATGCACTTCAATTAGCGGGACGTTAGGTCTATGTGCCAACTTAAGCGATTCAGATCAGACCGAGGATTTCAAGCAATTTTTGCAGATGTTCATCGTGTTGAGCAACTCTTAGCAGGTCAGATACGCCGAAGCGTTGATCTAATTGATCTGCCGTCGGCGGTTTATCGTATTCCGGCCATACTTTCCTTAACTCTTTCAGCGCATCCTGTGACCTGACCTGTCGGCGCTCTTGCCCTGAATGTAACTTGAGCAGCAGCCCCTCAAGATTCGGGTTCAGTAAGATTATTTCCAACCTGTTTGCAGAAGCAACGAACTCGGCATTTCGTCCGGCTTTCTTATCCTGCCTAATACGGTCATTATCAAGCAATACCAGTTGTTCGCTGTAACCTGAACGTTTGGATATATGGCGAGCGGCTGTTTCGACAACGGTAACCGAATCACCTCCGCCAGCCGGTTTCACGTCCAGATACAGGTGTAACCTTTTACGCTCGCAGTATCTTTCGAGAAATCTGATAAACGCACGATCACTTATTCCTTCAACACCGACAAATATAGCGCGCCTGGGTATGACCGAATGGCGACGCCGCACGGTTATTCAGCCAATATTCGGTAACCCGCCGAGCACTCCGGCGCGATATTTGGGGTAGAGCCTAGTATCCCTACGCAGGCCCTGTATGTCTTGTGCGCCGTGCACGCGGGTGCCACCATCCCCACCTTTCTCTACGATGAAAAGCTCCTCTTTCTCAAGAGTATCGAGCAAACCGACATTGTGGGATGTAACGAATAGCTGAGCGTTACGCGGATTTGTCTCATGGGATTGAAACCGGTGAATAATCTCGCTGACAATGTCAACATGCAGGTCACCGTCGATTTCGTCAATGACAAAAGGATAACTGGCATTCAGTGCTATATTGAGTTGGGGCAACAGTTGAAACAACCGTTTGGTCCCACCTGACTCGAGGGCATAAGGGATTGGCGAATCAAGTCCGTGATGCTCAAATAAAACCTCTTTTACTCCATCGCCATTACCCCTAATTAGCACATCCCTTATTGCCAGGTCGCTACGTTGAATTTCCTGTACGAATTGCTTTCGTAATTTGGGGTCAATCATCATGCTGGCTACAGTTTCCGTCGTAGGCATCCAATTCTTGTGATGGAGGAGGTTGGTCGTTAACAACGGATTATTCAACCGCGCCACAATCAACTTTGCCAAGGGTACGTTAAGCATGGCAAGTGTGCCTATTACCGAGGCATCTTCCGGAACTGCCTTCAAACGGTCGTCTTTGGGCTTCATCCCGAATTCGTCAGCAACATATATGGTTTCCCCCGGCTTGCCCCGTTCAAAAAGACGGCGTGGGCGTCCTTTTGGGAAGTGAAACAGGGCTTCATACACGATCTGTTTGTCCTGTGTGGAAAGTTCGTAACGAAACAAGCTAATGAATTCGTTTGGTCTTAACCAGTTTGCTTCAAACTCTACACAAAATCGGGTCTGTTCATTCCGGGTCATCTTTGAGAAAAAGGGAACAACGGACTTAACTGGGATTTCTTGAGATAGCCATGGATTGCATATTATCCGGAGAACGGTGATTAACGCTCTGAGTAACGTCGTCTTGCCAGACCCGTTCGGGCCCATCAATACAACGACTGAAGGAAGTCTGATATCCGGTCTTACCAAGCTCCCACGAAAACGCGGCAGGTCCGGAGCAGTTTTCGGAATCCGCAGGTCAAGGACCGCCTCCTCACGTATAGAGTGATAGTTTGTTACTGAAAATGAGTGAATCATATAGTGATTATAACATTATTTTGTTATGATCGCTATATGTTTATTGAGATATTACCTGATTCCCCATACTACTTTTCTCTTTCGCAGAACGCGAACAGCAAGGACGGCAGTCCGTCCCCATGTGCGAGAGCCAACCGACCTTGAGGATCGATGAACTGATCAGCGGCCCTTTCTAGGCAATTACGTGACCTTTAGAAAATCAAGTGACAATGCGCAAATTATCCCTTGATATTCCGCGGATGCAGCGTCCATTCCGCCACATCACAGATCGGCGCACATAAGCGTTGAATCAGAGTCACCTTTACTTCCTCCTTGCGGTCATAACCCATGGCGCGCAGCAACTCATTATGACAAATTGTATCCAGGACCCGCAGCACCGGCGGTTCAGTAGTTTCAATCTCCAGGCGCTTATCAGTGATTTCCGGTACGAGCGTGTCGAGAGGTTCCCCCTTCCTGATCTCCAGTTCCCGCTCCAAATCGATGAACCGACGAGTCAGGTCCGCATGCTGCCAGGATTTAGTGCTGGAACCAAGTATCAAATCCAGTGCGGCCAGAATACTGACCAGTGCAGCCGGCAGCGCTTTAACCCATGTCGCCCATGTGTCTCCGATTGCCTCGGCAAATGCCGCGACCGTGACCGATCCCAGTATCAGCGCCAGAAACAGGACAGTTTTGTGGAAAAGTTCGTAATGCTGGCGGCGTCTGCTGTGATAACGCACTGAGCGGCGAACGCCGAACAGTAACTTACGATACTCTTTGGTTTCATCAGTCATAACAGACTTCCTGAAGTTACCACTATAACAAAAAAGCACTTGGCCATTGTTTTGTCAACTATTTTTTCTTGTTCCCCGGCTCATGCTCCGGGGGCTCTTGCGTGTCCCTGATAGTCTGATTGTGCCTCTCGCTCTCTCTTAAGGTCTCAGTGCTCGTAATGCTTTTTTCAAGGTCTGAGTCGTCGTTTTTGATAATCTCTTCAAGATTGGTTCTTTCTTTTTCAACCATGATTTCTATCCTCCTAATATCCATTAAATTATCAAGATGGGAATAAAAAACACCAAAACTGACATCCTGCAAGTTCGGTTAGTTTGCAGTGTGTTATTAGCGTTTTTCATATTATATTCCATGATTAATTGTTGCTCAATCATAAGGTTCCATCATAAGGTTCCTGACATGATTTTCTGAGCGGCCACATCTGAGTTATACTCATTTCCAGCCTGAACTTGCCGGTTCCCTGAATTCATGTCGGAAATATCCAAAATCGTTGTCGATGCCGTGTTGCAACAACTTCATGAAATCGAGGTAAAACACGGCGTAAGAGTTTTATACGCCTGCGAGTCCGGGAGCCGGGCCTGGGGGTTTGCATCTGCGGATAGTGATTACGATGTGCGCTTTATCTATTCACATCCCCGGGAGTGGTACCTCAGCATAGACCTCGAACACAAGCGGGACGTTATCGAAGTACCGATTAACGATAAACTGGATATAAGCGGCTGGGACTTGCGTAAGGCGTTGAAGTTGTATCGAAAGTCTAATCCGGCTCTCCTGGAGTGGCTTGGTTCGCCGATCGTCTATCGGGAACACGGTTCACTTGCTGCTCGTCTCAGAGAATTGTCGTCGGCTTCCATTTCTCTCGTGAAGTGCCGTTATCACTATATGCATATGGCACAAGGCAATTTTCGGGACTACCTGAAAGGTCCCGAAGTCCGTTTGAAGAAGTACCTTTATGTTCTGCGCCCGCTCCTGGCCGTGAACTGGATCGATGCCGGATACGGTATAGTGCCCACTGAGTTCGGGAAACTGGTTGATGCGATTGTCCAAGAGAATGAACTCAGGCGCGCTATTTATGATTTACTCGAAGCCAAAAAGCAGGGTTTTGAGCAGTCAGTCGGCCCGCGTATTGAACCCATCAGCAGGTATATAGAAAGCGAAATGGAGCGGCTGATTGCAACAAAACCGGAGAATGTCAAAAGTACCGGCGAACCACGCAAGCTCAATGAACTTTTCCGCGCAATACTCTCTGAGTAAGGAGGACAAGATATGCACACTCACACCTTTACGCTGGTTGTCGACGGCCCGGACATACAGGAAGATGCAATTATCGATGCTCTCTTTGAGAATGGCTGTGATGATGGGACAGTTGGTCGATCAGACGGGATTCAATTCATCATATTCGATCGCGAAGCAGCGAGTTTTGCTGAGGCAGTACAGTCAGCTATCGACGACATTGAGCGTACTCTTGAACTGAAGACAGTCCATCAAGTAAATTAATCCAACTCTCAGCAGGCCGTCAGTCCGCCGTCCAGCACGATTGACGCCCCGTTCATAAAGCTGTTCTGGTCCGAGCACAGCCACAGGATGGCATCTACCACCTCTTCAGGTTGCGCCATGCGTTTTAATGGTATGCGATCGGTCATGCGGCTCTCCATTCCTTCATCACCTGCGCGCAGCATTTCGGCAACCAGCGGGGTAGGCGAATAACCGGGACATAGCGCATTGACGCGCACGCCCTGCCTGCCGTACTCCACCGCTGCCGTACGGGTCAGGCCGACGACGCCATGTTTGCTGGCGCAGTAAGGTCCCAGCATGGGCGCGCCCAGCACCCCTGCTACGGACGCGATATTGAGTATCGTCCCTGCGCCCTGCTTCTGCATCTGCCGTATCTCGCGCTTCATGCACAGGAAAACGCCGGTCAGGTTGACTTCGAGGATCCGGGACCACAGTTCATCATCACAGTCCGCCAGACGACATTGCTCATGGGCTATACCGGCATTGTTGACAGCGACATCAATCCTGCCGAAGCGTTCAATGACCGCGTCGAAAAAGCGGTCTACACGGGTCGCTTTGCTGACATCACAGGGAAAGATGAGATGTTCTCCGCCAAGTTCTTCGGCCAGGCTGTGAAGGGAGGAATCGTTGACATCACATAATGCCAGCTTGTCTCCCTGGCCCGCAAACCGAGCAGCCGCCAGCCGGCCGAAACCGGAACCTGCGCCGGTAAGCAATACAACCCTGCGCGCACCGGTTTCAGGCATTTTCCGCACCATATCCGGCAGCGGGAACAGCGGTCAATATTATCGTCACGGTCAAAATCATCATTACCTGGGGTCGGCGGTTATGCGAATTTGAATTATCAGTGTTTATCAATCCAGTCTACCAGAATAGTAATGCCGGACGCGAAGCTTGCAATTAACTCAAATGAGGTATAGGAAAAGCAGCGTTTTCTTACGAAAATTAGCGGATAAGTATTTTCTTTCCGGGCTTACAAGCTAACAGACGGGGGATTAATCAATGATAGTAAAACCGTACTTCAGGCCGACCACGATCATATCGGTTATTACCTTGGCTTCGATCCTTTGCACTCACTGGGCATCTGCCGCATTGCTGGAAGAGGTCATAGTGACCGCCCAGAAGCGCCAGCAGGACGCCCAGGACGTGGGTATCGCGATCAGTTCATTCTCCAATGCGCAAATGAGGTCGCTGGGCGTAACTGATGCAGCCGATCTGGCCGACCTGACTTCCGGCGTGACGATCAATATGGAGTACGGCACCGCGCCGTTGTTTGCCATTCGCGGCGTCAGTGTCAATGACTTCGCGGCAACGACGCCGCCCGCTGCCGCCGTGTACCTGGACGGCGTCTACAAGGCGTCCAATATCAACAGCGGCCCGCAGATGTTTGACATGGAGCGGGTCGAAATCCTGAAGGGACCGCAAGGCACGCTATGGGGCCGCAATACCACCGGCGGCGCGATCAGTATTACCAGTGTCAAACCTTCCCAGGAAAGCGACGGCTTTATCGAGGTCGGATACGGCACCCACGATCACATACAGGTCGAGGGCGCATTCGGCGCCGGGTTGACGGATAACCTGTCCACCAGGCTGTCGTTCCGTTATATGGAAAGTGACGGCGCTTTCAATTCGGTCACGAACGATGAACACGGCGCGCTGGACAACGTGGCGCTAAGGGGGCAATTTCTACTTGAGACCGGCAACTTTACCGGCCAGCTCATCGCGCATTATGCGCAGGACAAGGGCGAGATAGAGCCCACGGTCGCATACATCCTGGGAAGCTGCAGCCCGGCAGCCGGTATCGTGACGACCATCGGCGGCGTTCCCGTGGCAGGTGACCCCGAACATCCCTCCTGCGGAAACAGCACCAAGGCCACCAATCCTTTTGACGATACCGTGCAGACAGACTGGGACTCGGATAAAAACAACAAGTTCTACGGTGTGACCGTGAAGATGGACTGGGATATCGGCAACAATGTGAGTATCCATTCCACCAGCGCCTATGACGGTTTTGAGCGTCTTGACGGCCTGGATTTCGAAGGCACGTCCACCATATACGGGCGCCAGATATACGACCAGGAGTTTGACCAGTTCAGCCAGGAACTGCGCCTGGAAGGGCAATTGGAAAACGGCTTCTGGCTGCTGGGGTATTACTTTGACGACAGTGAGATCAAGGACCCTGCCAACCTCACACCGGTCGGCGCGGCCTATGACTCTATTCCCGCTGATTTCAATGCCGTGCTGACGGGGGCGCCGTTGCAACCCGGTGATGGCAGCAGCAGTTATTTCGGCGGATTTCCGTTCGACCTGGAAACCTTCCAGGAGACCACGGTCCATGCCGCCTTTGCGCACGTGGAATATGGTGTCGTGGAAAACCTGAGATTCATCGGCGGTGTGCGTTACGAAGATGAAAAGAAGAAAGGCAGGCATGCCGACCTGGCCGCGTTACCCGGGGCCGGCCCGGTCAATGACGCGATCGGCGTGGCCTTCGGTGGAAACCGGGCCGAGCAGGAAACATCTTTCGAAGACGTTTCCTGGAAGGTGGGACTGAACTACCTGCCAACCGCTGACATGATGCTCTACGGCACCTACTCGGTCGGCGTCAAGAGCGGCGGCACCGACCAGGCTTTTGCCGGGTTCAACAACCCTCCCTTCGGCAAGGAGACACTCAAGGCGCTGGAAGGCGGCATCAAGTGGGACGTAACGGACAACTTCCGGTTCAATGCCAGCGCCTACTGGTATGACTACGAGGACATGGTGCAGCGGTTTTCCGTTTATATCACCAATGAATTCGGGGACCCCGTCGGCGCCGAGCGGCTGGATAACGTCGAGGCAGCAGACGTGTACGGACTGGACCTGGAATTGACCTTTGCGCCGGCAGAGGGCCTGGAGTTCCTGGTTACCGCCACCTTCCTCGACACGGAAGTGGATGATGAAGTGGCCAGCGCGGGCCTCATAGATAGCGACGGCAGCGGCGGACCGAGCGCAGGCGATACCATCGTGTCCATCGACGGCAATGAACTGCCGTTTGCGCCGGATGTCTCGGTAACCGGTGTGGCCCGCTACCTCATGCAACTGGATAATGACTACAGCGTGAGTTTGCAGATGAGCGTCAGCCATACCTCCGATCATTTCATTTCCATTGAAAACGTGCCATTTGAAGAGCAGGATCATACCAAGCTGGGCGCCCACGTCGCCTTGATGGGGCCGGGAGACAAATGGTCGCTGTCCGTCACCGGGACAAACCTGACCAACGAGTTTCACGCGATAAACGGGTTCCCGTCGGCGCTGGGCGGCCGCGGTTACTATATCAATACCCCGCGCACCGTGATAGGCAGGTTGAGTTACAACTTTTTCTGACAGGCAACTTCTTTAGCCAAGTGAAAAACCGCCGTTTCAAACGGCGGTTTTTTTATGTTGCAGCTTAATCACCTGTCACGAACAAGCTCATCGGCTACCTTATCCATGGATTTCCCCGTTAACTCGATAATTTGATCGATATCTGCCGGACTGACGATCAGGGGCGGGGCAAAGCCGAGAATATCCCCATGGGGCATGGCCCTGGCGATCAGGCCGTTTTCCAGACAGGCTGCTGCTACCCGTGGTCCGACCTTCAGGGACGCGTCGAAGCGTTTTTTGCCTGCCTTGTCCGCCACGAACTCCAGCGCTCCAAGCAGGCCTTCGCCACGCGCTTCACCGACCAGGGGATGATCGGAAAAGGCTTCCCGCAGGCGCTGCTGGAAATAAGCACCGGTCTTCAATGCGTTTGCAACGATATTTTCCTGTTTCAGGATATCCAGGTTGGCAATGCCTGCGGCCATGGCCAGGGCATGCGCGGAATAGGTCCAGCCATGACCGATAGGCCCGAACTGTTCGGATCCCTGCTCAAGCACTTCCCAGACCTTGTCGCCGACGATCACGCCGGATAACGGCAGGTAACCGCTGGTCAGTCCCTTGGCGACCGTGATGAGGTCGGGTTCGATGCCGTAGCGTTCACAGCCGAAGTCATAGCCGATGCGGCCGAAGGCGGTGACCACCTCGTCCGCGATCAGCAGGATGTCGTACTTTTTGAGGACCGACTGGACGGCAGGCCAGTAACCTTCCGGAGGCGGAATGATGCCGCCTGTGCCCATCACGGGTTCGCCGATGAACGCGGCAACCGTGTCGGGCCCTTCGTCGATAATCAGTTTTTCCAGCTCCTCAGCGCAGTAGCGTGAGAACTCCTGCTCACTCATGCCTTCCTTTGCGCCGTAATAATAATGCGGCGTCACCGTATGTTTCACCGTGTCTACGGGCAGGTTGAAATGGTCCTGGAACACGGGCAGGCCTGTCAGGCTGCCGGTCATGATGCCGGAACCGTGATAACCGCGCAGGCGCGAGATAATCTTGCGTCGTTGCGGGCGTCCAAGCACGTTGTTGTAGTACCAGACCAGCTTGATCTGGGTTTCATTGGCGTCGGAGCCGGACATGCCGTAATAGACCTTGCTCATGCCGTCAGGGGCCATTTCAATAATCCGTCTGGACAGTTCGATCACAACGTCGCTGGAATGGCCCACGTAGGTGTGGTAGTAAGCCAGTTTTTTTGCCTGGGCATAAATCGCATCCGCGATTTCCTTGCGGCCGTAACCGACATTGACACAATACAACCCGGCAAAGGCGTCCAGCAGCTTGTTCCCTTTGATATCCTTGATATGGATACCTTTACCCGTATCCATGATACGAGGTGTGCCCAGGGCGCCGCTGGCATGGGCCTTCAGGTCGGTTGAAGCGTGGAATACCGTTTGCCGGTCCAGTTCCTCCAGGCTCAGGTTGTCATCAAATTGCTTGGGCATACTAGTACTAGTTCACCGGTTATGAGTCACCAGGATAATTATGTCATTTGCCGTTTGCTTTATACAGCCGGCGCGGGGATTAATTAGGGAACTGACAGCCGGGAACGGGCATTTTGCTGCTTCAGCTATGGACTCCTGCTTCTGGAATGTGGTATAAATCCGCTTCTTGACGCAATACTGCATTTGCGGACGGACCAGGGAAGCGGCCGTCCGTGTCTTCTTGAGGGTGATGCCCTGGAAATCCCTGTACTGAACAGCAAGCCTGTATAAGTACGTCGCGTTGTTTTCAATAAAGGAAGCCCTGGTCAGCCCAGGGCGCTCGAACTAATACAACCTGGAGAAAGACTATGCCCGGTCGAAATTTTTTACACATACCCGGTCCGACGATTGTGCCCCAGCGCATCCGCAATGCCATGGCCATAGAACAGGAGGACATGCGCGCGGCGGATTTCCCGGAGTTCACCCTGCCGCTGTTTAACGACCTGAAAAAGATATTCAAAACGGAGACGGGGCGAATATTCATCTTTCCCTCTTCCGGCACCGGGGCCTGGGAAGCCGCCATCAGCAATACCCTGTCGCCGGGCGACAAGGTGCTGATGTCGCATTTCGGCCAGTTCAGCATGCTGTGGGTGGATATGTGCCGGCGGCACGGCCTGGACGTAAACGCCATCGAGATGGACTGGGGTGAGGGCGTGCCCGTGGATCGCTACGCGGAAATTCTGAAGGCGGACACCAACAGGGAAATCAAGGCCGTATTCGCCACTCACAACGAGACCGCGACCGGGGTGAAAAGCGATATTCCCGGTGTTCGTAAAGCCCTGGATGAGGCGGATCACCCGGCCATGTTGTATGTCGATGCGGTGAGTTCCCTGGGCAGCCTGGATTTTCGCATGGATGAGTGGGGCGTGGACCTGGCGGTATCCGGCTCCCAGAAGGGGTTTATGCTGCCCACCGGACTCGGGATTATCGGGGTCAGTGAAAAAGCCCTGGCCGCCCGGGAGAGTGCGACCCTGCCGCGCACGTATTTCTCTTTCGACGACATGATCGCCGCGAACGATAACGGTTATTTCCCCTATACTCCCAACACCATCTATCTCAGGGGGTTGCGGGAGTCCGTCAACATGCTCATGGAGGAAGGCCTGGACAACGTGTTTGCCCGCCATACGCGCATGGCTGTCGCGGTGCGCAAGGCGGTGGCCGCGTGGGGCCTGTCCCTGGTCGCCAGGGACGAGAAATGGTATTCCGATACGGTCAGCGCCGTACGGGTGCCGGAAGGTTTTGACGGCAATGAAGTGGCGCGCCACAGCTACAAATACTACAATGTCGCCCTGTCCATCAGCCTCGGCAAGATCGCCGGCCAGGCGTTTCGTATCGGCCACCTGGGCGATTTGAATGAAGTGATGGTCATGACGCCGCTTAACGCCGCCGAGATGTCCATGAAAGACCTTGGTATCGATATCGAACCGGGTAGCGGCGTGGCTGCCGCGCAGGAATACCTGCGCAGTACCCGCCAGGCCAGGTTCTGATGAGTTTTACCCGCTACGATCCGGCGCCGGTCCGGTTGCAGCGCAGTGAACTTGCGGTGCCCGGTTCCAACCCCGGCATGTTTGAAAAGGCGGCCCGTTCCGCCGCGGATTTCATCTTCCTGGATTGCGAGGACGCGGTGATCCCCGATGATAAACCCCAGGCGAGAAAGAACATCATAGAGGCGTTGAACGATATCGACTGGCAGGGTAAAACCATGTCGGTGCGCATCAATGGTCTGGATACGCATTACATGTACCGCGACGTGGTGGATATCGTAGAGCAGGCCGGCGCCAATCTGGATACCGTGCTGATCCCCAAAGCAGGTACCGCCGCAGATGTCTATATGGTGGATTGCCTGCTGACCCAGATTGAAGAGGCCAGGGGGCTGGAAAAGAAAATCGGCATAGAGTGCCTGATCGAGACCGCATTGGGCGGCGCCAACGTCATGTCCATCGCGCAATCGTCCCCGCGCCTCGAAGCGCTGCACTTCGGGGTGGCGGACTATGCCGCTAGCATGCGTGCGCGCACCGTGAATATCGGCGGGTTGAACCCCGACTACCAGTGTGACGGCGCCCCCGGTGACCAGTGGCATGCCGCGTTGGTGAATATCGTGACTGCGTGCCGGGCCTTCGGACTGCGCGCCATAGACGGCCCGTACGGTGATTTTAACGATCCGGACGGTTATGTGGCTGCGGCCAGGCGGGTAGCGGCGCTGGGCTATGAAGGAAAATGGGCGATCCACCCCAGCCAGATCGAACTGGCCAACGACGTGATGTCACCGCCGGAAGCCGAAGTGACCCGGGCCCGGCGAGTACTGGAGGCCTTGCGGGAGGCGGCGGCACAAGGCAAGGGCGCGGCGCAACTGGACGGCAAGATGATCGACGCAGCCTCCGAGCGCATGGCAAGGAATATCGTTCGCCAGGCGGAATTGATAAACAAGTGATACCGGGGTCAGAGTAAGAAATTCGTCAGATACCCGGGAATACCCGGGGTCAGAGTAAAAATTCTTCGAATTTCTTACTCTGACCCCTGAATTTCCAGAATTTTTACTCTGACCCCACCAATTCATTATGAGGTAACGATTATGGAAATTCACGAATACCAGGCCAAAGAAATCCTGTCGGATTTCGGCGTGCCGATCCCCCGCGGGGGACTGGCATACAGCCCGGAACAGGCGGTGTACCGCACCCATGAGATCGGCGGCGATGCCTGGGTGGTCAAGGCGCAGATCCATTCCGGCGGCCGCGGTAAGGCCGGCGGGATAAAGTTCTGCCGGGATGACGACGAGATCTGGAAAGCGGCAGACGAACTGCTGGGCCGCAGGCTGATTACCAACCAGACCGGCAACGCCGGCAAGATCATTCACAGGTTGTACGTCGAGGAGGCCAGCGACATAGCCAATGAATATTACATCGGCTTCGTGCTGGACCGGCAGAAGGAAAGAATTTCCATAGTCGCCTCGCCGGAAGGCGGTGTGGAGATCGAGGAAATAGCCCGGGAGAGGCCGGATTCACTCATACGCGTCACCGTCGAACCGGCGGTGGGCATGCAACCGTTCCAGGCCCGGGAAATAGCGTTCAAGCTCGGCATCGACAAATCCCTGATCAGCCAGGCCATTACCACGCTGCTGGGTTGCTACCGTGCGTTCCGGGACCTGGACGCGACCATGGTGGAGATTAACCCGCTGGTCGTAACAGCGGACAACCACCTGGTGGCGCTGGATGCGAAAATGGGATTTGACGATAACGCCCTGTTCCGGCGTCCGAACATATCCGAGTTGCGCGACAAGTCCCAGGAAGACCCCCGGGAAATGAAGGCGGCGGACCGGGGGCTGAGTTACGTGGGTCTCGAGGGCAATATCGGTTGTATTATCAACGGCGCCGGACTGGCCATGGCCACCATGGACATGATCAAGCACGCCGGCGGCGAACCGGCCAACTTCCTGGATATCGGCGGCGGCGCCTCGCCGGAACGCGTGGCGAAGGCCATTAACCTGGTGCTGGGAGACAAGAACGTCAGGGCCGTGCTGGTAAATATCTTTGCCGGGATCAACCGCTGTGACTGGGTGGCCGAGGGCATCGTCCAGGCGGTGAGCAAGATAGAAATGAATTTGCCCTTCGTCGTGAGGCTGTCGGGCACCAACGTGGAAGAGGGAAGGGAGATACTGAGGAACAGCCAATTGCCGATCATCATGGCGGATACCCTGCAGGAGGCGGCGGAAAAAGCGGTCGCCGCCTGGCAGGACTACGAAAAAAACCAGGGTCAGGGCTAGGGGTACAGATATGGCGATTTTGATAGACGAACATTCAAAAGTCCTGGTACAGGGCTTTACCGGCCAGATCGGCAGTTTCCATTCCCGGGACATGATCAATTACGGCACCAACGTGGTAGGCGGCGTGACTCCCGGCAAGGGCGGGACCACCCACCTGGAGCGCCCGGTTTTCGACACGGTGAAGGAAGCGGTGGAAGAGACCGGCGCGGACAGCAGTGTCATATTCATCCCGCCGCCGTTTGCCGCCGACGGCATCATGGAGGCCGCGGATGCCGGTATCAAATACTGTGTCTGCATTACCGACGGGATACCCGCCCACGACATGATCCGGGTAAAACGCTATATGCGCCGTTACCGTGCGGAAGACAAGATGGTGCTGACCGGGCCCAACTGCGCCGGCACCATCAGCCCGGGCAAAGCGATGCTGGGCATCATGCCGGGCCACATTTACATACCCGGCCGGGTGGGTGTGATTGGACGTTCCGGCACCCTGGGGTACGAGGCCGCCTCGCAGATGAAGGCCGAAGGGATAGGGGTGTCCACCAGTGTCGGCATCGGCGGCGACCCCATCAACGGCAGTTCCTTCAAGGACCACCTGGTGCGGTTTGAAGAGGACCCGGAGACCGATGCCGTGGTGATGATAGGCGAGATCGGCGGACCGCAGGAAGCCGAAGCCGCCGAGTTCTACCGGGACAACATGAAAAAGCCGGTGATCGGATATATCGCCGGCCTGACCGCGCCAAAGGGCAAGCGTATGGGGCACGCCGGAGCCATTATCTCCGCGTTCGGCGAGAGCGCCGCGGAAAAAGTGGAAATCCTGCAGGAATGCGGCGTGACCATCGTGTCCAGGCCGTCCGAATTCGGGAGCACCGTGAAGGCGGTACTGGATGGAGAGGTGACATGAGTAAACCCAGAGTAATAGTCAGTCGTAAATGGCCGGAAGAGGTTGAGGGCAGGATGCAGGAACTCTTCGACGTGCAGTTGAATGAAACGGACACACCCATGACGGTCAGTCAAATGCATGAGGCGCTGCAGAACGCTGATGCCTTTTGTCCAACCGTTTCCGACCAGGTCAACGCGGAGGTCCTCTCCGTGGATAACCTCAAGGCCCGGATAATCGGCAGCTACGGGGTAGGCTTTAACCATATCGATCTCGACGCCGCCAGGTCTCGCGGCCTGGTAGTGACCAATACACCGGAAGTGCTTACCGATTGCACGGCTGACCTGGCCATGACCCTGTTGCTGATGACTGCGCGCCGCGCCGGCGAAGGTGAACGCCACGTGCGCAACCGGGAATGGACCGGCTGGCGCCCGACCCACATGATGGGAACGAAGGTAACCGGCAAGACACTGGGTTTGATCGGGATGGGGAGAATCGCCAGGGCCATGGCGCACCGGGCCTTCCACGGCTTCGGTATGAGGATTATCTTCACGGACCCCTATCCGCCGCCGGATGAGGTGGTCGATTCACTGCAGGCGGAGGCACGCGAGACCGTAGAGGATGTGCTGCGGGAGGCTGATTTTGTCTCCCTGCATTGTCCGGGAGGCAAGGAAACCTATCATTTAATCAACAGTGACCGGCTGGCCCTGATGAAGCCGGGGGCGTTTCTTGTCAACAGCGCGCGTGGCGACGTTATCGACCAGTCTGCCCTTATTGCGGCGCTGGAACAGGGCGCCATTGCCGGCGCCGGCCTGGATGTATATGAGGGAGAACCGGCTGTTCCGGAGAAACTTTTGTCGATGAATAACGTCGTGTTGTTCCCACACCTGGGCAGCGCCTCCAGGGAAACCCGGGTGGAAATGGGTATGCGTGTCGTGGAGAACCTGCAGGCGTTTTTCAATGGTGAGGCGCCGCGCGATCGCGTCGTGTGAATCTCTACTCCCCCCGCGTCCGGGGACAGACCTTGGGTCTGTCCCCCTTCAACCCTGAAAATGTCCGCTTTTAATTTTCCGGAGCAACCGTCAGCCGTAGGGCTGGATTCCGCCACGGCCAGCTACGCCGGCAACCTCATAGACCTGCTGGCGCAGCAGTTGCGCCAGGTCATCAGCCAGAGAAAACCCGATATTCTTCCCGTCTTCGAGGGCAAACAGGCCCTGCCCAGGGATGACAACGAGTTGTTGCTGGCCGGGTTGCAGGCCTGGGGGATCTGGTTTCAA
This sequence comes from Gammaproteobacteria bacterium, assembly GCA_028819495.1. Classification (GTDB taxonomy): domain Bacteria; phylum Pseudomonadota; class Gammaproteobacteria; order Eutrophobiales; family Eutrophobiaceae; genus JAAXHV01. Next base: position 35,615 of record JAPPLI010000176.1, on the reverse strand, counting down.
CTCCTCAATATCGCTGAGGAAAACGCGGCCATGCGCCGGCGCCGGGTCACCGAGGGAATCCAGGGGCTGGAACATGTTTCCGGCACTTTTGCCAATGTCATCGCCCGGGCCGCGGAAATGGGCCTGTCGTACCAGGAAGTCCAGCGCCTGCTGGACAATATGAAAGTAACGCCGACCATTACCGCGCATCCCACCGAGGCGAAGCGCATCACGGTCCTGCAGATCCACAGGCGCATATACGTTATCCTGTATCGCCTGGAAGCCACGCGCTGGACAGCCCGCGAGCGCGAGTCCCTGGAAGCGCAACTGCGCAATGAAATCGACCTGCTCTGGCTGACCGGGGAGTTGCGCCTGGAAAAGCCCACGGTGACCCAGGAGATCACGTGGGGCCTGCATTTCTTTGAGCAGACCCTGTACGAGCGCGTGCCGGAGACCCTGGAGCGTCTCGATCTGGCGCTGTCCGGACATTATCCGGACCAGGCATTCACGGTCCCGCCGTTGTTCCGGTTCGGTACATGGATAGGCGGTGACCGGGACGGCAATCCCTTCGTGAACAATTCCGTTACCCGCGAGGCCTTGTCACTGAACCGGCAGGCAGTGTTACGGCACTACCGGAAACAACTGGAACAACTGTTCCAGAAGATCAGCGTCTCGATCCACGCGATCCGCCCGCCTGCCGGATTCCTGGAGCGCCTCGACAGTCTGCTGGATGCAAGCGATCAGAGAAAAAAACTGGAAGAACGCAACCCGGGAGAGATCTTCCGCCAGTTTGTCTCCTGCATGCTGGAGAAGATAAAAAACACCGAAAAGAAGAGTACGCTCAGCAGCTTTACCTATGATTCTGCCGACCGGTTCATCCAGGATCTGAAAGTTCTCGAACAAGGCCTGGAACAGGCGGACTGCGCACAACTTGCAAGAGCGCAGGTAACGCCGCTGCGGCGCCAGGCGGAGGCGTTCCGGTTCTGCACCGCGCGGCTCGACGTGAGGGAAAATTCCACGGTCATCACCAGGACCCTGCAGGACATCTGGCGCCTGCGCCAGGACCGGGAAACCCCGCCCGGGGCAAATTCCGCGGAATGGATGGAATGGATACAGGCGGAACTGGCTATGCCTTTCGACCAGCTCCCGCACTTTTCCTTCAGCGACCGGCAGAGCGCCTCTACCTTCGGCCTGTTCCAGTTGATTGCGGAGACCCGGCAGACCCTGGACCGGGATGCCGTGGGCGGGTTCGTCCTGAGCATGACCCGCTCAGTGGCGGATGTCCTGGGGGTTTACCTGCTGGCCAAGTACGCCGGCGTGTTTATCGACAGCCAGGCGGTGGAACTCTCCCCGTTGCCGGTGATCCCGCTGTTCGAGACCATCGAGGACCTGCGCGCCGCCCCCCGGATCATGCATGCCTTGTTACAGACACCCGTTGTCCGGCGCAGTATCAGGGAACAGGGCGGCATACAGGAAGTCATGATCGGTTATTCGGATTCCAATAAGGACGGCGGGTTCCTGACCGCGAATTACGAGTTGAGCCGCGCCCAGGCAGAACTGACCAAAACAGGCGTCAAGCGCAAGATCCCGATTGTCTTTTTTCACGGCAGGGGAGGCTCCGTCAGTCGCGGCGGCGGTCCTGCCGGAGATGCCATCGCCGCGCAACCTGCCGGCACCGTGAACGGCAAACTGCGGATTACCGAACAGGGCGAAGTCGTGTCCTCCAAGTACGCCAACCATGGCACCGCGCAATACGAGATGGAGTTGCTGGCAGCCAGCGTCATGGAACATACCCTGAAATCCATGGACGCGCAGCAACACGGACACCCGTCCGAATTCGAGCAGGCCATCGATGCCCTGTCCAGCCTGGCCTATACGGCCTACAGGCAACTGGTGGAGGAAGCCGGGCTGGTGGATTACTACCACGCGGCAAGCCCGGTCCAGGAACTGGGCAGACTGCGCATCGGCTCGCGGCCGTCCCGGCGTTTCGGCGCCGAGACGCTGGACGACCTGCGCGCCATCCCCTGGGTATTCGCCTGGACCCAGAACCGCCACCATGTGCCGGCCTGGTACGGACTGGGCAGCGCCGTGGAGAACTTCGTCAAGGTCAGGGGGCAGGAAAGCGTGAAGTTGCTGCGGGATATGTATGAAAACTGGCGCCTGTTCGGGTTGATCATCGACGAAATGGAAAAATCCCTGGCTTTTGTGGACGCCGAGGTAATGCGCAGCTATGCCGGCCTGTTCGATGAACCTGCAACCAGGGACCGGTTTTATCTGAAAGTCATTGGGGAATATGAACTGTCCGTGGAGAAAATACTTCTCATCACGGGTGAGAAAAAACTGGCTGAACGCTTTCCCCGCTTCAGCAGGAAACTCGAGCGCCGCGGCGATATCCTCAGGCAGGTAGGACTGGCGCAGGTGGAACTGGTCAAACGCTACCGCGAACAGGGCAAGCAGGAAGACCTGGTCGCGTTGCTGCTGTCCATCAACTGCGTCAGCGCAGGGCTGGGGTGGACGGGGTGAACATGTCAGGTAGCTGATTCAGCCGCAAGCGCCGGAGCAAAGAATTGGCCGTATTACAGGCCCACATGCCGACTTTCCTCTAACAGAGCAATCTCAATTGGAACACGAAGGGAATCATGAATGGTGTTATACATTTTCCAAAAACCAACCAATGATGCCAGCTCAACTATTTCTTCAGGTGTCAAATGTTGCTTCAAGCGTGTGTATATTGCATCTTCGATATTATCCGGTTCCATAGAAGCGGCGACGACAAAATCAAAACATATTGATTCCTTTTCGTCTCTGGCCTGGTATTGGTTATTCAGTAAGGCGTCCACTTCTTCCTGCTCCAGTCCCCAGCCTTCGTCCAATCTGTCGGTAGGCCTTTTAACAATGGTGCAATGATGTGTGGTGCAATACCGGCAGCCATTAACTTTACTTGATACCAGCGCTAACTTACGCTTCAGCTGTTGATCCAGCACAGAGCTGGCGTCACGCATAATAGTATCGTTCAGCGTCCATAACACTCCTGCTATCTCAGGTCTGTGCATGTAGAGTTTCAAGGCATTCGGAAGAAAACCCATACGCCCGTGGTAGGCATCCAGTTTTTCTTTTAATTCAACTGGTAATTTATTCGGATCCGCGTAGGGAATAAACGGCTCATTTTCTACAACATCCTGACCACATGATAATTGTGTCATCTGAAACCTCCAATGAATGATAGAAGCTGATCAATATGGATAAATAGTTTTAACCAAAAATATTGGAACGCTCATATTGCACCGGCCAGTCAGCTTTATCCGATGCTTTGAGTATCTGCGCTGCTCTTAACGGCCAGACAGGATCAGCCAGTAAGGTACGACCCAGGATAATCAGGTCCGCCTGCCCATTGGCCAGAATTGACTCGGCAAGATCAGGGCTGTTAATCAAACCGATGGCACCGGTAGGCATGCCGGTATCTTCCTTGATTCTATGTGCGAATGGCACCTGATAGCCTGGATGAATGGGAATGTTTTGACGAGGGTCATTACCGCCTGATGAACAGTCGATTAAATCAAGCTCACCCGTCTCTTTCAATAACCGGCATAGTTTAAGGCTGTCCTCTATACTCCAGCCACCATCTACCCAGTCGGTGATTGACAATCTCAAAAACAGCGGCAAATGTTCCGGCCATTCCCGCCGCACAGCAGAAACTGATTCAAGTAAGTAGCGGATACGGTTTTCAAAACTGCCACCATATTCATCAGTTCTGGAATTGCTGAGCGGAGACATAAACTGATGGATTAAATAACCATGGGCAGCATGTAATTCCAGCACTTTAAAACCGGCCTCACAAGCTCGTTGAGTTGCTGCCGTCAAATCATCCATCGAGCGAGCGATATCGTCTTTTGTCATGGCCGTCGGCGCCGGCCAGCCTTTTGCGTAAGCCTGTTCAGAACAGGAGATTACATTCCAGCCACCTGCGTTGACAGGTACAGGCCTGGTTCCTTCCCAGGGACGGCCAACGGATGCCTTACGACCTGCATGTCCTAATTGAATAGCCGGGACGGCGCCTTGATCTTCAACAAAGCCCGCGATCCGCTTGAAAGCATCGCGCTGTTCATCATTCCATAATCCGAGACAATACCTGGTAATTCGACCACGTGGTTCAATATGCACGGCCTCGGTAAAAACAATACCCGCACCGCCGCAGGCTCTTGCGCCCAAATGTACAAAATGCCAATCGTTCGGCAGGCCGTCTTCTGCCGAATACTGGCACATGGGCGAGAGTGTTATACGGTTTCTTGCTGTCACCGAGCGAAAGGTGATCGGCCGGAACAGGTATGGGTTACGCTCACGCCGGAGTATGCGGCGTTCTGTTTCTCCCGTTAAACGAGAGTCTGTACCAGGTGCTTCATTATCCGGGTTTTTCAAGCTGCTCTTCCAGTTTCATGGCCTGATGCCAGATTTCTCCCCCAAAAACAGAAAACTTTTTAAAATCTTCTCTCGCTTCGTCCCGTTCCGGTGATTGCAACGCGAGTTCCAGCGCTTCGATAGAGGCGAATTTCATTTGTACAATCAGCGTAAATTGTCCGGGATTAACAGGATGTTTATCCTTCCAACTCATTGGTGTCAATAGACTGATATCCTGGATACCCGGAAACCGTTTCAATATTGGAACATGTATATCACGATAGCGGTCAATAAAGGATTGCTGGTCATTTGCACGCCCTCGATAAAAAACCAGGTAGTTAACACTCATTGCAATATCCAACCCTTTTATGGATAGACACTTTTATAAGCAGCAATAAACTCCGGCAAACCTGAAAAGTTTACATTTTACTTTTAGATACGCCACCAGGAGTGTGGGTTATCAAAGATAATCGGCAAGATTAACCTTATCCCAATTTTTGGGTCTGCTCACAATAAAATCATCCGCGTTAAAGCGGGTCTTAAGGGTCGCATCAATACCAATTTTTCCAACGACCCGCCAGGGTTCATCACCAGGTATAGGGGCTGCAGACGGATCAAATAATGAGCCGCGAGTATTACCTACCGTGACAATATCGCGGGAAGGATCACAACGTGTCGCGATAGAATGATAAACTTCTTCAGCATTTTCGATATCGACATCGTGACTGATTGCCACCACCATCTTGGTATTTAACCAGGGCGCCCCCATACAGGCCATTAATGCATCATTAATAAAACCTTCTCGCGGCGCCTCGACCTGAATAATACAGGAAAAGCATCCTCCCCAATTGGGAAAGCGAACTTCTTTAACGTTAATGCCCATTTCCTGTACTCGATTATAAATCATCGCCTCATGACACATACGCGGTAAGGTTTGATGATCTGTAAATGGGCAGGTCTGATGGTTGCGATATATCGGCCTGTCTGAACGCATGGTTATAGCCTGGATATGGACTTCCGGTAACATTTGTTTCTTCGGCAGGTAGTAACCCGAGGGGCTGACGGAACAGCCATATTCGTTCAGTTGGGTTAAATCCAGCAATCCTTCAACGACAATTTCAGCGTGCGCGGGAACCAGCATGTCGATAGCTTCTGCTTTCACCATTTCTATATCCTGATCCATGATGGTGCCGATCATTTCCAACTCTCCCCACATGTCCATATGCAAACCGGAGAAATTACCCATAACTTCGTAGGCGGGATGCAGTCCAAAGGCAATAACAATCGGCATTTCAGTAGCGCCCATGGCTTTATATTTCCGAATAACGATATGTGTATGTGGTGTAACAAAACTCATCAACCCTGAACGTGGCGCCAGGGGGCTGGTACCGGCGTGCGAGGTATTATAGAAACCGGTTTCAGGATCCTTCACCATATTCATTGCCGTAATATAACCATCAGTTTCAGCTTCTGAATGCACCGGCGCCGGCAGTTTAGTCCAGTCAACTTCATCACCCCGGTAAATTACTTCTTTGACAGGCCCAGTCGCTACCTCCACATATCCTCGCGGTGGTTTTCTCAACCGGTAAGCCAGTGTTTTCAAATAATCTTCCTGTGATACACCCAGGACCCTTCCGTGTAAATAACGATGTTTTACAAGAATATCGCAGAGTCTGAAATTGGGATAACCTTTAATATTCTCAAACAGAATTGGCTGTTCGCTTTGCGCTGTCAAGGCGCCGATATCGTCGAGATTCACCTCTTTGGTAATCCGGGTTACCAGGTCGGCATTCGTCTCCAGGTAACCACGCAGGTCTTTATCGAGTGTAGTGCTGTTACTTACCTTTTCAGTATCGTCTAATTTCTCTTCAATGCTCATTGAATCTCTCCTTCACGCTGTATTCCCAACATGCCGGACAATTTTTTGTCAACTATTGTTACTGACAGACTAAATATCGATAATTTCAATATCATATTTATGGCCAATTTTACGCTCTAATACAGGATCTGATATCTCATATTCAAAACAGGGAGACATCTGGATGCCGCCGATTGCCGGGAAGGTTCCACCATACATAAGGCTGTTATCCGAAAACGAACGTGACGCCACCTCTTCGTACTGTTCAATAAGTTCATACGGGTGAAGCACCCCTGTCACCGGACCTTCCTGGTACAAAGTCCGATCACCCCCCTTGATAATATAGGACTTCATGACCAGCCGGTCCCAGTGAGCCTCGAGATCAGCAAAGCGCCACATTGCAGGCGCGACAGGTTTATCGCAAAGTTGCTTCGAAACGATGACATCATAGACTTCCACTTTTCTATCTGTATGGTCTGAACCCGCGCCCAACCAGAGTTCGCCATCATGCCTCAACATTATGAACTCCACCTCACCGCTGGAATCACTGCCAATGACTTCAATTGACGTGTCTGTACTCAGGCGCGAGGATGACACCGGGTAATAGCATGGCGTACGTTCCGGACGCTTAACGCCCAATTCCTCCAGTTCACGAATATGCTTTTCTACTGCATCCCGATCAGACGACGTCCAGCCGGCTACAATTGCCTTTGAGACTTCTACTTCTTTTTCAATTTCGTTATCTACAGACAAAAAATTGAATTTAAGTTTGTTCATGTCTCTTCATGCTCTTCACCATCGTAGTAATGAATTTCAAGCAGAATGCATCCACCATCCGTCTTGAACGGACCATGAAAGGCGCCGGGAGGACGACAGGCATAGGTATTGGGATGGAACTGCTCACCGCCCTCACCATTTTCATCATTGCCTACATAGAGATCGCCCTGGATAAGGTACACCTCTTCCCAATAGTCATGGACGAAAGGACTTGTTGTAAAGATACCAGGCGCCATTTTCAACAAGCGTGTGCGCGCTCCGGTCTTGTTTTCCTCATCAAAAATACCAGTAAGGATTTTATGGTCCATCCCTGCCGGATAGCCCGGAACCTGAACAAAGCCATCGTCCAGATCGATAGTATGAAATTCTTTATGCTCTTTATTTACAATCATTAAACTTGCCTCTTGTTAATTCAACCTGTGTTCTACACTCAGAAGTCCGCGCACTTTCGCACTCCGGATTTCCGGCGTAAATTATTATTAATACGAACGACGAACAACTTGCCGGAGAACAATCTTACAGCGCTACTTCAACGGCACCATCTACAACACGCGTTTCGTATGTGGGCACTGATTCGGGCCCATTAAGATGACGGCCCGTACGGACATCAAAATCCCAAGCGTGCAGAGGGCAAGTCACAACACAATCCTCCTGCTCGTACCAACCTTCAGCGAGAGGAGCGCCCTGGTGAGGACAAACATTACCAATTGCGTAGACGCAATTATCTTCAGTCTTAAAAAGCACGACCTCCACACTCTCTACTTCAACAACCAAGCCTCGATCATCTTCCAGGTCTTCCAACTGAGCGACGACAACATACCTTCCGTACGGAGCAGGCCGGCTTTTTTCTGATGAAGCTTGCCCATTCACTACTCGACCTCCGGCTTGTACTTTCCCGGTTTAATGGCGACCATCTCTTCATGCGACACATTACGTACTTTCCTGGTCTCCGATGAATGATAATTATCAACAAAATCTGCCAGACTGAAGCTTCCATAGCCTTTCGGCCAGGCACGATTTATATCCCACCAGACAAAATCATCCTGCGGAGGCAGAACAGACGCGTTAATCATAGCTTTGCCACTGAGACGGTAGGGCAAGCCTTTAACACGCGCAGCACCAGCTCTTAAAGGTGAGGCTGGGGTATTAAAAATCTGTTGAACTGGTTGACCCCAGTCAGTACGGACTGAAATTGCCCACATCACATCTCGCGCGTCGTAGATATTTACATCACGATTAACGGCAACAACCGTATGACTCATAAATCCCAGGGTCGTGTCTTCCCACATGGTCGCCTTAAGCATTGCCTGCTCAGCTTCGCCCGGACCACGTGGGGTCATTTGAATAATGGTCAAACCACAACCACCCCAGCTTGGAATATAGATGTCATGAACATGCATACCCATTTCTTTAATCGCCGTATATAATTTGGCTTCAATGGGTAACATGCATAAACGTTGATGCTCCGTCCAGATGGTAGAATTTAAATGGCGATACACGGGATTCTTGCGCATGGTGATACGATTGATTTTAAAGACCAGCGCTTTCTGGACGCCATCTCTGGCCATGGGACCTGCAGCATAAGTCCCCATGTAATTGCCAAAGGGCCCTTCATCCTGCAGAACACCGGCTGGAACCTCACCTTCAATAACGATCTCGGCATGCGCAGTTGCAGGCACTCCGTTGGCACACATAACAAATTCCATGTCTTCACCGGCAATACTGCCGGCATAAGCCAACTCACCACAGTCCGGGTGATGGATTGACAAGGAAGCTGTGATATCAATGGCAGGGTGATGCCCTATCGACACTGACATCGGCATTGCCGCGCCCTTGCTATGATATTTGGCGCATATCTCACTTACATGGCGGGAATAAATCAAAAAACCGCAGGTCTTTCCATCACCTACCTGGATACGCGGCCATGTCGTATTGTGATGGCCGGTTTCCGGATCAACCACGACGCCGACGCCTGAACCGATATATTTACCACCATCCAGTTCAGAATGAACGGCAATCGGTAATTTATTCAGGTTCGCATCCTCACCTTCCCATATGATTTCCTGGCAAGGACCTTTATCAACCATTTTCAGGGGTTTAGGTCCTTCATCGATACACGCAGCCAGTTTTTTGATGACGTCTTCACGTGAATCAACACCCATACCGACCATTTCCATATCACGGTTTTGATTGAAGTTGGCGGCAATTTTCCAACCTTCAAAGCCCGTTACATTTTCCACCAATAAGGCCCGGTCCGACTCATCCGCTAAAACCCCCATATGTTCCGTCGGATCCACTTCCCTGGTAATACGGTATAATTTGTCCGATTTTTCAGCATCGGCTAGAAAACTGCGAAGATCTTTACCCATAATCAGCCACTCAATTTTATGTATAAACAATACAGGTTATAGTAGTTGGAGATCGCGCATTCTTATTCATGATTGCGCTATCAACTCATGCATGATGCTTAAGACTGGTATCAGGATAAAAGGTATGCCATATCATCCAGAAAACTTCACTGATAACGGGAATCCGCCTCAATTCGCCCCACTCCGTCTTACCATAAACGTCAATTTGATCTGCACTGTCGATAGAAATCAGATCACCGTTTAACTCTCTCTCAAAACCGGCAACAGTTCGGTATTGGGGGTAATAAATCAAAACAATATCTTTACCGCCCAATGTGTCCTGAATAACCCAGTCATTTGCCTTAAAATAATCGTAGGTATAAGCCACACTCTCATTATTCAGCTTCACACCCCATACCTGTTCTTTGGGATGAAGTTGATTAATGCCCTGTGCTTCTACATCGATAGTCGGGAATACCGGACCAAACATTTCATGCTGCCAGTTAATGACCGTCATCAACATGCCGCGAGTCACATTGTCACGAAGCCCGCGTGGGGGGTTATAAAAGACCTTGCCCTGCGGATAGAGATCGCGAAATGCTTCATAAGTCATTACCTGGACAGGATATTCTTTCAGGTTTTTACCGGAATGCTCAGTCGTTCCGGTAATTTGCTGGATGGGCTCATCAGTCTTCGTATCGAACATAATGAGATTGTTCTGCAGCTGGGTAAAAACCTTCAACTCAAGTTTTTCACCATCGAGAACGGGACTGTAAGCGAGGCCCGAATGACTCAGTGAACAATAGGTCATCAGCACTTCTTCGCCACCTATGGTCTCGCCTACGATATGCGGCTGGCGCATCCACAAATGGGGGTACGCCCTGGCGTCACCCTTGACGTCAACTACCATTACCTCATCTTCATACTTGATGTATTTGTTGGCCTCATCGATAGAAATAAATTCTGCGTCTGTTTGCTGAGGTTTAAACATTATGTAGGTCACCAACAGGAAACCACCGATGAATAAGCTGACAAAAGCAAAGCTATGCGCTGTTACACCCTTCCATCCTACAATGCGGTATCGGTAGTTAGCTGCCATAGCAACGATGAAAGCGATAATGCCAACTACCATTAACACCTTTCGGATCTGGAAAATACCGATATGCACCTCCCTTGGCCCATGTAAAATAAACTGGGTAAGGTCGGCCAGAAAAAGAAAGGCCAGAAGAACAGTAATGTATGCAACAACTAATCCGGTATAAAAAGATATCCGTCCCAGGGTTGGTATATTCGTAATTTGATTCATATTCGCTCTCTGCACCTGGTTTAAATATGTTATTCATTACATATCAGAGCAACATTCACGCCATATTTTCAGTTATCAAAAAATATCACTAAAAATTCCCTGGAGATCAGCGATAACCCTTTATATTATGGATGTAAGCGTTGAACAGTTACAAATCAGGATAGCCTCGTTGAGGCGTAGAAGCCGAAATCATAATTTATAATATTCTGCACTTTTTGGTTTTCACCTTCATCAAGTGCAAAAATTTTTACATGATAGCCCCCATGCAAAGGGATTCGTTTTACTTTTTTGCACTACATTACTGCCGCCCATATTAATTTACCGCGGATTATCTTTAAAGGTATAGTGCGCTCCACTTGTTAAATCTTATATATCAATGAGTTAAAATATAATCCGGCGTATATGATTTTGAACGGCATAAATATTGCTCCATGATCTTCATTGGAAATAAACCGCCATCTGAACGAGATAAATACCAGCCAACCCAAATTTAATCTGAGGACAACAGATAATGAACAAATTCCCTCTTAAAACCTTCCTGGTCGGTTTGCTGATAGCGATGCCCTTTCTCGCTTACGCTATCAATATAGGCCCCACTCCGGATGACTACTACAAGACCCATGACTACGGCTATAACTACGTAGAGGGATTGACCCGGTTATCCATAATCTTCGCCGTTCTGTTTTTTGGGGCTGCATTAGCAATCATTCACTTCAAACTAAGCAATAAAGTCAAACAGCTAAGCGTTTTTGCAGCCGCAGTTGTGGTAACAACTGTCGCCTATATGAGCGGTATTGCCTGGTATATCTGCTTCTGGCTACCGCTTGTTTACCTGCTGTGGCCTGTGTACTCGCTATGGACCGAACCTTCAATTCAAGAGAGCCGTCAAAAGTTTGTAGCCAGCCTCAAAGATAAAGATGAGGAGACAAGGACAAGTAGCAAAATATTGTTCTGGACAGGAATGTTAATTGCCCAAACGGGCGCCTTCCTCGGCATGGCTGAAATGGGAGACCTGACACAGATGTGGATTCAGTCTCCACGTTGGCTGGCCATGTGGGTATTCTTCTGGCGCTGGCCCATATTCTGGATTTCCTTTGCTGCCCTGGCGCTCAGCATCTGGATCTGGAATAGAGAAAAAGTCATTCAAAAAGGATGGGTTATCGCTCTCAGCATCCTGATGGTTGCCAATATCGTAACCTGGTTCGTACCCGGTCAGATGTTTCAAACGAAGCAGCACGATGCTGAATTTGTACACTTCGATGTCACTGATGAAGTATTATTTGATCGAACCGAACTGACCGTCATCGAAATAGATGGTGAAGCAGTCGGCTACCCTGATCCCTTCATTGTCCAGACACATGCTACGGGCACTGAAATTGCCGGCCAGAAGGTTGCCATGACCCACTGCGGCCTTACTCACCTCAGCCTTGCCTACGAGCCAATAATTGATGGTCAGGAAGTCAACCTCAAGGTGTTCACACAACTGGCAAACAACCTGGTACTGTTTGACACAAAAACCAATCAGCCCATCCAGCAACTCTCCGGCAAGACGGAATTCAGCGGTAAAGCCATGAGGTCGTTACCTTCTTTTCGTATCAATTACGGCAACTATAAAAAGCTGTTCCCCGATGGAAAAGTATTCTGGTATCCCATTGTCGACTTTACCGAAGATCCGATTGAACACTTGTGGAACAGCTGGGTTCGCTGGATCATATATATACTGGTTAACGAACAACACGCCAATCCTACAGAGGCCACCTTCCCGACTGTTGATTGGGATGACCGGCGCCTGCCGGCAAAAGAACTGATTTACGGTCTGCGTGGTGAGAACAACCAGGAGGCTTTTACAAAGGACTACATTGTCTCAAAGAAGGATATCAAAACGACCGTCGATGGCCGGGAGGTTCGCGTGATATATTTCAGCGAATTCGACTCTGTCATGGCCTTTTACAGTGATGGTTATGAGGGGCCGGTCACGCCATACGGCATGACCGATGACGGCCGTGAACTGGAGCGTTACGAAGGCCTGGTATCAGAAGCATTCTGGATGATCTGGGCATATTTTTATCCGGAGACAACGGCATTCAATGTATAACGCCGATACATAATTGAGCAAATCGGCCAACCGATGAATACAGGCAATACCATCAACAATATTTCAAGGTATTTCCGACAGTGTTGGTGTCACTGCACAAGTACACATTGCATGCGCATCTTCTCCAATATTTGCCTTACATCGCCGCAGTTGGATCCACCATTTCAGGAACAACAACGCCCTTCTTGGCCAGTCTTTCCGCTCTTTCCATTTGATATGCCTTAATCCTTTTGAATTCCTCCATAGCCGCGTCATTATCGGGGATCCAGGGAGCCGTATAGTTAAAGACCTTGTCCCGCATATAATCAGGGGCGGAGTTCTGGCCCCAATCAATACACAATTGCCTGAAAACTTCTTCATCAAAGTCACAGTTTCCTGCAGGCCCGCCCCAATGATAGGTATCGTGCGGAAGCCACTCAGCCTTTTTTACCTGGTCACACACGGCATCTGCCGCTTCCTGAATAGACATTTCACCCGCCTTGACCGCTGCCTGAGTTGACTCAACCAGTCCGACCAACTCCTCGAGATAAGGGGCGTACGGTGCTGAAGCATCAGCTCGAACAAACTGATCACAGCGATCTAAAAATTCAAAGTTACCTTGCTTCGCTTTAACAGTCGCCCCGATGAAGTACACATCTCCGAGAATCTTGCCGCCAAACCACAAATTAAACCACGCGTTCCATAATCTGAAATCCCGGGTTGAATCGTAATAAGTTTTTACCAGGCGGTCAGTAATGTCCATTTGAGCTTCGTGCATTGGATTCAATGATTCAAAATGCTCGTAGTTGAAGTTCCCTGCCTTAACCGCTTTTTCAATGGCCCTGCTAATGTAATAAGTGGACTCGAAGGAATTGATCATGCCCCGGGACATAATCGCGTCCCCAAATCCGGCAGCATGGCTTAAAAGACAGTAGCCGGGGCCGGCTGATTTTTTAGATGCATATTGCAGACGACGCGTACGAACCCAGGGACGGACCGCGGTAATATTTTCAAAATGATCTTTTACGGTTGGAAATTTATTTGCAAATGACCAGAATTCATCCTCAGGTGTAATGTCGTCATCCAGGGGATAAATTTTAGTGTCCAGCGACAATCCAACGCTTGCAAGCTTATTTTCAGAGCCGGGAGCATTATCAAAGGGGATCACCCAAAACCAGCCACCTTTAAAAATGTGGTGAACCGTACCATCATGATAGCCATAACGTTCAAATGGCCGTTGAACGCCATCCAATTTATCGTAATTTTTTAATCCCTCGACATGTGTAAAGATAGTCCGCGAGGTTGAGCGAATCTCTGCTTTATCTTTACGCAGTCCGAAGCGTTCGGCCAGGGGAGACCTGAATCCGGACCCATCCAGCAATAACTTGCTGCGGAACTTATCACCTTTCTCTGTAGTTACCGTCACGTCATTTTCTTTACAATCAAAATCTGCGACGGTCGTGTTATCGATATAGCCGGCGCCGGCCTTGATGGCGTTCTTCAGCATATGATGGTCTATATCAGCACGAACGAAATGGGATTCGGAACTGAAAGGAGTTTCCGGTGCGACAATCTGGTGAGATTGATTTTTTTGATCCTGTTTTTTACCTTCCTCGTGATACAGAAAACTGATACTGCGCTTATGCCCGCAAGTCTTTGCTATTTTCTTTTGGATAGTTTCAACACTGATAATGTCCTGAATTTCAGGATAATCGAAACGCTCACCCAACATATCCATCCACATGGTTGACTGTGGCAACATAGCTTCACCAACAGCAAAGCGCGGATGACTGCCTTTTTCAATGATAAGAATTTTCAGCCCCATTCTTGCGATAATACCGGCAAGAATAACTCCAGGCAGACCGGAACCCAGCATAATTATGTCGTATTCATTTTCTAAAATCTGTTTCATATTGCACCCCCACGAATGGATAAAGGAAAACTATCGCCCACTTTTACGAAGATTCTGTACTGAAAACAGTGATTGCGGGTTTTCCTCGGCATTGATTATGGCGCGAAACTGCAAAGCGGTGCAGTGTTGAGCCTGTACATCGTGCAAAACCGCGCAGTCCTCGATCGGCACACCCGAACCATGGTTCTTCGGGTGATGAGAATCTGCGTAAGTTTTACAAATGTTAAATGTCTTCCAGAGAGCCCCGTTACGATCATAATTGTGAAGCTGCGCCATGACAGCGGTCTCACGGTCGAGATAGATGACGCGACGGGACAAGGGATGACTTTGATCCTTCGGCTTGCCCACTACGATATCAACCAGGCGTAGCATCCACGGGACTTGCGGGAAACATCCCCCCTTGCCGCCAAATTTAATAAACTTGAAACCGTCGGGTGTTCCGGGAGCCTCGGGCTCGAGGTCAAGTTCAGGCGTGCGGACCAGGAATGGAGTGAGCAGGAGTTTGGATCCCGAATATTCCCATGTGTAGTCCGAAACGCGGCCATTATATCCTTCGAAGTCTTCAATCATGATGTCCGTCCCCAGAAAGGCATCAGTGACCTGGCCGCCGGCAAGCCGCCGCACACGGCGCTGAAAACCAAGATAAAGCCAGATATCATCTCGATGCAAATCGTCCTGATAGCGGTGGATCAGAAGTTGTGTATTCCTGAGATCAAATGGTTCGAGCACTCTGCTGTAAGTACTACGGAAGACATTGGATGGATTGTCCGGCATGTTCCCAAGGGGAGCAAACTGGGTGCGATTCATCCTGTTGAGAAAATGCCAGTCCCATTTCAGGACACGCTCAACCTTACCAGTTACGGCACTCTTATAGCTCCACCAGAAAGGATTGATGGTCTCGCTATCACCCGCGTTGAATCCGCGTTGAAAGTTCCAGATAAGCTTAAGACCTGCCTGCGGGTCATTTGGATCCGGTGGATGTGGGAAGGCCCGTCCAGCCTGCCAGTTGTCACTCAGCAATCCTTTGTCAGTCAGTGTGATAGTCCCGATATTCTTGCGACTTGCTTCGATATAACCTTTCCACAATGGAAATGCTACGGTTTCTGCGACTTTTATCTTGTTCGAGCCATCCTTTACAAAATTGAACTCCCCGGGCGCCAGAATCTCTTCGAATTGATCTACGTTGCTCTGATCAATAGTCATTCCAATTTCTAATCCAGGATAGGTTGGCGCCCCGTCCTTGTAGGGAAAGAATGATTCATCGAATGGATCGGCTTGTGCACAGACACAAATTAACAAAGCAGCAAAAGCTGAATAAAGGCATTTAACAATATTTAACATAAAGAACTTCCCCATGATTTAACGCCGTGCGATAGCATCTGGTGGCTTAAATGGGGGACGCAACAACTATGCCAAATAACAAACAGCTTTCAGGAAAGAAATGCTGGTAGCTTTAACTTATTGTTTAATTTAATGAAACAATAGTGAGTTAAAAAAATTTTTGTATTTTGACCTCCGATTCAAGCAATGAGCAGGAGACAAAATTCAAAATTCTTTGCAAAATACTATTATTGATAATAAAAATGCAATAATTTCGCGATTGCACTCAAAAACATTGAGCCAGGAAAACCCTCTTATGTCGAACAAACGAAACAAAGTCCCCAATTTATACAAACTTGGACAGGACGGTTTAAGATACGATGAAGGCTACCCGGATATCGAGGATATTTCACGACATCTTCGTTTTGAAGCTTCTACCGGGAGTGTTTGGCAAAACGATCAAAAAGTAATGGTGCTTCCGGTATCCATTTATGAATCCCTTCGCGTCAAACTGATCGAGTCCCTGGGGCACGATGATGCTCGTAAAGTGTATACAACTGAAGGCTATGAAATGGGGCAAATTGACGCCATGCGGTCCCAGAAACTTCGTGGTGGAAACTTGCATTCGTTAATCGCTGCAGGCCCTCAATTACTTGCCCTGAAAGGCATAGGGATGGTTGATCCCCTGGCGTTTAAAGTGGATATAGAAGGAGGGATTATAAACATAGAAGCTGAGGCCATAGGCAGTGTTGAAGCCGATGCATTCATTAATAATTACGGTGTTGGTGATGCTCCGGCCTGCTGGTTTATTGCCGGACATGCCAGTGGCTTTTTCAGCTGGATCATGCGTAAACCTGTTCTGTTTCGGGAAGTGGAATGCCGTGCAATCGGACATTCACGCTGCCGGTTAATAGGTAAACCGCTCGATGAATATGAAAACGCTGAAACAGATGTCAAGTATTATAATCATCCTGACTTTCTGCACTACATACCCAAAAAGACAAGCGGACCGACACTGCAAAAATGGCAGAGCAATAAAGATCTATTGGCCCTTGAAACTGATAGCATCAAGCAGGACTCCGGTGCTTCGCCAGGATTCAAAGTGGTAATGCAAAAGGTCAGGAAAGTGGCTAAAACCAACGCCACTGTTTTATTCATTGGTCGTACAGGAGTAGGCAAGGAGGTTTTTGCGCAAGCTCTTCACTCCTTGAGTGACCGCTCCGAAAAACCCATTATCGCTGTTAATTGCGCGGCTATTCCTGACGACCTTCTCGAGTCTGAATTATTTGGCGTAGAGCGTGGCGCATATACCGGCGCGACTGAATCAAGACCCGGACGATTTGAACGGGCAGATGGCGGCACCTTATTTCTGGATGAAATCACCTCACTTACACTGCCTGCACAGGGTAAATTGTTACGAATATTGCAGGATGGTGAAGTCGAGCGACTCGGAAGCACAAGTACAACGAAAGTCGACGTGCGCGTTATTGCTGCGACTAATGTCGACCTGCGTGATGAAGTTGATAACAGGCGATTTCGGGAAGATCTTTTTTACAGGCTGAATATTTTTCCAATTCACATTCCGCCCTTGCGCAGTCGACTCGAAGATATTCCTCAATTAATGACGGAATTCCTGAAGAAATATTCTTCAAGACATAATAAATCTCCAGCCGGTTTCACCGAAGAAGCTGTTGAAGCACTGCTCAGTTACTCATGGCCGGGTAACATCCGGGAACTGGAAAATATGATAGAGCGTGCAGTCATCTTGGTCGAAAACGATGGACTTATTCACACAAATCATTTATTTACCAGCGGCGAACATCTTCCGGAAGATATCTTTTCCGTTAACCGGCAAGGGAAATTATCCAGCTCATCATTCCACGACATAAACTGGGACGAACTCGCTCGTAGCGCGTTAGAGGTAGAAGAAAGTACTCCGCTACTAAATTTTGAAAACGCGTTAATTAAAGTAGCTGTAGATAAGGCTGGGGGGAATATCTCATCTGCTGCTGCTACACTTGGAATGACAAGAGGGCAACTTGATTATCGCTTGAAAAAAATAAAGAAGCTCGTCCTCACAAAGACTACACGCTAACGGGGGCCTCATTAGCTTCAACCCATCATGATAATTTGAATAATCAAGTCAATTTTCTTATCAGCAGAAAACCGTCAACACACCCGTATACCCGTACAACCTGTTGTGAAAAATCTCCCCGTTGGCGAAAAACCCGACCAGCGGCAGGTCGCCCAGTTCATCACGGATCATGTTCAACTCTTCCGAGTCGGGACCGAACTGGTAGCGCCCGCGTCCGGTGCAGGAATAATAGACTGCGCCGCGGGGCTGGGCAGGCATCCTGCCCTTGATATCGGCCAGCATGCGCTGCATATCCTGCCTGGCCGTGTTGCCGTCACGGCGGCAGAACATGATTTCGCTGCCCTCCGTCAGCATGTGGCCTACGGCAATGAGGCGGTTACCCTCGTCGATGCCGACCAGGTTGCGCACCATGTAATCGCTGGTATCAGATCCGGGGATCGGAAATCCTGCGAAAATATAGCCCGCAACGCGTTGCAGGTCCCTGGCTATCACTTCACCCACGTCTTCCATGAATACATCCAGGGCGGGCCGGTTATCCAGTTCGATGATGATATTGCGCTGACAGGCGGTGATGACGTGCCTGGATGAAAAAGGCGTGCAGCCCTGGGTATGTCCCGTCGCCACGGGCACGTCGCTGGAGAACAGCACGCCGGAGATGCCGCCGGAGACTACTGCGTCGGCCACCTGCACGTTCACGTCTGCGGAGGAACTCAATCCGCCCACGAAAAAAGCATTGGGTATGTTCTGCGCCAGCGCCGAGATCAGGGACGGGACCTGCATATTGCCCGGGTCGCAGTGGAGGATGCCGAAATAGAATTCGTCATTTTTCAGCCAGTCACCGGCGCCGGTGATGAATTCGTTGATGTCCCCGGTCTGTATGGGCAGGGGCCTGAATGCCGCTTCGGGAAATTCCGCGATCATGACGGCCAGGGCCGGCTGGTCGTAATACTCCTTGCCGGTGGCGCTCACGCCCAGACCTACACTGCCGCACCAGTGCGTGATGCCGGTGCGCTGCCTGAGCGTGTCCAGGATGATGCCGAGTTTCGGGATGAGTGTGTAGGTGGCGTAGAGAAAACCGAAGTTCGCCCCGTCAGGCACCTGGCCGACCTGGTCCAGGCAGTCTTTTACCAGTTGCCTGGGCTGCTGGTCGCCGCTATGTCCGAATAGAAACTGTTGCATATTACTCTGACCCCAGCATTCTCTTGCGTATGCGGGACCGGGTGTCGGTGATGCCGTAATGCCTGGTGAGGTAATCGAGTATGGTCAATTCGGCATCTCCCAGGTCCCATAAACCGTGCTCGGCCTGCATCAGTCGAATAATGTCTTCCCAGCCGTTCCTGTCCAGCCGGATCGAGGTGATGAGTTGCGCCGAATGGCAGGAAGCGCAATGGGCGTTGGTGAGCTGCCAGCCATCATCGATTATGAAACCGCTTGCTTCATCGAGGGTCCTGTCGCCGGCAAGTGAACCAGTGGGGACCGCCAGGATGGAAAAAAGCGCCGCACAAAGGGTCAGGTAACGTAAACGCCGATGCGGTGACATGAGTTGTTCAGGTATCCTTTCGGATTCCAACCGGGGATGACCATGGGTTGCGATTCACCCTTGTTGTCTACGGCCCGCGCCCAGACTTCGTAGTAGCCCGTGGCGGGAAATCCTACCTGCGCATTCCAGTTCTGCCAGGCCAGGCGATTGGCGGGGGCCTGCAATTCGGCCCGGCGCCAGGTACGGCCAAAATCGATGGAGATATGCAGTTCGGCGATTTCCGTATCGCCCGCCCAGGCATGGCCGTGCAGCGCCAGCGGCTGTTGCCGCGCCGTTGTCATCCCGTTCCTCGGAGAGGTGATCAGCGACTTGACCGGCATGGCTTCGATGATACACATGTCTTCGTCAGCGACCTTGGTCCCCGGCGCAACCGGGTTGCAGGGCATGCGGTAGGACTTGCCAGTCATTTTCGGGCCGTCATGGATGATATTGCGCACCGCGATGCGTGTCAGCCATTTCCCGGAAGTCGAACCCGGCCAGCCGCCGAATACCAGGCGCAGGGGATGGCCGTTCATCGGGTGCAGCGGCTCACCGTTCATGCCCCAGGCGATCAAGGATTCATCTTCCAGCGCCTTGCTGACGGGCACGCCGCGGGAAATGGGGATTTTCCCCGGTTGCCGGCTCAGGTGGACGTCGGCGCCGTAATAAGCGACATACACGGCGTCGTCATTGATACCGGCGTCTTCCAGCACGTCCCTGAGACGCACGCCGTTCCATTGCGGGCAGCCCACTGCGCCCAGGGTCCACTGGTTGCCGGAAGCAGGGGGATAAAACTCGGCGCGACCGTTGCCGCCGCACTCCAGGGTCAATTGCAGGCTGTGGCCGGTAAATCTCCGTTTCAGGTCGGATATGCCGTATGACTTCGTTGTCCCGGCTGATTCGCCGTCCACGGTCAGGGTCCAGGCGTCGGCATCGACGTTTTCGGGTGGAAAGCCGTTGTTTCGTATAAACAGCCGTTCCACGGGCGTGACGTCATCATTCAGCAAATGGGCCGGCGTCTCTGCATTGAGCGGGCGGTCGTTCAATACCCGCAGGCCGCTCTTGCCTTCGATGACAAACGGTTCTTCCGAATCGGCAAATACGGCCGGTATCAGGCCTGTTGGCATATTATGGTGAAAAACGACTTCTGCCCCGATAATTCCGGAAAAACCTGCCAGCCCCTTGACGAAACCGCGCCGGGTCAACGGGTCGGAACGCCTACCCCATACCAGGAAATCCGCTCTTTCCGGATCGGACCTGAACAATTCATGAATGCCGGTTTCTTTTTTCATTGATCGCTACAAACAGGTCTTCCGCAAAATCGCTTACAATTGCATAATAATACATCTAAGACCCGGTTATTATTTTTTTATACGCAATGACATTACGTATAACTTCTTGAGGAGGAGAGCGAACCATGAATAACCCAAGAATGCCGTCAAATGTGCCTGATTTCGTCACCAACCACCTGCGTCAATATCTGGATTCCGGTGGAGAGCAAGGACACTTGTGGGATTCCACCGGTTTGGGCGATCACGGTGACATTCCCACCTTGCTGCTGACTACCACGGGGCGAAGGTCGGGAGAGACAATCGTTACTCCACTCATATACGGAAATGCCGGTGATGCCTATGTCGTGGTGGCCTCGAAAGGCGGCGCCCCGGTTAATCCGTACTGGTACCTGAACCTGGATGCGAACCCGGAGGTCGAAGTGCAGGTTATGACCGAACGGTTCAAAGCCAGGGCCAGGACGGCTGCCGGAGAGGAGCGAGCCGGACTCTGGGACATGATGGTATCGATATACCCCACCTATACGCAGTTGCAGGGCAGAACGGAACGCGAGATTCCTGTTGTAGTCCTGGAAAAGGAATAAGGTTACACGGCGGGCGGATCGTGGTAGCCGCAACATCATGACGCGCCCGGTAAAAGCCCGTATCGATACCCGGGCCCTGCGTCAAAATTACCGGGTTGCCTGCGGCATCACGCCCGGTTCCCGCAACATCGCCGTCGTCAAGGCCAATGCCTACGGGCATGGCGCGGCTATCATAGCCCGGGCACTGGATGACCTGGTCCCGGCCTTTGCCGTTGCCGGTGTTGACGAGGCGCTCGAGTTGAGGGATGCAGGCATCCGCAAGCCTGTCCTGTTGCTGGAAGGACCGATCACGCCGGATGAAGTCGGCATTGCGCAGGAACAGGATTTCTGGTTGATGGTCTGCTGCAGGGAACAGGTTGAAATGGTTTGCCGGGCGGATATCAGGAGTCCGGTAACGGTCTGGCTCAAGATCGACTCGGGGATGCACAGGCTGGGAGTCACGGAAAATGAATTTCACACCAGCCTTGCGGCGCTGTCGGAAAGCGCGAATACCCTGCCCGGCATAACACTATGCACCCATCTGGCGGATGCGCACAATGTATCCGGGCAGGAAACCGCCGCCCAGGTCGGGTTTTTTCAGCGGCTGGTTTCAGGCCTGGACAATCCGGTCAGTATAGCCAACTCTGCCGGCATCCTGCACTGGCCGGCGACCCATGGCGCCTGGAACCGTCCCGGCCTGATGCTTTACGGCGCTTCGCCTTTCCCGCAGCCCCAGGAAAATGCGGCGCGCCTGGAACCGGTCATGACACTGCAATCCGCCGTTATCGGGGTGCGAAAAATTGATGCCGGTGAATCAGTCGGTTATGGGAGCCGCTGGATCGCGCAGCGGCCTTCGACCATCGCCACTGTCGGCGTCGGCTACGGAGACGGCTATCCGAGAAGCGCGGTCGACGGCACACCGGTGCTGCTGAACAGCAACAGGGCGCGGCTTGCGGGCAGCGTGTCCATGGATATGATTACCGTTGATGTTACCGACCTTGATGAAGTCAATATCGGCGACCCCGTTGAACTATGGGGCAAGTCATTATTGCTCGGCGAAGTGGCGCAATATGCCGGCACGATCAGTCATGAACTGGTCACCCGCGTCTCCGTGCGGGTGCCCAGGGTCCCTGGATAGATGGGGACTGGATATTAGGGGTCAGAGTAAAAATTCTGGCGAATTTCTTACTCTGACCCCGGATGTCTCCGCGCGGGACCGGGCCATGGATGGCCCATAGGAGCGGAAAAACAGTCACTGAAGCCCTGACCCCATCTATCCTGTGTGTTAATATTGAGATGCGGCCTGCGCCGGTCTCCCCGCGGCGCGAAGTTGTGAACCCCGTCAGGCCCGAAAGGGAGCAGCGGTAACAATGGATGCGGGCGCCGGGCCAAGAACGGTGCAGGGCGCTTTAAGATTCAGGAGTGTGAAATGAGTTACCAGGTTCTCGCGCGAAAATGGCGGCCGCGCCTGTTCAAGGATATGGTCGGACAGGACCATGTTCTTAAAGTGCTGGTCAACGCACTGGATTCCGACAGGTTGCACCATGCCTACCTGTTTACCGGGACCCGCGGGGTAGGCAAGACGACCCTGGCGCGCATCCTGGCAAAGTGTCTCAACTGCGAAGCCGGAGTCAGTTCCGAACCCTGCGGCCAGTGCGGCGCCTGTACCGGTATCGATGAGGGACGCTTTGTTGATTTGATCGAAGTCGACGCGGCATCGCGGGCCAAGGTGGATGAAACCCGGGACCTGATGGATAACGTACAGTACGCGCCGACGGCGGGCAGGTACAAGGTGTATCTCATCGATGAAGTGCACATGTTCTCGAAACACAGCTTCAATGCGCTGCTGAAGACGCTGGAAGAACCTCCTGCCCATGTAAAGTTCCTGCTGGCTACGACCGAACCCAAGAGGATCCCGATCACCATCCTGTCACGCTGTCTGCAGTTCAACCTCAAGCACCTGGGTGTGGAACAGATTGAGGCCCAGTTGAATAAAATTCTGGTTGAAGAAGAGATACCGGCAGAGGATTCCTGCACCCGCCTGATTGCCGTTGCCGCCGACGGCAGCATGCGCGACGCGCTCAGCCTGCTCGACCAGGCCGTATCCTACGGCGACGGCCGTCTTGAGGATGCCCAGGTCAGGGATATGCTGGGCACGATAGACGCTGAAGAGTTGGGCGCACTGCTGGCGGATATTATCGAGCAGGATGGCGCTGCCATGTTTGACCGGATTAACGGTATGGCGGAACTGTCACCTGATTATGACGGCATGCTCTCCGGCCTGTTATCCATCCTGCACGATACCGCGGTCGCGCAGGTGTTGCCGGACGACTCCGACATTGTCGATGAGACCTGCCGCGGCTTCGCCCGCAGGCTCGATAAGGAGGCTGTCCAACTCTATTACCAGATCGCCTTGAACGGGCGCAGGGACCTGCAGATGGCGCCGGACCAGAAAACCGCGTTTGAGATGACCATGATCCGGATGCTGGCATTTCAACCCTGGGAGGCATCCGGCGCTGCGGAAAGCGAAAGCGGGCGTGTTGCCGGGGATACCGGTACCGGTACGGCAGCGCCAGCCGTCCAGGGCCAAAACGAAGACACGCCGGCGCTTGCCGGCAATGACGACTGGCATAAGCTGATCGACTCCATGGCGTTGGACGGACTGACGAAAGAACTGGCCGCACACTGTACCTTGCAGAAGTATCAGGGGAACAGGATATGCCTTGTTCTGCACCCGGATCAGGAACACCTGGCAGCAACAAACCAGAAGGACAAGTTACAGGCTGCGCTCAGCTTGCGTTTCGGCGCCGAAACCAGGCTGGTTGTGGTTGTAGAAAAGCCTGCAGACGAAACGCCTGCGCAAAGAAAAGCCCGCAACGATCTTGAGGCGAAACAGGCTGCCCTGGAAGCCGTTGAAAATGATCCTGACGTGAAACTGTTCATGAAAACGTTTGATGCAACGATCGATAAGGAATCGATCAAATACCTGGGGTCAGAGTAAAATCGCGGGCCGGATATATGGGGTCAGAGTAAAAATTCTTCGAATTTCTTACTCTGACCCCTGAGCTGAAATTCTGCGGGACCCTGGGGTCAGAGTAAGAATTTCGCCAGAAATTTTACTCTGACCCCATCTATCTTTGAGGAGAGACGTATGAAAAGCGGTTTCGATGACATCATGAAGCAGGCCCGGACAATGCAGGAAAACATGCAACGGGCGCAGGAGGAGATTGCAGCCACGGAGGTACAGGGTGAAGCAGGCGCAGGTATGGTGAAAGTCATCATGACCGGCAGGCATGACGTGAAGCGGGTTGAAATAGAACCCTCACTGCTGAATTCGGACAAGGTGATGCTGGAAGACCTTATCGCCGCCGCGGTGAATGATGCAAACAGGCGGGTCGAAAAGGCTGCCCAGGACAGGATGAATGACGTCACTTCCGGACTGGGCCTGCCCGCGGGCTTCAAGCTGCCGTTCTGAGATGTGTGGTCCGCATTTCTCCCCAGGTGATGCGCCCTCGCTTGTCTTTTTGCCTGCTGCGGGCACGTGCTTCCTCAACCGTATAACCCGATACGCTTTCGGTCGCAGGCACCCGCAGCAGGCAAAAATCCGGCGCGATCATCGCATCACCTGGGGAGAAATACGGACCAGTGAGCAGGACCTGTGAATGAAGCAGGCTGAACCACCCAGCCTGAGTGCGCTGATCCAGGCATTGTGCTGCCTGCCTGGTATCGGGAAAAAATCAGCCCAGAGAATCAGTTACCACCTGCTGCAGCGGGACCGGGACGGAGCGAATTCCCTGGCATTGGCTTTGACGGAGGCGATGGAAAAAATCGGCAGTTGTGAAAGGTGCCGCAATTTCAGTGAAGCTCCGGTATGCGGTCTTTGCCTGAGCGACAAACGGGACGGTTCACTGCTCTGCATCGTGGAAAGTCCGGCAGACGTATTCGCCATGGAGGCGGCGGGCTACAATGGAAAGTACTTCGTATTGATGGGGCACCTGTCTCCCCTGGACGGTATCGGCCCGCAGGAACTGGGACTGGACAAACTGGCCGCGTACCTTGCCGGGGCGCCCGATACCGGCGCGGGGGGCGACGTCAGGGAAGTGATTCTGGCCACCAACTCGACCATGGAAGGCGAGGCGACCGCGCACTATATAAACGAAATCGTGCGGAAATATCAAATCCGCGTGACCCGTATCGCCCACGGCGTCCCGTTGGGCGGCGAACTGGAATATATCGACAGCAATACACTCTCCCACGCCCTGGCCGGACGAAGCGAAGTTTCTTAAAAACGGGGCCTTCCGGCCCCGTTTATTCTAGAATTGACTTATGGTAATTATCAACGAGAGCCCCGAAGCATCCCTGGATGCGGCCGCCAGTGCCGGGACCACCTATGCCATGTCCGTTGGCGATACGTTCAACGGCAATCTTGACCGCAAGCTCGATGAAGACTGGGTCGGGATAGAACTGGAGAGGGGAAAAACCTACCTGATTACGCTGTCAGGCCGCGGACCCGCCCCCGACAAGGCCGAAGACACCATCCTGAAGTTGTTCGATTCAAGTGGGAATCACCTTCTTACCAACGACGATATCGACTCTGCAAACAGGATATTCGATTCGCGCCTGACATTTACCGTTCTTGCCGGCGGCACCTACTATATCAGCGCCGGCAGCTATACCAGCAATCCGGGTACGGACAATTCCGGAACCTATACGATACTGGTTGAAGAGATAGAGGCGGTTACCGTTATCGGCGATACCATCACGGGCACCAGCAGGGGGAACAGCCTGACCGGGACAGATGAAACAGAAAAGATACATGGTCTCGGTGGGAATGATTACCTGTACGGTCTTGGCGGTGACGATGAACTGTACGGCGGGACCGGGAACGACACGTTGAACGGCGGCGCCGGGGCCGACAGGCTGGCCGGCGGTGACGGCGACGATACCGCGTCCTACTCGGGTTCACCCGCGGGCGTAACAGTGCGTCTGCACGATCCCGCGCCCCGGGGTGGTGACGCCGAGGGGGATATATTCGCGAACACGGTTACGTTTGCCTATGCGGACAACGGCAGGCGAGCGGAGGTGGAGCTTCCCGACATCATCAACCTGCGGGGGTCGGATCATGATGACATACTGGCCGGTGACCAGCGCGCCAACAAACTTTTCGGCGGCCGGGGCGACGATACGATCTACGGCGGACCGGGCGGTGATGACACGAACAGCGATACCATGGACGGCGGCCCGGGAGATGACAGGCTGTTCGGCGGCCGCGGCGATGATGAGTTGTACGGCGGCGAGGGTGGAGATGTGCTCAAGGGCGGCCCGGGCGCGGACCAGTTGTGGGGTGGCTCTGGCGCCGATATGCTGGACGGCGGCGCCGGCGCGGATGTTCTGGACGGCGGCATCGGCTTTGACACCTTCATCTTCGCTCCGGGGCACGGGGAGGACGCCATAACCGACTTCAGAAACGGTAATGACGTAATCGATATCAGCGCCTTCGGGCTGGCGGGTTTTGATGATCTTGCCGTATCATCAGGCGCGGATGGCGCGGTTATCGACCTGACGGAGCACGGGGGAGGAACCATCCTGCTCGAGGGTTTCGATATTGCCAGCCTCGATGCGTCAGACTTCCTGTTCTGACCGGTGATTTTCCCGCTATCCCGACGCCAGGTGGGCTATCCTGATAGGCGCCGGCGGGTGTGAATCATGAAAAGCCGAATACATCGGGTCAGGGGTCAGGGTGTTGGCATTTTCCTTGTAGAGTTTGACCAGGGCATTGATCAGGCTGCCGGACCGCACCTGGGCCATGGCAAAATCGTCGGCTTCAAACTCATGTTTGCGGGAGATGGATGAGAATACCGGTTGCAGGAAGAAAGTGAAAGCAGGCGCCACCAGCACGAACAGGGTCAGCGCCATATAGGCGGAGGGTTCGCTGACACCCAGGCCGGTATAGAACCAGGGTTGTTCCAGCAGCACGCCCAGTATCGCAAAACCGGCAAGAAAAGTTGCCCCCAGGATTGAAAGGCGTTTTTTTATGTGGCCGCACTTGAAATGCCCCAGTTCGTGGGCCAGCACCGCCTCTATTTCGTCGTAGGACAATTCGTCTATCAGGGTGTCGAAAAAAACGATCCGTTTATTCGCTCCCAGGCCGGTAAAGTAGGCGTTCCCATGGGTGGAGCGGGTCGAGCCGTCCATGACGAAAATGCCGTTGCTGGTAAAACCGTTCCGGTCCAGTAGCGCGGCGATGCGGGCCGCCAGTTCGGCATTGTCCAATGGCCTGAATTGATTGAATAACGGTGCGATGAACGCCGGGTAGGCCCAGACCATGACCAGGTTGAAACCCAGCCAGGTCAGCCAGACGTAAAGCCACCACCAGGCGCCGGCGTTGTCCATGAACCACAGCACCAGCAGGATCAGCGGCGTAGCAATTGCCAGCATGAGCAGGGCATTTTTCAACAGGTCTGAAATAAACAGTTTGAGCGTCATCTTGTTGAAACCGAAGCGCTGTTCCACGCTGAACGTGCGGTACAGAGACAACGGCAGTTCCAGCAGCGATGAGATCAATACCACTGCCAGGATGAAGACGGTCCCTGCCCACAGGGCCGGCAGGTGATAGGTGCGGACAAGTGAATCCAGCAGGTCCAGGCCGCCTCCCAGAGTCCAGATCAACAGCAGCAGTGAAGACACGCCCAGTTCGGCCAGCCCGGCGCGGGTCTTGGCGCAGGTGTAATCGGCCGCTTTCTGGTGTGCGTCAAGGGGGATCTTGTCTGCGAAGTTTTCGGGCACCGTATCCCGGTTTGCCCTGATGTGGCGGATATGGCGGCCGCTCAGGCGCCATTGAAGAAAAACGCCGGTGATCAATGCTATGATAAGCGCGTAAGTCAAACCATTCATAAGCCGGATTTTAACCCAAATGGCCCATTCGGAAAACAACCTTATCTGGATCGATCTCGAAATGACCGGTTTAATCCCGGAACAGGACTGCATCCTGGAGATTGCCACAGTGATCACCGATTCCCGGTTGAACCTGCTGGCGGAAGGTCCGGTGATGGCCCTGAACCAGCCCGAATCCGTTCTGGCCGGCATGGATGACTGGAACGTGAATCAACATACCCGCTCGGGGTTGCTGCAACGGGTGCGCAGCAGTGAGTACAGGGAGACTGATGCCGTGAAACTCACCCTGGAATTTCTGCGCGAATACGTGCCGGCCGGAGTCTCCCCCATGTGCGGCAACAGCATCTGCCAGGACCGCCGCTTCCTGTACCGGCATATGCCCGAACTCGAGAAGTATTTTCATTACCGCAACCTGGACGTGAGCACGGTCAAGGAGCTGGTGAAACGCTGGACCGGCAACCCGGATCCGTTCGACAAGGAATCGGCGCACCTCGCCCTGGACGACATCCGCGACTCCATCGAGGAACTGCGCCATTACCGGGAACTGTACTTTAACTGTTAGCCACAGATTTATCCGCAGATGACGCAGATTAACGCAGATGAGTCCGGATATTTGGGGTCAGAGTAAGCGTAGTTGGGGTCAGAGTAAGAAATTCGTCAGAATTTTTACTCTGACCCCCCCAATCCGGATAACTGCATTGGCAGGATGAATGACGTAACAGAGAACACTTAATGCCAGATTATGACGTAATCATAGCCGGCGGCGGTCATAACGCGTTGATCTGTGCCGCGCTCCTGGTCAGGAACGGCCTCAAGGTCCTGGTGGCCGAACGCAATGACCGGGTGGGCGGCGGAGTGATTACCCGGGAAGTCACGCTGCCCGGATTCAAACACGACATGTTCGGTTCTTCCCACGTCTGGATCCACCTGAACCCCGATTTCAGGGAGTTGCAGCCTGAACTCGAAAAGCACGGCCTGAAATACATCTGGTCGGAAGACCATATAACCGGCCACCCGAACAAGTACGAAGGGCAGGGGATTATAGTTTACAGGGACGTGGACAAGACCTGTGACACCATAGCCGAATACTCCCGCCGTGACGCCCGGCGTTACCGGGAAATTTACGAGGAATTCGGCGAAATAAAAGACGGCGTGATCAAGGGCATGTTTTCCCCGCCGGCGCCTCCCAGTTATCTTTACCAGGCCATGGAAAACAGTCCGGAAGGCCTGAAGCGGTTACGCGACTACCAGTTGAGTTCGCGCCAGTTTACCCTGGAGAACTTCGAGAATGACCACGTGCGCGCGTTTATCCTGGGTTGGGCCATGGCGCCCCAGACCCTGCCGGACCAACTGGGGACGGCTGCCGGGTTCTACGTCATGATCCCCAGCATCCATTACTACGGGCAGGCCATTCCGGAAGGCGGCAGCGGCATGTTGTCGGTAGCCCTGCAGCGTTATGTTGAGGCCAACGGCGGCGTGGTGCTTACCGGCGCGACCGTCAGAAAATTTATCGTTGAGGACAACGAGTGTATCGGTTTTCGCCTTGAGGATGGTACCGAGGTCACCGCGAGACAGGCGGTTGTTTCCGAACTGGACCCTTACCAGACCTACCTGCATGGATTCGATGAAGGCGTGCTCACGGAGGATTTTCTTGACCTTGTGCGTAATTTCCGCTTCGGCGACGTGACCATTGCCCGCGTGCATTATGCGCTGAACGAGGCGCCGGAGTTCAGGAACGGGACAGACATGGACAAGACGGCCTTCCAGCGCATCTTCGGCACGGTGGCCGATATAGACAAACAATATAACGAGATGGCCATGGGGCTGGCCCCGGCCGACCCGTTTTTGTGGACCGCCGCCTGGACCACCATGGACCCGACCCGGGCGCCGGCGGGGAAACATACGCTGATCATGGATACTTTCGTGCCGGTGGACCTTGCTTCCGGCGAGGACTGGAAACAAACCGGTCCCGCCTACGTGCGCGATACCCTGCTCAGGCAGCTGCGCAACTACACGGCCAACATGGATGATGACAACATACTGGCCGAGTACGTGGAGACGGGACCCAGCCTGGCCCGGGCCAACCTGTGTTTTTACCGGGGCGTCACTACCGGCGGCGAACGCACCCTGGCCCAGATGGGGGCTTTCCGGCCGTTTCCCAACTATGCCGATTATCGCGGTCCCATAAAGAAATTCTATATGACCGGCCCGTCGTGTCATCCCGGCGGGGGTATCTGCGGCATGGGGACAATAGCCGCCAACGAAATCCTCCTGGACCTGGGTTTGAAAGAGGAGGAAGATGATTTTGACTTTTAGGGAATTGCACACCGGGGACGGAATTAATTCCGTCCCCTGAACAAACAACGGGTATTAACTATGTCTGAAAAAGCGGAAAGAATTGCGCCCTATACGGCGTTAGTTGTTCAGCCTGAGGTCACCGTCGTGAAAAAACGGGAGGACATCAGGAAAAACCTGGACCGGGTATGCAACCTGATCCACTTCGGTGTGGGCTATTTCTGGGAGCAGCCGGTGCGCCTGGTGGTGTTGCCCGAGTATTTCATGCAGGGCGTGGGCACGCCGGGCAAGGGGGAAAGCCGCATCAAGGACCAGATGGACAAGGTGGTCACCATACCAGGGCCGGAATCGGAACAACTGGGTGAAGTGGCCAGGCAATACGGGTTGTATATCGTCGCCGGCGGCGTCTGTGAGGAACTGCCGGAGTTTCCGGACCGCTGGTTCAACACCAACTTCATCATCGGGCCGGAAGGCGATATCGTACTGAAATATCACAAGTGGCACATCCCCGCGTACATCGGCCTCGGCACCAGCCCCCATGACCTCTTCACCGAATATTGCGAGAAGATCGGGGGTGACATCAAGGACCTGTTTCCCGTGGTCGATACCCCCATCGGCAAGCTCGGCACCATGACCTGCCATGACGGCTGTACGCCGGAGGTATCCCGCGCCCTGGGTTACAACGGGGTGGAGATAATCTGCCATCCCGGCGCCATACAGGAGGTGGAAGGCGTATCCGAACCCTGGGATTTCTGGATGTTCACCCGGCGCGCCCGCGCCCATGACAACATGTGCTACCTGCTGGGTTCCAACTGGGGCAAGGTGAACTATGAATATTATCCCAGGGCCTTCTGTCCCGGGAACTCGTTTGCCATCGATTATACCGGCATGGTCCTGCGTCACATGCCATACCCCGAGGAACAGGTGCTGGCGGTTGGTATTGATATAGAAGCGTTGCGGCACCACCGCACGAAAACCATCCACAATTGCTGGGTGGACCTGCGCACCGAGGGTTTTCGCCAGATCTACGACAAACCCATCTATCCGCCCAACCGGTTTCCGCCCGGCAACCCGCCGCGCAGCCTGTCGGAGAAGGTGTCCATCTGCAAGGAGGTATTCGATGACCTGTATGCCCGCGGCCAGTTCACGCCCCCGGCAGGGTATGCGCCGGAAGACATATCAGGCCTGCTGGAAGACAGGATCGCCTACGCCCAGGAAACGGGGCGCCTGAAGAAGAGCTGAGCCAATGAGAGTGCGCAGCAAACTGGCGGACGTCGAATTCATGTTCGGCGAGTTCGAGTACAAAAAAGATCACCTGGTCATCCACAGCGCCCCGGAACAGGCCATGCAGACCCGGGTCTATGTCAGCCCCGACGACATCGTCAACGCCCTGAAGAAAGCCCTGTCCAACCCGCAGGTCTGGTTATACCTTGCCGGGTTCCCGTTTTTCCTGGCCAGGTACCGGCGCAGACGGAAAAAGGAAAAACCGGGGTCAGAGTAAGAAATTCTGAAAGAATTTTTACTCTGACCCCATCGATACAAGAGGACGGCAAGTTCGCCCATGATCGATAAACGCCGGAATCTGCCTGGCGCATGGCGCGGCGTTCGGACGGCGTTAATCATTCCCGGACTTGTAGCAGCATTGACCCTGCCCGTCTCTCCGGTATCCGCGCAAACCCAGGCGACAATCCTGGAAGAGATCGTCGTGAGCGCGCGCAAACGTGAGGAATCACTACACGAAGTCCCGAATGCGATCACCGTACTGCAGGAAGATGACCTGCGTCGGCGCGGGGTCACCGAGCTTAACCAGGTCGAGAAATTCGCGCCCAACGTCGTTCAGACAAACTTCGGCCAGGGCAACACCGGGCACGCGGCCGTATTCATGCGCGGCGCCGGGGTGCAGGATCACATCATCACTACGGATCCGTCCGTGGGCATCTACCTGGACGGGGTATACCTGGGGCGCAACATGGGCGCCAACATGGACCTCATGAATATTGAACGGGTCGAGGTGGCGCGCGGCCCCCAGGGCAGCCTGTCAGGCCGTAATACCCTGGGCGGCGCCCTGCACATCGTCACCAGGGAGCCGGCAGGAGACAATAGCGCACGCCTCGATATCAAGGCCGGCAGTCTCGGGCGCATTGACGGGCACCTGTATGCTGATGTGGCATTGGCCGAGACGCTCTCCGTGGCGGTCACGGGTGGCGTCAAGTCCCGTAACGGAATCGGCAAGGCTGTATTGATTGAAGACCCCGACGCGGACATCGGTGAAATCCTGCGCGGCTTCGGCCGCGTCGCGCTGCTCTGGGAGGCGTCAGGCACGCTGAGTTTCCTGGCAACCGCTGATCTGGCCCGTTCGGACCAGGGGATAGCGCCCCATGCAGTGGAGGTTTTCAACGTCCCCAACGGTTTCGGGCTCCGCCCCGAAGATCAGCCGGCGGACCCTGATGACACCTTTTCCGTGAACGACGATTTGACCGCTACGGAAGACAGGACCCTGGGGGTCTCGCTGACCGCCGACTGGAACATTTCGGACCGGCTGAATCTCAGGGCGATCCTCAGCTATCGCGATATGTGGTACGAGGGGGGGCTGGACAATGAGAAGGTCAGGGCGACCTTGATCGAGTTTCCCGAACGCGGCGAAGCCGACCAGACAACGGTGGAGATTCAGTTGCGCGGCAACGCCGGTTGGGGCGACTGGATTGCCGGTTTCTACGCCTTTGACGAAGACGGATTCAACGACAGTCCGTTTGTGTTCCGTGCCGGCGGGCTGGCGGACGGGCGCCCGGAAGTGATACCGACCCGCGATTTTGACGGGAGGCTCTACCTGGAGCAGAAGACCAGCAGCAGGGCCGGTTTCGGCCACGCCAATATCGATCTCGGCGAACGCTGGGTCCTGGGCCTGGGCGCCCGTTACACCCATGATAAAAAAGACGCCCAGGCATCCCTGCATTATTTTCCGGTGCCGGCGCAGCGCAAGGATGACTGGGATGAATTCAGCGGCGATGCATCGCTTTCGTACCGCATTGCCGGGAACATCAACGCCTATTTCAGCTATGCGCGCGGTTACCAGGCCGGCGGCTATCCGCCCCGGCCCTTCGCCGGCGCGGCCACGTTTGTCGCCTTCGACCCCACCTTTGCCGACTCGTTTGAACTCGGCGCAAAAGGCGCCTGGGGCAGCCGCCTGTGGCTGCACGCCGCCCTGTTCCACGTCCGCTACCGGGACCTGGCGGTGCAGAGCAACGAATTGATCGACGACGGCTTCCTCACCCTGACCCAGAACGCCGCCGAATCCGAAGCCACGGGCCTGGAACTGGAAGGCAAACTGCAGCTTGCCAGCTCTTTTGACATCCACTTTGCCCTGGGCTATATCGATGTCGAGATATCCGAAGTGGACGAGGGAGTGCAAGGCATCGGCAAGGGCGACAGGCCGGCGCTGACGCCTGAATTAACCGTTTCATTGTCGCCCCGCTATGCCCACGACCTGCCCGGCGGCGCTACCCTGGAGTCCCGCCTGGACTACTACCACCGGGGCGGGATGTTCGGCCAGCCGGTCAATACGCCGCTCAACAAAATCGAGGCGGTTGACCGGCTCAACGCCTCCCTGACCTGGACCAGCCCGAAGCGCGCCTGGAGCATCTCCCTGTACGGTGACAACCTCACCAACGAAGTCTATCCCCTGGCAAAACTGGACATCGACCCCACGACCCTGATCATCAACAGCAATGATCGGAGGGAATACGGGATACGCATCAGCCGGCGTTTCGGGAGTTGATAACAGTGGAAAAACCGCTATAGTTAAACAAAAAAAAGCCATAACATTAATAAATCCAGGGGTCAGAGAAATTCAGGGGTCAGAGTAAGAAATTCGAAGAATTTTTACTCTGACCCCATCCATTCATACGAGGAAACAACCATGCCGGACACAGCTTACAGAGACCTCACCGAAGAAGAAATAACAGCCTACCAGGAAGAAGGTGCAGTGCTGGTGCCGCGATGCGTCGATTCCGTGTGGACCGAACGCATGACCAGGGCCATAGACCGGCAACTTGCCGGCCCCAGTGTATGGGTGCATGACACGAACCCCGGCGGGAACGAACAGCGTTTCCTGCATGACCGCTACATGTGGCCGACTGATCAGGACTTCAGGGATTTTGCATTCAACTCAGGAGTGGGCGAACTCGCGGCACAGGCCATGGGATCAAGCACCGCGCGCATATACTTCGATCACATATTCGTCAAGGAACCGAATACGCCGGAAGAGTTTTTCTGGCACCAGGACCTTCCATACTGGCCGTTCAAGGGGAAGCAGATCTGTTCGGTCTGGCTGTCCCTGACCGACGCTGATCTCAAGTCGAGCGGACTGGAATTCGTACGCGGTTCCCACACCTGGAACAAATGGTTCAGACCGGTGTTGCCCGATGGCGGGGAAGACACCAGCCAGGCGGAATGGATCGGATCCAGTTCCGAAGAGGAAATCCCGGATTTCAACGCCCTGAGGGATAATTACGAGTTCCTGTCTTACGAGACCAGGGCAGGGGACGCCATCATCTTCAACACGTCTATCATCCACACGTCCCACGGCAATTTCTCACCCACCCGGCGCCGCCTGGCCCTGTCCACCCGCTGGCTCGGCGATGATGCCTGCTGGGACCCGCGCCCGGGAACAGATCCGATCGTCACCCAGGAACATGTTTCCATCAGTCCCGGCGCTCCTGCCACGGACGAAAAGGCCTTCCCCCTGGTCTGGCACGCCGAGGCATGAAGAGTACACAAACACCCGGATACCCGGGGTCAGAGTAAGAAATTCGCCAGAATTTTTACTCTGACCCCATAATTACTTCTTTACTTTACCGCCTCAATCAAATCGATATCCTTTCTAAGCATCTCATTAATCAAGGCATTCACCTCAACACCTTTTGATGCGGCCCGTTCATTAGTCGACCCTGAAAAACCCGGTTTCAGGCCGCCATGGAGGGCGCCGGCAGCCA